>JAFLCH010000421.1 GCA_017303775.1 Anaerolineae bacterium | reverse complement strand
AGCGGGTAACGGGACTCGAACCCGTGACATTTTGCTTGGGAAGCAAACGCTCTACCAACTGAGCTACACCCGCGATTGAGAAGAATTATAGGCATGAAGGTAGGGGATGTCAAGAATAGGCCGAGCGTATGGGAAGTGACTCTCGGCAGGAGTTTATAACGGATAGTATAATGCCCAACCTAATCCGCGGGAGTAAGGGTGAAATACTCTGTGAAACGCTGGCGATTGGGTATTCTTGGCATCGTAGTCAGTTTGGCGGCGGTTTATTTCGTACTTTCCCAAATTGATGATTTGCGACAGGTAGAGACTGCGCTGCGGGATGCCCGTTACATTTATCTCGTGCCAACAATAGCACTACTAGTGGTGGGGTTGGTGACACGGGCATTTCGTTGGCGTGTGCTGCTTAACGGACAACTACCGCTGCGGCGTGCATTTAGCATTATGAATGTGGCGTATCTGGTGAATGGTATTCTGCCGCTGCGAATAGGGGAGGTTGCCCGCATTTACCTTAGCACTCAAGCTAGCCCGCCCGTTCCTGCGTTGCAGACAGCGAGTACAATCGTTGTCGAGCGCTTGCTGGATTTACTGGGTGTTGTCGTGATGGTGGCGTTGGGGATAGGGTTGGCGCAGGGTAGTGTGCCTGATTTGATACGGCGTTATGCTATTTCGTCGGCAGTTGTTGCTGTGGCAGGATTTATCTGCCTTGTGGTATTGGCGAGCCGACGACAATTGGCGCGTAGGCTGGTTGAATCGGTGCTGCAACGGTTTGCAAGAACTCGCCAGACGACAACCGGTGAACGCTTGCTGCGATGGTTGGAACATTTTCTTGATGGATTGTTACCCCTTACTCAACCACGCGCGCTCATGAGTGCTTTAGTGTGGACACTGATGAGCTGGGGTTTTTCGACCGCCGCAGGGTATGTCCTCATGTTTACGTTTTACGCTGAGGCGAATCTGGCTGTGACGATGCTGTATATTGCGGCGGCAGCTTTCGCTATTGCCGTACCAGCCGCACCGGGCAATTTGGGGCCTTATGAACTTTCGATTCTGCTGGTGTTGGGAGCAATGGGATATGGTGAGCCGAGCGGAACAGCAACAGCTTTTGCTGTGACGGTACACTTTGTGAATCTTGCCGTACATGCTACTACGGGTGTGTTGGGGTTCATGCAAGAAGGCGTTTCAATGGGGCAGCTGTTTAGCGGCGTCCAGCGTATGCGTGAACAACAGATTGGAATGTAGGTAAGGATGTCGTTCTCTAAAGAACAAGATCGACTTGATGTGACAAAAGCCGCGGATCAATTCGAGACCGCTGGAAAAATTGAAGAGGCGGATCATCCGGGGCGCAAGCTGCGAATATTGATGTGCCTTTTGTATTATGTGCCTCATCGAACGGGGCTGACGATTCATGTACAGCGCGTGGCTGAGGAATTGGCGCGCCGCGGGCATGACGTGACTGTGCTGACCGCACGGTATGATTTGGCTCTGCCGCGCGATACCGAAATGCATAATGGGGTTCGGGTGGTTCGGTTGTGGGTTCCCCCCATTCCGATAAGCCGCGGGATGATTATGCCTGCATACCCATGGGCAGCACTGGGGTTGATGCTCCAGAATGATGTCGTGTTTATTAATACGCCAATGCTTGAAACCGGATTGATTAGTGTGCTGGCAAAACTAGCAGGCCGACAGGTTGTGGTTACGCATCATGGTGATTTAATATTACCAAGCGGCGTGTTTAACCGGTTTATTCAGAATACGATGTTCGCTATGTACAAATTCATGGCGAAACGGGCTGCGCGACTCATTGCGTATAGTCAAGATTATGCTGATCATTCGTATTATCTAAAACCGTTTAAGAAGAAGGTAACGCCAATTTATCCTCCGATCCACATGCCTGAGCCGAACCTTGAGCATGCAAAGGAACTTCGCGCAAGCTGGTCGAAAGACGGTGGCCCGATCATCGGGTTTTCGGGGCGATTTGTCGAAGAGAAGCGACCTGATTTGCTCCTGCGTGCGCTTGAGGTTGTCAATCAACATTACCCGAATGCGCGAGTGGTGTTTTGTGGTGAATATGAAATCGCATATGAGGATACATGGGAGCGGCATCAAGATCTGGTGAAACAGTATCGTGAGCAACTGATCTTCCTCGGTTTGAAGAATGATATGCAGTATATGGCTGATTTTTATGCCGCATGTGATGTTCTGGCGCTGACAAGCGACTCGGAGTGCTTCGCGCTGGTTCAGGTTGAGGCTATGTTAAGCGGCACACCGGTTGTGATGACGAATACACCCGGTGGGCGGGTACCGGTTCGCGAGACGGGTATGGGTAAACTGGCAGATGTTGGGGATTGGCAGTCGATTGGACAGGCTCTGGTGGATGTCATTCGGGAGCATGAACGTTATGTGAAGCAGCGCGAGGAAATAGAAGCAGTTTTCTCTTTCCAGCAGACCGTTGATCAGTACGAGGCCGTTTTTCGTCAGTATGCGCGGTAGTTCGTGGACAGGTACAATCAGGTTGGTAGTAGATAGGTGATATTTAAGTGGTTGATCTGGTAACGATTGAACACATGACGCGGAATGAGGCTGATATGGCCTTCAAGAAGCGCGTGCGCACGATTTTTGAATGGATTGATCCACGCGATGATTCGGTTATCTTGGATTGTGCTTGCGGACGTGGATTTTACCTGAACATGTTCCGTTATGTGAGCAACTGCAAACTTGTAGGACTGGAACTGGATTGGCCTGTTATCCTGAAAGCAAAACAACATGTCGGGCATCAGCGCGATATTTTGCTCACTAATGCCAATATATACCGATTGCCTTATGCGGATAACAGCTTTGATGGGGTCATTT
>JAFLCH010000420.1 GCA_017303775.1 Anaerolineae bacterium | reverse complement strand
ATCAGAAGCGAGAGGCGATCACGTTTAGCCGAGCGGGTTATACCGGATCACAGCGCTCACCGCTGCATTGGGCAGGTGATGAAAACTCGACATGGGATGCATACCGGCATTCGATTCTGGCAGGTTTATCGGCAGGTGTATCCGGCATACCGTTCTGGGGCTGGGATATTGGCGGGTTTAGCGGGCCGATACCGGACGCGGAATTGTATTTACGCACAACGGCGATGGCTACGTTCTGTCCGGTGATGCAGTATCATTCCGAGTTTAACCAACACCGCGAACCGAAGGTTGACCGCACACCGTGGAATATACAGGAGCGAACCGGTGATGAGCGGGTGCTGCCGACGTTCCGCTTCTGGGTTCATGTGCGGCACAACTTGATGCCGTATATCTGGCAGGAAGCGAAGTACGCGGCGGAGACTGGGGAACCGATGATGCGGGCACTGCGGCTGTTTGATGAGCAGGCTTCGGATTATGAATACTATTTCGGGCGTGACTTGTTGGTTTGCCCGGTGGTTGAAGCGGGCGTGACTTCCACTTCGGTTTATCTGCCGGCGGGTGAGTGGGTTGATTTGTGGACGAAACAGGCGTATTCGGGCAGCCAGACGGTGACGGTTGATGTACCCATTGACCGGATTCCGGTGTTTGTACGGGCGGGCGCGATACTGCCGCTGCGGCTGGGGGAAAGCGGTCAATTCGGTGATGCGGTGTCGTTCGGCAGCGAGGCGAACGCTCACTGGACATTCTGAACCCAAGAAAAAACATTCAGCAAAAAGGACTCTGTTGAGATGACAGAGTCCTTTTATTTGGAGAGAAGCCTAAGATCAGAGGTGGACATTTAATTCGGCACAGGGCAACGCTACAATCAAGTTACGCAACGTTATTCCTTCATCAATTGAAAGTGGATTTTTTTATGACGCCAGAAAAAGGCTTTGCCGCTGCGCCTGATACACAAATTGCGCAGCGTGCAGGGGTTATGGATCGTGTTCCCCCATGGGTGTTGGTCGTGATCGCGGTGACATCGGTGCAGATCGGCGCTGCATTCGCGAAGCAGCTTTTCGAAGTGGCCGGACCGTCAGGCGTGGTTTTCTTGCGCACGTTTCTAGCAACCGTGATGTTTTTGGTGGCGTGGCGTCCGAAGTTGTGGGGACATCCGACCAAGGTATATTTGTATGCGCTGCTTTACGCCATCACGCTCACGGCGAATATGCTGTTGTTTTATGCGGCGATTAACCTGATCCCGTTGGGGGTGGCTGTCGCGATCGCATTTGCAGGGCCATTGATGCTGGCTGTGGCAGGCTCACGCCGGCTGCTTGATCTGGTGTGGGTGGTGTTGGCAGGGGCGGGGATTATCCTGTTATCTCCGTTCGCCAATGAGCAGTTGAACGCGACGGGCGTGATCATCGCACTGCTGACGGCGGTGGCGTGGGCGGCTTATATCATCCTGACGAAGCGGGTAGGGGGGATACTGGAGGGGAATACGATGCTGGCGCTGGCGATGCCGATTGCCGCGCTCATCACCGCGCCATTCGGACTGAGCGGCGCGCTCAATGTGCTGGCCGCTCCCAATTTGATTCTCATCAGTCTGGTGGTGGCATTTTTCTCGGTCACTATTCCGTTCTCGTTTGAATTTATCGCGATGAAACGGCTGACCCCCCGTGTGTTCGGGCTGCTGGTGAGTCTGGAGCCGGTGATGGCGACGGTGATCGGGTTTATCGTGCTGCATGAGACTTTGGGGGAGCGTGAGGTGATTGGGATTGCTCTAGTGACGGTGGCGGCGGCAGCAACGACGCGAGCCGAATAGCACTCTGTGAATGATGCTCTTCAGGGAAAGGCGGAACCTGCGCGATGTAAGCTCTGCCTTTGAGTGCTGTTGGATGCTCGCGCCGCTGCTTATGACGAGATGCATGATGGGTTAGGCGGGATTGGCGTTACCGATGTTCTAATGCGTGAGGCTGATGACCACATTAACCCATCACAATGACAACAGGGCTGGTTTTGTGTCCACTTTCGATGTAACGATGTGCATCGGCGGTTTGCTCCATGGGGAAGCAGCGATCAATGATGGATTTAATCTTCCCGGCCTCGACCAGTTCCTTGATAGTTGTTAAGTCCGCGAGGCTTTCGTTGGAAAAAGCACAGATGACTTTTTTAGTGCCGAAACGTGAAGTCCAGAGCATCTGGAATACCTGTTTGAGTTTGAAGCTGGCCAAAAGGTAACGTCCATTGGGCTTGAGTGAATTCTTACAGCGTGAAAAGGAACTTCTCCCCAAGATATCGAAGATCAGATCGTAGGTTTCGCCGTTTTGGGTGAAATCCTCTCTGGTATAGTCGATCACTTTATCCGCCCCTAGCGCCTTCACAAAGTCCATCTTCGACGTACTGCATACGGCGGTTACTTGGGCGCCATCGTGTTTGGCAAGCTGCAGGGCTGCCGAGCCGATGCTCCCGGAAGCGCCATTGATGAGCACTTTTTGGCCGGGCTGAATGGCCACTTTTTTCAGGAGACTGAGGGCCGTTAAGGCGCCATAAGGTACAGCGGCAACTTCCTCGTAGCTGATGTTGGCCGGTTTTAGGCACACCAAGCTGTTTTCCTCGACGCACAGATACTCAGCATTGGCACCCATACTGGGGCCGCGATAGCCAAAGACCGGATCGCCTTTTTTGAAGCGGGTTACATCTTTGCCGACCGCTTCAACCTCGCCCGAAAATTCGCTGCCCAAGATATTCTTTTTGGGTTTCCTGAAGCCGAACCCGATGCGGGCAAGGAGTAGCAACGGCCCCGGCATGTTGAATTCAGCAAATGATATTTCATTGAATCTACGCGCAATCATATCACCATAGTTGATGGTGGTCG
>JAFLCH010000042.1 GCA_017303775.1 Anaerolineae bacterium | reverse complement strand
TAAAAAATATCCGCCTCATCCTTGATAAACCCCTTATCGATCAGGGTTTTAACGGTTTGCGGCCCCATCCCCTCAATGTCCATCGCCCCGCGAGAAACAAAAAACTCGATGCTCCGGAAGATGCGTTCCGGGCAGTGTGGGTTAGGGCAGAAGTAATCCACCATCCCCTCTGGCTTGACGATTTGATCACCGGAATAGGGGCAAACCTCCGGTGGCAAAATTGCAGTTTCGCTGCCGTCACGCGCCCCCGTTACCGGCCCGATCACATACGGAATCACCTCACCACTTCGCTTGACGATCACCGTATCCCCCAACCGGATATCCAGCTTGGCGATCTGGTCATAGTTGTGCAAGCTCGCGTTCACAACCGTCACCCCACCCAGAAAGACTGGCTCAAGCTGCCCTGTCGGTGTCACCTTACCCGTCCGCCCGATATTAACGGTGACTCCCTTCAGCTTGGTCGTCATCTCCTCCGCCGGGAATTTATAAGCGATAGCCCCACGCGGGTCTTTTCCCACATAACCCAGCTCATCCGCGACTCGCAGCCTATTGATCTTAATCACAACCCCATCAATTTCGAAGTCAAGTTGGTTTTTGCGGGATTCCCATGTGGGTAATTGCTGGATAATGTCGGATAATGTTGGAAAATATCCTACTTCTTTGGCGATTGGGAAGCCGAAATCCCGCAAGCCATTCAGAATATCCCACTGTGTATCCCACTTTAATCCCACAGACTCAACCACACTGTAAAGGTAAGCAGTCAATGGCCGAGATGCCGTAATTCGCGAGTCTTTTTGCTTCAATGTTCCCGAAGCTGTATTCCGCGCGTTGACGTATAGCGGCAGACCGCCTTCTTCCTGTTTCTTGTTCAGCGCCGTGAAATCTTTCTTATGGAACAGCACCTCACCCCGCACCACCAATCGTTCAGGTGCTTTGGGGCCGTCTGGATGAACCGGAATCCGCAGCGGTACATTACGGATCGTTCGCACATTCGCCGTGACATCATCGCCCAATTCGCCGTTGCCGCGTGTCGCCGCTTGTACCAGCACCCCATTTTCATACGTAATCACGATCGTCAAGCCGTCGAGTTTGGGTTCCAGCGTATATTCCAACTGTGTCCCCGCTGGCAGCAGTCGCAGGTTTCGCTCCTCCCATGCCTCTAAATCTTCAACACTGAATGCGTTCGCAAGGCTGAGGATTGGCGCAGGATGCCGCACCTTCGGGAAATCTTCCGAAAGGTCGCTTCCCGCTCGTTGAGTAGGCGAGTCAGGCGTGATGATCTCCGGATGTTCTGCCTCTAGTGCTTTCAACTCGTTGAATAGCTTGTCATATTCAATATCTGTGATCACCGGGCTGCCGAGGACATTGTATCGGTAAATGTGATAGTGGAGCTGTTCTCGGAGTTCGGCTGCGCGCGTTAAATAATCTTGAGACATCTTACTCCCTCAAAGCGAATCATCTGTTAGAAGACGAACTGACGATTAGGGGCTGATCACCTGCAAAAGATCAGTCGTGCCATCATTATCCGCGGCCCACCCATTGATGCCGCGTGTGGGATCGCTGATCTGCCACCATGTCAAGCCGTTGGATTGTTGTGGCCCTCCTGTGATGGTGAACAAATCGCCGGGGTCTGCTACCGCTAGAACAGCGTTTCCGGTTCCCGGATTGTTGCGGATATTGATTCCCTGATCACCGATCACGATCACCGTGCTTCCAACCGCGATTTCCGGTGCCGGGGTTGGGGTAGCCGTATAAATGATTGGCTCGAGTGTAGGGCCTGCCAGCATCAGACTTTGGGCTTCGCTGGACTGTGCGAATTCCGGCGGCAGGGTAGGGCTTGCTAGCAGCACGGGTATGCTGACAACCGGTGTAAGTGAAGGTTCGGCGGTCGTAATAATGAACTGCGGGGCGCTCGTAGCCGGGATCGTTCGCCCTCCCAAGCTGTACACAGCCAATACCGCACAGCCTACCGCCCCGCACACCATCATGAGCATCAACAACACTGACCAGATCGGTAGCCTAAGAGGCGATTGCCCCGACGACCGGCGTGCTGTCTCCGGTGCAAGTTGCGCTGGCACAACGCGCTTACTCTTCGCAGGTGTGACCGGAGATGAATGGAGTCGCACATCTTTTATCGGTGCTATGTCTCTCGTTCGGTCATCAACCGTTTGCGCGCGAGTCGCTTCTGCGTCTTGAATCTCAGGCGGGATAGTGGGCTGTGTCGCCTCTCGGTTCTTTGGTTTTTCGGGCAGTGGATGGGGTGGTTGGGACATTGGTTATTTCCCTCGTTGTTGTGTCCACTGGATGAACTTTTCCACTGGCCATGTGTTGATCACTGATGCAGCAGTCACCCACCCCCGCCTCGCTGTGAGCACACCGTAACCCATCAGATCCATCTGTTCTGCGGCGTGTGCGTCCGTGTCAATGCAGATAGGAATACCCAACTCAACTGCTCGTCGGGCATACTGTGCCTCCAGATCCAAACGGCGTGGGTTGGCATTGATTTCAAGGGCTGTGCCGTGTTCTTTTGCTGCGGCGAAAACGGCATCCATATCCAAATCAGCCGGTTCTCGATCAGGCAGAAGTTGTCCGCGTGGATGGCCGATCAAGTCAACATGCGGGTTGTTAATGGCGTTCAAAACACGCTGTGTGATTTGTTCACGCGGTTGACGTAAACTGATGTGCAAAGACGCAACCACGAAATCCAGTTTTTCCAGTACTTCATCCGGGTAATCCAATGTCCCATCTGATCGGATGTCCATCTCAACCCCATGAAACACACGGATTCTCCCGCCCATTTCCTGATCCACTTGTCGGACTTCAAGTTGTTGTTGAAGAATTCTTTCAACGGAAAGGCCGTTGGCAATTGCCGAATATTGAGAGTGGTCTGTAATGACGATATATTTGCGTCCCCGTTGGAGCGCTGCTTCAGCCATTTCACGAATACTAAGCGTGCCGTCACTCCATGTAGTGTGCATGTGTAAATCAGCCTGAATGTCGTTCAAAGTGATCAGTTCAGGTAGTTTCCCGGCCTGCGCTGCTTCGATTTCACCGCTGTCTTCACGTATCTCCGGCGGAATCCACGGCAGCCCCAGCGTTGCATAAACTTTTTCTTCACTATCACATAGGATTTTAGGGGCATCCTCTTGAATATTACCTTGACTATCCACCGGGCTAAAGGCGTGCTCATTCAGGCTGTAACCTGCTTTGAGCGCCAGTTCTCGCATACGGATATTGTGGGCTTGACTGCCAGTAAAATAATTGAGAGCCGTTCCCCATCGGCTTTTCTCTAAGATGCGCAGATCCACTTGTAACCCGTTCAGAAGCTCAACACTGCTTTTAGTTGGCCCATGCCCAAGAACTCTGGCGACCTGCTCCATTTTTACGAACGTATCCATAATCGGGGTGGCATCATCGCTGGCAACGAGCAAATCGACATCACCGATGGTGGGGCGACCTCGTCGGATACTGCCTGCGATTGCGCCTTCGCTTGCTCCTGCCAAGGTCATGAGCCGGTCGAGGATAGCCTGTGCCGCAGGTAGGGCAATCCCTAACGGCACACGTCCGGTTTGGCGGGACAATGCTTCGATGCCTTCAATGATCTTCTTTTCACTCTTTTCACCCATTCCCGCCAGATTGCGCAGCTTTCCCTCTCGTGCAGCCGCTTCAAGTTCAGGAATCGTTGTGATATTCAGCTCTTTCCAAAACAGCTTGGCCTTCTTTGGGCCAACACCATTGATATGTACAACCTCAACTAATCCCGGTGGAATTTCCGCGGCCAGTTTTTCGTAAAATTGGAGCGTCCCGGTTTCGAGCATTTCAGTGATTTTTGTGGCCAGCGTATCCCCGATTCCGGGGATTGCCGTCAATGTACCTTCGGCTGCAATAGCGTGAAGATCACGCGGAAGATCACGGATGGTCTCTCCCGCACGCCGGTATGAAAGTACGCGGTGAATAATCTCACCTTTGATCTCAAGTAAAGTAGCGACCTTCTCGAAAATATCGGCAATTTCCCGGTTTGTGAGGGGCATAATATCCTCAGCCTGTTAGACTCAATGATCTTTAACTAATCACTGTAGAACTTTTGTCTCAATCGGATTATACCCCAAATCCTGCCCGTCAAACAGGGATTATTTCAGGATAAGGCGAGGGCGTTGGCTGATCTCTCGCCTCTCCCTTTTAGCCCTATTTAGCTCGAAAGATCAATCTCCTCGCTGCCATAAGTTCCGCTGACGTTGGACTGTCCTTCGATGTCTTGAACATAATACAGCGAGCCATCTTCCAAACCGGAAACGTGTACATTTAACGTAAAATCACCGCTCTCATAATCGTATTCACCGCGTCCGGTCATATTGAAGCCTTCCGAAAAAGCGCAGTTGCTCAGGTACAACTGGTCGCCAGTGCTGGAGGGGCCAATAGCCAGAAGCCCTCCAAATGGGCAGCCCACTAGAGTGAGTGTCTCATAATCCCAATAATAGTATTCGGGCAGATAGTAGATTTCGTTGTATGCCGAGTCGAGCGCTTCCAGCACATCACCGAATGAACTGGCCTCTCGAGGGGCTATCGGCGCAAACGGTGCCGCTACCTCACCCTCACAATCGATTTCTCGTGCGTCTGGCCGTTCATCATCGACTAGAAAGGCGGTCACAATATCATCCGGGCACGAGTCGCCGCGTCCGTAAATGACATGCGCTCCACCTTGAGTCGTGATGAGGTATCCATCCTCTAAATGCTCATAGACGCGTTTCCCGTTTTCTACCGGTGTTGCCGGGTCAGCCGTTGCGCCAAGGACAAGGGTCGGAATTCCTTCAGCAGTTAGAGGGGCGGGGCGTTCTTCAGGGGGATTACTCGGCCAAAAAACACACGGTAAATCACCATAGAATATTGAACTGAGCTGAGGAATTGTCTCCTCGATTTCATCTCCGGCGCGAATATAAGCTTCTGCGGATTCTTCTGGAGAACCCACATTGTAGCTGTAGTCATTACACTCAACTGCATAGAACAGCGCATCTGAATAATCGTAGCTTGCTGATGCGATTGTGGTTTCGGTTTCCGGGTCAAGCCCATAGTTCGCATAGGCGAGGCGTAGTAATGGCACCCCGTCTCCTTGTGAAGCCGCGGCCAGCGCTCGTAAAAACATCATCCGACCGCCCTCGCTATACACCTGACTCGCTGCAATCGTTTCTAAATCGCTGAATGTAAATTCTCGGATGGCTTTTTCACCACTAGGGAGAGGGAATTCGATGCTCAATCCCGAAGCACGCAACTCTGCCATGAGATCATCGTAAAACACTGTCGGATCATCAGCCATTGCATCGTTGCAATCACTGTCTTCTCGGCAGGCTTCAAGCGTTTGCTGCAAAACATCATAGAAAGCTTTTGTCTGTTCTTTGTAGTATTCAAGACCCGTCATTGTGAGGTCGACTGTCCCATCAAGAATCAATCCGGCAACGTGGTCGGGGTAGGTCGTTGTATAGGTCTGCACATATTGTGTTCCATAGCTTTCCCCATACAGCCATAACTTGTCATCGCCGATCGCCTGCCGCAGCACTTCGAGGTCTTCAATGGCTTGATTGGTTCCATAAAACGGAAGTGTCGACGGATCAACATCCATCTCTTTCACGCAGTCTTCTGCAAAGGTGCGCGCTGTTTGAATTAGCCTTGCCTCTTCTTCTGCGGTTACGGCGCTCCAGTCAGCGCTGTAAAACTCCGTTACTGCTTCAGGGCATTGCAGATTTCCGGATTGATAGGCGCCTCGCTGATCGAAGAAAACAATGTCAAAATGTTCAAGAATCGTTGGATCCATTGCCGCGGCATATGAATCGGCCGATGCTAATCCTGAAGAACCGGGGCCACCTGTTGCTGTCACAAACATCCCCTTGCGTTCACCGGAGGCAGGCAGTACACCGAACACCACATCAAGCGTGCGCTCATCGCTGGAAGAAAAATGATCAAGCGGAACGGTTAAGGTAACACAGGTAAAATCACTGTCAGGGCAGGGATACCCCTCAAGCGCTTCGAGTATTTCAGAGATGGAATCGGGTTTATTCTGGGCGGATGCCGTATTCTCGAAAACAGTACATAAACCCACTACGAGGATACATAAAAAGATCTTCAATGCACGCATTATCAAACCTTTATTTGAACTTGAGGATGATCCTTTGTCAGTATAGCCGAAATCGAAATGCTTGACAGAAAAAATAAATCTCGTTACTCTACATGCAATTGAATACACAAAGATGTTGATCTGGAAGAGTAGATACTTTTACGGTGTTCAGAGAGCTGCCAGTTGCTGTGAAGGCAGTACACACGGAAATGTTGAATGGGCCAGGGAGTTGTTTGGTCGAACCATAAAGTAGACCATTCCGGAAGCGTACCGTTATCAGAACGTAGGATATCGCTATCATCATGATTAGCCGTATCTAGCATGAGTGAAGTTGCCTTATTGGCAGCTTAACCAAGGTGGCACCACGGGAACCCCTTCTCGTCCTTGATATTGAGATGGGGTTTTTTATTTGGTTAAGTTTGTCAATAAGGATGTATTGCCATGGTGTTGTTTCCAACCTCTACGCGGGATCGTCAGGACATTCATCCTAGCCGTGAAACCGTACACCATCTTTTTGATCAAGGTGATCTGGTACCGGTTTACCGAACGCTTCTGGCTGACCTAGAAACCCCCGTTTCTGTCTATCTCAAACTCGCTCAGGCCGGGAAATATTCCTTCTTACTCGAAAGCGTTGTCGGGGGTGAGCAGGTCGGTCGCTACTCTTTTCTTGGGGTCAACCCTAAAGGTATCGTCGTTGTTCAGGATAATCAAGTTCATCGCACGCTTCATGGTGTCAGTACATCACGTCCACTCACAGAAGGCGAAGATCCGCTTGATGCTGTCCGGACTGAGTTTGAACGTGTCAAACCGGTAAAACTTGATGGGCTACCTCGTTTTGTAGGTGGCGCCGTCGGTTATCTGAGTTATGATGCGGTGCGTTATTTCGAGCGCTTGCCGAATACGGCTGTTGATGAGCTAAAAGTTCCGGATGCTGCTTTCATGCTGCCGGATACGCTGGTGATCTTTGATCATGCCCGCCACCAATTAATTATCCTCGCCAATGCTCACAATACGGGCGATCCTGACACTGCTTACGATGATGCTATTCGCCGGATCGACGAGATTATTCTCGCTTTGCAGCATGCCCCGCGCGTTATCCCACAGGCTAAGTATCCGCTTGGGCAACCCTTGGAGTCGAATCGGACTCGCGAGGAGTACGAGAACGCTGTTCGAGCCGCTAAAGAGTATATTGCTGCCGGGGATGCGTTTCAGATTGTTTTGTCTCAACGTTTTACCCGCAAAACATCGGCTCCTCCGCTGGCAATTTACCGGGCTTTGCGCGCTTTGAATCCATCCCCATACATGTTTTTTCTGAATTTTGGGGAAGAAATGAGTTTGATTGGTGCTTCTCCGGAAGTGATGGTTCGGCTGGAAGACGGTCAAGCGATGGTGCGCCCAATTGCGGGTACACGTCCCCGTGGGAATTCTGAAGAGGATGATAAGCGGCTGGCTGAAGAACTACTCGCTGATCCTAAAGAACGGGCTGAACATGTGATGCTGGTTGATTTGGGACGTAACGATTTAGGTCGCGTGTGTGATTATGGCACTGTCAAAGTGCAGAAGATGATGTATGTGGAAAAATACTCACATGTGATGCACATTGTCAGCCAAGTTGTGGGTAACTTGCGCGCCGATATGGATGCCTTTGACTTGCTGCGAGCAACATTCCCTGCGGGAACACTCAGCGGTGCGCCTAAAGTACGGGCGATGGAAATCATTGAGGAACTAGAAGGCACGCGGCGCGGAGCCTATGCTGGCGCAGTCGGTTACTTCAGTTTTGATGGTTCTATGGATACTTGCATTACGATCCGATCAGTCCTTGTGAGGGGTGATACCGTCACCTTGCAATCTGGCGGTGGGATTGTGGCGGACAGTGAACCCTCTAAAGAGTACGAAGAGTCGATCAATAAGTCGAAAGCGGTTGCTGTCGCGATACAATATGCCGAACAAGGTTTACTCTAGGAGAAGTTCATCGTGACAGTCAAGCGAGTTATTTTCATTCGTCCGGGCGAAACCGATTGGAACCGTGATCTGCGTTTTCAAGGGCAGGTTGCCATTCCGCTTAACGAGCATGGTCAGCGGCAGGCACAGCGTCTGGCGAATTTTATCCGTAACATTGGTTTGAGCGCGCTCTATACCAGTGATCTCAAGCGTGCGGTTCAGACAGCCGAATTATTGGCTGAGAAGTTGGGTTTTTCCCCTATCCTGGACTCGCGCTTACGAGAACGTGCTATTGGTGGTTGGCAAGGGTTGACCCAAAAAGAAATTCAAAACTGGTATCCTGCCGATTATCAGCAGTTTTTAGCCGATCCCGAAAACTACCGGGTGATCGGTGGGGAGTCTCGTAAGGATGTCCGCGAACGAATGCAGGCTGCTTTCACTGAAATTTTGCAGCAGGATCGCGGCGAAACGATCTGCATCATTTCACATTCCACAGCGATTAACGCCTTACTGTCAATCATCGTTCCTGATATTACGTTCGGTAAGGTTGATGTGAGCAATACATCAGTAACAACTATTCGGCTCGATGACTCCGGAAAATGGCACATTGTGACAGCCGATGACGTTACACACCTCGAAGGAATGCCTACTCAAAAGGTTCAGGAACTGGAGGAATAAACATGATTTTGGTAATCGATAACTACGACAGTTTTACCTATAACCTTGTTCAGGTCATGGGTGAAATGGGGGCCGATTTACACGTCGAGCGGAATGATCAGATCACAGTTGAAGCGATTCGCGCGCTCCAGCCTTCGCATATCGTGATTTCTCCGGGGCCGGGTGATCCGGATGATGCAGGTGTTTCGTTGGAAATACTCCGGCAGTTGAGTTCGAGCATTCCAATTTTAGGTGTTTGCTTAGGTCATCAGTGCATAGGGCAAGCGTTTGGTGGAGTTGTTTCCCGCGCCCCACATCTGATGCATGGTAAGACGAGCATGGTTTACCACGAAGGAGAAGGTATCTTTGCTAACCTACCCAATCCGTTTGAGGCTACCCGTTACCACAGCTTGATTGTCCTCGAAGAAACCGTGCCTGATTGCCTCAAGATTACTGCGCGGACTGACGACGGTTTGATCATGGGGCTTCAGCATCGAGAACTTCCTGTATATGGCGTGCAGTTCCATCCGGAAAGCATACTGACCCCGGACGGCCCGCGTCTTTTGAAGAATTTTCTAGAAGTGAATATCTTGGAGCCGGTTTCGTGATCGCAACTCCTGTAAAAGCCGAGTTGGTTCCAACTCAGCTCTCGTCCAAGAGAAAAACAGTACTCTCTGGGGTGCAACCGACCGGAACACTGCACATCGGCAATTATATCGGGGCATTGAGTGTGTGGGTGGCCAATCAGCAGTCTTATCGCAACCTGTTTATGATTGCCAATCTTCATGCCCTCACCATACCTGAAGCGGTTAAGGCTGAGAGCTTGCGTCAAAAGGCACGTGAAGTCGCTGCTTTGTATGTTGCTTGCGGCATTGACCCTGAGCAATCAGTGGTGTTCCTGCAATCGGATGTTCCTGCTCACCCATATCTTGCGTGGATATTGGGCTGCTGCATACCGCTTGGTTGGCTAGAACGCATGACGCAGTACAAGTCAAAAGCATCACAGGCGGATACCGTAGGTAGTGGCTTGTTGAATTATCCGGCTTTACAGGCGGCAGATATTCTGGCTTACCGGGCTGATTTTGTTCCGGTCGGCGATGATCAAAATCAACATCTTGAAATTACACGGGATGTGGCACAGCGTTTTAATCATTTGTTCGGGGAATATTTCCCATTGCCGGAGACGTTGAACCGGTCAAGTGGTGCGCGCATTATGGGGCTGGATGATCCTACCGTAAAAATGAGCAAGAGCCTTGCTGAAAAACATCGCAATCATGCGATCATGCTGCTGGATAAACCAAATGAGATTAAGCGGAAAATAATGTCAGCTACCACAGACTCCGGCAGCGAAGTGCATATCGAGGATGCATCACCGGGGGTACATAATCTGCTCTTGTTGTACGAAACCCTTTCTGCTCAGGATCGCGCTCGTGTGCAGGCTCAATTTGCGGGTAAAGGGTATGGCTATTTGAAGAAAGCGCTGGTGGATGTCGTGGTTGCTGTTTTGCAGCCGATTCAATCTGCTTATAACGACATTTTAGCTGACCCACAACGATTGGATGATATTTTGCAGGATGGTGCTGCAAAAGCTAATACGATTGCGAATAAAACATTGGCTGATGTTCGACGGCTTGTTGGTGTATAGAACATAAAAAGGGGATTGTGGCGATGGAGATTCAACGCGCACTCGATGTGCTAAGCCGATTTGGTCATTTGCAGGAAGATGAAGCGGAAGCTGTGATGCAGCAGATCATGACCGGCAATGCTACGGAAGCGCAAATCGGGGCATATTTGATGGCGCTGCGCATGAAAGGTGAAACACAGGACGAAATTACGGGCAGTGCGCGGGCGATGCGTGCCAATTCTCAGCAGGTCGTTACCCACTCAAGTGGGGATTTGCTGGATACATGTGGTACAGGTGGAGATCGATCCGGTACTTTTAACATCAGCACGACGGTTGCTTTTGTAGCTGCCGGGGTGGGTGTTAAGGTTGCAAAACATGGCAATCGCGCTGCGAGTAGTAAATGTGGCAGCGCGGATGTTCTTCAGTATCTGGGTGTTAACCTCGATCTGACACCGGAACAGGTCGGGCAGTGTATAGATGAAGTCGGCATTGGCTTCTTGTTTGCGGCGAAGCTTCATCCTGCTATGAAATATGCAGTTGGGCCTCGCAAGCAGATGGCGATTAGAACAATGTTTAACATTCTTGGGCCTTTAACAAATCCGGCTGGTGCTCAACGGCAGTTGATGGGTGTTTTTGCCGCTGACCTTACTGATTTTCTGGCTCATGCTCTCGGCAAATTGGGTTCAAAATCAGCCATTATTGTAAATGGCTACGGTGGGCTAGATGAACTGACGACAACGGGGCCAAATCATGTCAGCCATCTCAAGGATGGTCATATCAGGGGCTATGAAATTGATCCTCGTGAATTTGGATTCCGTGGCGCAAATATCTCTGAACTGCTGGGCGATGATGCTGCGACGAATGCAGGAATTCTCAGAGGGGTTTTGAGCGGTGAGCTTAAAGACGCGAAGCGGGATGTTGTATTGTTGAATGCTGCGGCCGCCTTGTTGGCTGCTGAATTCGTTTCTGATCTGCACGATGGTGTGAAACTGGCTGCTGAAAGTATTGATAGCGGTGCTGCTTTAGGGAAATTGGATGGATTGATCGCTTACAGTAAACAGCTTTCTTCGGCTGTGCAATAGAGAGAATTGAAGCGTTATGTTTCTTAAAACTGATACGATACTTGATCAGATTCTTCAGAAAAAACAGGCACTCTTGGAGTCCTTACGTAATCGAGGCGTTACCGAAGGAGACCTTGAATTGTTGGCACGGGCTACCTCACCGCCACGGGACTTCCTCGGTGCGCTGCGACGCGATACGATTGCGTTGATTGCTGAAGTTAAAAAAGCGTCTCCGAGCAAAGGGCTTCTGATAAAGGATTTTAATCCGGTTCGGATTGCCCGGACTTATGAGGAAAATGGTGCATCCGCAATATCGGTGTTGACTGATGAACCATTCTTTCAGGGGCATTTGGATCATCTGCGCGCGGTTCGTGATGCTGTACGACTGCCGGTTTTGCGGAAAGATTTCACCATTGACGCTTATCAGGTTTTTGAGGCGCGGGCTGCACAGGCGGATGCGATTTTATTGATCGTGATGGTTCTGGATGATTCGCAACTGTGTGATTTACATGCTCTGGCTTGCGAATTGGGTATGGCTGTGTTAGTCGAGGTTCATAACGAATCTGAACTGGAGCGTGCGTTGAAAATTGGCGCGAGTTTGATCGGGGTAAATAACCGGGATTTGCGCACCTTTCATGAAGATTTGGAAACCACGTCGCGAGTCGCTGCTTTAGTACCTGAAGAGGTAACATTAGTCGCGGAGAGTGCCATCCGTACTGTGGATGATGTTATTCGTATGGGACGTTATGGCGCACATGCGATATTGGTCGGCGAAGGTCTGGTTAAGTCGAAGAATATGGCGCAAGAAGTGCGCGCATACAGTAGCCAGTTGAGGAGCTTCCGTGAGCGTTCGGGTTAAAATTTGTGGCGTTACTACGTTTGAAGATGCTTTGTTTGCTGCTGAAACAGGCGCGGACTTGTTAGGGCTAAATTTCTATAAGAAAAGCCCGCGTTATATTGCGCCGGATGATGCTGCCCTTCTGTGCGACAGGCTGCGTGAGCGGCTTGGGCCAAGATGCCCTGTTTTGATCGGGGTGTTTGTGAACGAAGTTGTAGGGGTGATTTCCGCGATCACCCGCAAAGTTGGGTTGAATGGTGCCCAGTTGAGCGGGGATGAGTCGGATGCGATGCTGAAAGAACTATATGGCATCGGTTACAAAGCTATTCGCCCTATGGATATGGCACAGGCATTGGATGATGTCCGTTACTTTGCTGCTCAGATGCCTTCGGATGAACGCTTCCCCTCGCTTCTGCTAGATGCTTATCATCCGCATTTATATGGAGGAACAGGGGAACAAGCGAGTGTTGAGGTTGCGTTAGCGGTTAAGGCACAGATTCCTCGACTGATGCTGGCAGGCGGATTGACGCCTGATAATGTGGGGCAACGAGTGAAGGCAATCGCTCCGTGGGGTGTTGATGTGGCAAGCGGGGTGGAAGCACCTGATGTGCCCGGTCGAAAAGACCCAGTGAAGGTTCGAGCATTCATTGAGGCGGTTAAAGCACTGTGACTGAACTGCTCGATATTTACGACGAGAACGGGAATCATCTTGGCATCAAAGAGCGACGTGCGGTGCATCTGGATGGGGATTGGCATCGGGTCTTTCATTGTTGGGTTGTCTACCGGGATCAAGATGGGGTAGGGCATGTGGTGGCGCAGAAACGCAGCAGCCTGAAAGACACCGCACCAAATTTGATCGATGTTACTGCTGCCGGACATTATCTGGCCGGAGAGACCATCAAGGATGGCATCCGTGAGATCGAGGAAGAGTTGGGAATTGGAGCGAGCTTTGATGATCTGATTTCAGTCGGGCGGCGTGTTGATATTGCTCGCCATGGTCAACTCATCGATCACGAGATCAGCGATGTTTTTTTGCTGGTACATAACCGGCCTATTCAGGAATATAAATTGCAAGTTGAAGAGGTTGCCGGAATCGTATCGTTCCGAGTTGATGAAGGAATTGAGCTGTTTGCCGGGGAGCGATCTACTTTGACGGCCGAAGCGGTTGGTTTGGGGCGGCCCCGGATTGAGCTGCAACCAAGCGACTTTGTCCCGCGTGTAGATGCCTATGTATACAAGATTTTGTTGTTGGTACGCCGGTATTTTCTCGGTGATCGACAACTGCTTATTTGAAGCTTTGAAATAGAAAAGGTTTCTAAAGATGGCTGATACACATCTGATGATCGATTCGATCAAAACAGGCGTTACGAATGTGCCAGATGCGCGCGGATATTATGGTGATTTCGGCGGGCGTTTTGTGCCGGAGACAATCATCCCCGCGCTTGAGGAATTGGAAGCGGCTTACCAAGAAGCGATGGCTGATGCGGCGTTCCAACAGCGATTGTTGCATTTGCATCGTACCTATACCGGACGCCCGACGCCTATCAGTTATGCTCAGCGGCTTTCCGGCCAGTTGGGCGGGGCACAGATTTACCTGAAACGAGAAGACCTCGCCCATACAGGCGCTCATAAAATTAATAATGCAATCGGTCAGGCTTTGCTGGCACAACGAATGGGTAAGCAGCGCATAATCGCTGAAACGGGTGCAGGCCAACATGGTGTTGCCAGCGCCACTGCCTGCGCGATGCTGGGTTTGGAATGCCACGTTTATATGGGCAGTGTGGATATGGCTCGCCAGCAGCCGAATGTATTCCGTATGAAGCTGTTGGGCGCTGAAGTCATTCCGGTGGAAAGCGGCAGCAAAACGTTGAAGGACGCCATCACCGAGGCCATGCGGGATTGGGTGACGAATGTTCGAAATAGTTTTTACCTTCTCGGTTCGGCTCTGGGGCCACACCCCTATCCGATGATCGTTCGCGATTTTCAGAGCGTGATCGGACTTGAGGCGCGCCAGCAGATGCTGGAGCTGGTTGGACGGCTGCCGGATGTGGCTATTGCCTGTGTTGGCGGCGGGAGTAATTCAATCGGGTTGTTTCACGGGTTCCGAGATGATGAAAATGTGGAACTGATAGGTGTCGAAGCCGGAGGTCACGGCATACAGAGCGGAGAACATGCGGCTCGTTTTGCTGACCCGGAATTAGGACGTCCCGGAGTACTGCATGGGACGCGGTCATACGTGCTGCAAGATGGGGACGGGCAGATCGTGAATACGCACAGCATTTCCGCTGGGTTGGATTACGCATCAGTTGGGCCGGAGCACGCTTACCTGCGACATATCGAACGGGCTTTTTATACCCTCGCGACGGATGAAGAGGCTCTAGCGGCGCTTCAAACGCTGGCGCAAACCGAGGGAATAATCCCCGCGTTGGAAAGCTCACATGCAGTTGCAGAGGCGATTAAGCGCGCGCCGACGATGTCCAAAGATTCGATTGTACTGGTCAACCTGTCGGGGCGTGGAGACAAGGATCTCGCCACGATCATGCGAGAGCTTCATTTAGATGCCTGAACCAGTACGAATTCGCCGCTGTGTGAGCGCTTTGCTGGTTGATGCGACCGGTAAGCTGGTGATTCAACTGCGAGATAACAAGCCCGGTTTACCCTTTCCGGCACACTGGGCGACGTTGGGCGGAGCAATTGAGGGCAACGAGACACCGGATGATGCGATGAGGCGCGAACTGAGTGAGGAGATTCAACCTGCTCCTCCGGTTGAGTTCTGGCGCTATTTTGAACACGGGTATCAACTACACGGTGAGACACGGGTTGTACAGAATTATGTCTATGTGGGACGGCTGCCGTGTGATCTCGCAGAGGTGGCACTTTATGAAGGACAGCGTTTGGGTGCATTCACTGGTGATGAAATTCATTCTATTCCGGTTGCCTATGGTCTTGAGGTGGTGTTTAAAGCCTTTTTTGAAGCGTATGAAGCCCGCGATTAGGGTTCTGGTATAGAGCTACACAAACAACTTAAAAATGGGTTCATGATGGGAGCGCGAAGATGACTGTTACAGCTACACAGTCTGGAGTTGAATCAATCCGTGCTATGTTTGCCCGTGCTCAGGCACAGAATCGGGCTGCCTTCTTGCCTTATTTTCCGATCGGTTACCCAACGTATGAGGCTTCGGTGGATTCGATTGCTGCGATGGCGGAGGCGGGCGTCGATGGGTTTGAGATCGGGATACCGTTTAGCGACCCGATGGCGGATGGCCCGGTGATACAGGCCGCGACCCAGATCGCGCTGGAAAACGGGACTACGGTGCGGAAGTGTTTGCAGGCTGTACGGGAACTGCGGGAGCGTGGTGTAACCCAGCCGATGCTATTGATGGGGTACGTGAACCCGATTCTGGCATATGGTGTGGAGGCGTTCGCTGCCGATGCTCGAAGCGCTGGCGCTGACGGGTTGATTGTCCCGGATTTGCCCCCGGATGAGGCGGCTGTATTCGTGGAGGCCTGCGAACGGGTGGGTTTGGCGATGGTGTTCTTCCTCGCGCCGACGAGCAACGTGCAGCGGATTGATTTGGTCGCGGCGAATGCGACTGGATTTATTTACGTGGTTTCGTTAACGGGAGTTACCGGAGAACGGCGCGAACTACCTGTGGACTTGCAGGATTTCATCGGGCGGTTGAAAGCGCATACGGATCGTCCGCTGGTGCTGGGGTTCGGGATCGGTACAGCGGATCAGGCACGGCGCATGAACGGGTTGGTGGAAGGGTTTATCGTCGGGAGCGCGCTGGTGCGAGCGGGTAAAGAAGGCGTGGAGGCGGTTCGAAAGCTGGCGACTGATTTACGGGCTGCGCTCGATTAATACGCGTATCCCGTTTGGCGGACGATCCGCCGTTATTGGCGGCGGGAACAGGCGAGGGTGGCGCGGGTTTATGTCGTTTGCCGGCGGGAAGATGGGTGGTTGGCGCTTTTGGCTGCGGGAAATACGGTGATGGCTGCCGCCATGCGGCAATGGCAGCGGGAAGCAGGGGGAGAGCCGCTGCCATTGCCGGCGTATTTGCGGGGAGAAGGGGAACTGCCGCAGACAAACGCCGCCATATCCGCCATAAAAATTGGCGATGGGGTGAGCAGGGGATGGGCGGTTAAGGACATAGCGAACCTCATGGAAGAATGTAGAAACACAACCTCATTATAGAACATAAGTTCATAAAAGTCAAGCCTGTGAGCCTACTTTAGTGAGCGTGAGGGTAGGGGGAACGAGGGTTGAAGGCCGGAGAGCCACGCGGTTGAGGACTTTGTTGACAAATGATTCGCTGCCGTGTTATGCTCTGGCGCATCAACCTGACTTCGTGAAATAAACAAATGCAAATCAACGCAACTGTCGCCCGCTATTATTATTTTTACTTTAAGAGCCACATAGAGCGGGGTGGAGCGTTGCGTGCCGGGTTGAAACAGGTTCACTGAACCAAACAGTTGAGGAAACTCAAAAGGCGCAGAGTGTACGCTCGGCGCCTTTTTTGTTGTGTGTTACCAGACAAGCAAAGGGGCAAATGGCAATGAGTGTTCGTGTACGTGGCGTTCGTGGGGCGACGACGGTGGATCATAATACGGCTGAGGACGTTTTGGCCGCGACCGCGCATCTGCTTCAAGCGCTGATTAAAGCTAATGAGATTGTTGAAGATGATGTTGCCAGCGTGATTTTTACGACAACACCTGATTTGGACGCGGCGTTCCCCGCAAAGGCAGCACGCGATCTGGGCTGGCACCGTACCGCGTTGATGGGGGCGCAGGAAGTTGGTGTTCCGAATGGGATTCCGAAGTGTATCCGCATCCTGATCCATTGGAATACCGAGCGCACACTGGACGAAATTCAACATGTCTATATGCGGGGCGCGATGGCACTGCGACCCGATATGTATCCTGATAATAAGATCGTACTCGATGGAGGAGAAGAGTCATGATTGTTGTGATGAAACCGGAGGCTATGTCCAGAGAAATTACATCTGTGATTGCACGGATTGAAACGGACGGATACAAAGCACATCTTTCGGAAGGGGAGCAGCACACCATCATCGGGGTGGTCGGGGAAAGCCCGACACCGCTGCGCGAGGAAAATTATAGTTCGATGGAGGGCGTGGAAAAGGTCGTGCGCATCACCGCGCCGTACAAACTGGCGAGCCGTCATTTTCATCCGGCTGATTCGGTGGTTCCGCTCAACGGTTCGCAGATGGGTGGTTCTAAGATTCTGATGATCGCGGGGCCGTGCTCGGTGGAAAGCCGGGAGCAGATCATCGAGATTGCGTGTGAACTGAAGGAAGCGGGAGCGACTGCTTTACGAGGTGGTGCGTTCAAGCCGCGCACTTCCCCCTACAGCTTCCAAGGGCATGGAGAAAAAGGATTACAGTGGCTGGCGGAAGCGCGCGAACGAACCGGTCTGCCGATTGTCACCGAGGTGATGGATACGACGCAGGTGGAGATGGTTTGCAATTACGCGGATGTGCTTCAGATCGGCGCGCGGAATATGCAAAACTTCAGCCTGCTCAACAAAGTAGGGGAAAGCCAACACACGATTTTGTTGAAGCGCGGCATGAGCAGCACGGTTGAAGATTTATTGATGTCTGCTGAGTATGTGTTGTCACACGGCAATAATCGAGTCATGCTATGTGAGCGAGGCATTCGTACCTTTGAAAAGGCGACACGGAATACATTCGACGTCAACGCGATCCCGGTGTTGAAGGCTTTGACGCACCTGCCTGTTATCGCTGATCCCAGCCATGGGACAGGCTACTGGGAATATGTAGAAGCGATTGGGCGTGCGGCTGTGGCGGCAGGGGCGGATGGCTTGATTGTCGAGGTGCATCAGTGCCCGGAACAGGCGTATTCCGATGGACGGCAGAGTTTGAAGCCTGAGCGGTTCCGGGCGATGGTACAACAAATTGGGCGTATTGCGGAGGCTGTGGGACGCACAGCGTAATGGGCTATGACATCTGGTGGCTTTAAGACCCGCCATCTGGCGGTAGTAGGTTTGGGATTGATGGGCGGTTCGCTGGCGCTGGCGTTACGTGGGCACGCCGAACGGATTACCGGTATTGAGTTGAACGCTGAGTCGCGGCGATACGCGGTGGACAACAAGATTGTTGATGCAGCTACGGATGATTTGAAAGCGGGTGTTTCGGACGCCGATACGGTCATTCTAGCGGCACCGGTGCGGATGATTCAGCAGATGGTCGAGCAGCGAATCGGCTCGTACCTGCGTTCCAACACGCTGTTGATCGATATTGGTGGAACGAAGAAAGATATTTGCGAGGTGATGGGACGGCTGCCGGTTGGTATTCACGCGATCGGTGGGCATCCAATGACGGGCAAAGAGTTGAGCGGTGTGCAGGCGAGCGACGGCAGTATTTATAAGGGGCGGCCATTCGTGCTTTGCCCGACCCGTCGTACGACACCGGCAACGCGCTTGCGGGCGCTGGAATTGGTGGCGGCGTTGGAGGCTGTTCCTTTTGAGATGGAGGCCGAACGACACGATCATCTGGTGGCCGCGATCAGCCATCTGCCGTACCTGCTCAGTTCCGCGCTGGTGGCGACGGTTGCCAGAGAGGGCGAAATTGACCCGACGGTGTGGGAGCTGGCAGCGGGGGGCTTCCGGGATATGTCGCGGTTGGCCGGTCAGGATGTAACGATGATGGGCGATGTGGTGAGCATGAATACACAGGCGGTCGCGACGCTGCTGGCGCTCTTCCGGATGCAACTGGCGATGTTGGAAGCAATGTTGATCTCCCGCGATGATCAAAAGCTGGCGGATTTCCTGCGGCCAGCCCGACAGGCACGAATGAACTGGTATCAAAAATACGAAAATGGGTATAAAAATGGCAAATGATTGTTTCAAGGTGCGTCCTGCGAGGGGCTTAAAGGGACGAACGACGGTGCCGGGTGATAAGTCTATTTCGCACCGCGCGGTGATGTTCGGGGCGTTGGGCAAGGGCACGACGAAGGTGCGGGGATGGCTTTCGGCGGGGGATACGGAAGCGTCGTTGGCGAGCGTTCAGGCGCTGGGTGTGCCGGTTGAACGGGTGAGCCAGCATGAACTGATTATTCAGGGCGGGCAGCTTTTGCCGCCTGATGGCCCGCTGAATCTGGTGAACGCGGGTACGGGCATCCGGTTAATCGCGGGGATTATGTGCGGGCAGCCGTTTGAAAGTGTGCTGGATGGGAGCGAGCAGTTACGCCGCCGCCCGATGAAGCGGATTTTGACTCCGCTTCAGATGATGGGGGCGAATATCAGCGCGGTTAATGATCGCGCACCGCTGACGATTAAGCCGGCGCAGCTACGCGGGATTAAATATGATATGCCGATGGCGAGCGCGCAAGTGAAGAGTGCGGTGCTGCTGGCCGGATTATTCGCGCGGGGGGCAACGGCGGTTGTGCAGCCGGGGCCAGCGCGTGATCATACGGAGCGTATGTTGAGCGCGATGGGCGTGGATATTGTCACCGATGGAAACACAATTGTGCTGACGCCAAATGGCGAACTGCGACCGATGGATTTGACTGTTCCGGGGGATATTTCGTCGGCAGCATTTCTGATTGTGGCTGCGCTGCTCGTTCCTGATAGTGATGTGACGCTGACCGGCATCAACCTCAACAAGACGCGAACGGGCATCATTGATGTTTTGCAAGCGATGGGCGCTGACATCTCCGTAACAGAAACCGGCCTAGAAGCCGGTGAGCCGGTTGGTGAGATTCGGATTAAGCACAGCGCCTTGAAGGGGACAGAAGTGGGCGGGGATGTGGTGGTCGAGATGATCGATGAGTTCCCGATTCTGATGGTGGCAGCGCTCCGGGCAGAGGGGCGAACGGTTGTACGTGATGCGCAGGAACTGCGGGTGAAAGAGACTGACCGCATTTCGGTAATGGCGGGCGAATTGGCGAAATTGGGCGCGCAGATCACCGAGACAGCGGATGGGTTCATCATTGATGGGCCGCAGCGGCTGACGGCTGCGACGGTTTACGGACATGATGATCACCGGGTTTCGATGAGCTTGAGCGTGGCGGGACTGGTCACGGAGGGTGAAACGACCGTTTTGGACGCGCGCTGCGCGGGCGATTCGTTCCCCGGATTTGCTGAAACGGTGGCTGGTTTAGGGGCGGATATACACGTAGAATTGCTACAACAGTAGCACGCTGTTTGCAGAGACGCGACGATAAGAGCATTCATGATAGAACTTGATGCGCAGGTGATGTGCCCGGTCTGCGAAGGGACGGGTAAAACGGCAGCGGTATTTGTTTACAGACCGGCACACCGGACGGATACATACACGGAAAGCATCGAACGTCTGGAAACCTGTTTTTGCTGCTCTGGCACGGGACAGCTTTCTGCCTTGCAACTGGCAGATTGGCAAGCGGAACAAGCCGGTCAGGTGTGTCCGGCATGCGGCGGCCAACGGGGTAAGCGGCACTGGTCGTGGCGCGTGGGTGAGGGAACACCTCAACGACAATTCTGGTTTGAGGCCTGCCCGGTCTGTGGTGGACGCGGGAGCGTATCAGCAGAGCAGGTTGGACGTTACCAGCGTGAACAGTGGCGGCTGCGGTTGGGCGGGGTGGGATGTGCGAGTGTGGTGTTGGTTGTTGCTGTAGTGGTGGTGACACAAGTAGTGTCGCTGCTGATCGGCCAAACGCCATGGTTTACCTGCTGCCCAACCCCTCATGTACTCTTGCCGGCGCTGGTGATTATGGCTGTACGTTAATAGGACTTGAGGTATATGAATAAAGTTGGGGTTATCGGATGGCCGGTTACACACAGCATCAGTCCGGCGATGCACAACGCAGCGTTTGAGGCGCTGGGGATGGCCGATTGGCGTTATGAACTGCTGCCTGTGCCGCCCGATATTGTGCGCCAGAGTTTGAAAATCCTGCGCGATGAAGGTGGCTTTATCGGGGTGAACGTGACCGTGCCTTTGAAAGAGAAGGTGATGTCTTTCGTGCTGCCGGATGAGCGGGCAAGAGCGGTCGGCGCGGTTAATACGATTGAATTTGAAAAGAACACCGGCACGAATACGGATGTGATGGGTTTTATTG
>JAFLCH010000419.1 GCA_017303775.1 Anaerolineae bacterium | reverse complement strand
TTCCATGCACACCTCATGTTATACTGGTGTCAGTAATCGTTATCGAATACCTAAAGGCATGATCAATGACTTCGGATAAGTTGCATCTCGATACACTGGTTATCCACGCCGGCCAAGAACCCGATCCGGCTACCGGCGCTATCATGACCCCCATTTATCAAACCTCGACCTTTGTTCAATCGGCTCCCGGTGAACATAAAGGATACGAATACAGCCGCAGCGGCAACCCCACTCGCGCCGCGCTCGAAGCGTGTATTGCCGGCATCGAGAACGCCAAATACGGCCTAGCTTTTGGCAGTGGCCTTGCCGCCATCGACTGCGTGCTCCGGCACTTCAACCCCGGTGATCACATCATTGTTGGTAATGATGTCTATGGTGGAACCTATCGTTTGTTCGAGCGTGTCTATGCCCGTTATGGTCTCAAGTTCACGTGGGTGAATCTGGCGGATCTCGAAGCGGTTAAAGCCGCTTTCACGCCTCAGACTCGCCTCCTCTGGCTCGAAACGCCCACCAACCCGCTTCTTTCGTTAGCCGATCTGCGTGCGCTGGCCGACTCTGCCCCCCAAACCGTGTTGGTGGCTGTCGATAACACCTTCGCCAGCCCCGCGCTTCAACAGCCGCTCAACTTTGGCGCGGATATTGTCATGCACAGCAGCACCAAATACCTCGGCGGTCACAGCGATGCCGTGGGTGGTTTGCTCGCCCTGAACGATGACCAGTTGTACGATGACCTCAAATTCCTGCAAAACGCCGTCGGCTCAGTCCCCGGCCCCATGGATTGCTTCCTCGTGCTCCGGGGCATCAAAACCCTCACTGTTCGCATGGAGCGCCATTCGGCCAACGCCCTGCAAATCGCCCGTTACTTGGAAGATCATCACGCGGTGCGGCAGGTGCTCTATCCGGGGTTGGAAAGTCACCCTCAGCACGACCTTGCCAAACGCCAGATGAAAGGCTTCGGCGGCATGATCAGCATCATTCTGGACTCGCCCGAAGCCGCTAAACGCATGGTCAGTCGCACCCGCCTCTTTGCCCTTGCCGAGTCGTTAGGTGGGGTCGAAAGTCTCATCGAGCACCCCTACAGCATGACTCACGCCAGCACAGCCACCAGCCCCATTGCCGTTCCGCCCGCGCTTGTTCGTCTCAGCGTCGGCATCGAACACATCGACGACCTGATCGCTGACCTTCGTCAAGCGCTGGAATAAGCACACCCGTACACGGGGGTCGGTATCCGCCGATCCCCCATCCTCAACCTTTGTGACCAATCATCCCCATCAGCCGCTCAACATCAGCCTTTTCCACAACCTGCCACTCACCCGGCTTCAACCCCTCCAGCGTGATCATCCCAATCGCCCACCGTACCAACCGCAGGGTAGGGTAGCCCACCGCCGCCGTCATCCGTCGCACCTGCCGGTTGCGCCCTTCGGTCAGCGTCAATTGCACCCAGCAGTCCGGGATCTGCTTTCGCACCCGGATCGGCGGCTCTCGTGCCGGCAGCTTTGGCGGGTCGATCCGTTCAGCCAGCGCCGGTCGCGTCCACCCATCCTTCAACTGCACACCCTTTCGCAGCCGTTCCAGCGCCGCCTCATCAGGAATCCCCTCCACCTGCGCCCAATACGTGCGTGGATGCCCGAACTTCGGCTCCATCAACCGTGTCTTGAGCCGGTTATCATCCGTCAGCAGCAGCAGCCCCTCGCTGTCCATATCCAGCCGCCCCGCCGCGTACACCCCCGGCACTCGCACATAATCAGCCAGCGTCGGGCGTCCTTCCGCGTCCGTGAACTGCGTCAGCACCCCATACGGCTTCCATAATCGAATGACTCGCTTGCCTTGGTTCATACATGCTCTTTCATCGCTTACTGAAATTCAAAAATTATTAAGTTTTTTCACCGCTATTTAGCGCTATACTTAAACATATTACAAGTTATTACATCGCGGAGGGTGGATCTGTTATGGGATTGGTGTCACTAGTGTATGTCAGCTTCGCGTCCAACAATATGGATGAATCGGGGCTTCACGAGATATTGCGCGTTTCGCGGGAGAACAATCAAGCTGCCGGTTTAACAGGCATGCTGCTCTATCACAACCGCCTCTTTATTCAAGCGCTAGAAGGCGAAGAGTCGCTTGTTGACCCCCTCTTCAGGAAAATCTGCAAAGATCCTCGCCACCGCAACGTCGTTAAAATTTTCAAAGAGAGCATCCGTGAACGTTCGTTTGGGGATTGGGCTATGGGCTTCAATACCCTCGACAAATCTGACGTGCAGGACATCGAAGGTTATACCGACTTCTTGGCCAAACCGAATGCCGAGTTCTTCACCAGCGCCCCCAGCAGTGCCAAACTGCTGCTGCGTTCCTTCGCCCGCAAAAGCCGCTGATGAACCGCCGAAACAAAAAGGGCGAAGCCTCTCCGCTTCGCCCCGTTCAACTTCACCACCACTAACCCTGACGATTGGCGAGGAAGTCCAGCAGGTCAATCTGCGTGATGATCCCCACCACCCGCCGGTCATCGCTCCCCGGCACACGCTCTACCACCAGCGCGATCTTCTCCGTGTTAAACACGCTCATCATCGCCTCGGCGGGCGTTTCCGGTGTCAGCGTCGGCACGTTCGAGTTGATCACCCCAGCGTCCTCAATCGCCACATTCGACGCGTCACTCCCCGGTTGCCGCAGCAGATAATTCAGCAGGCTCACCTCGGTCACCACCCCCAGCAGTTGCTCCCGCTCGCCCACCACCGGCAGTTGGCTCACATCAGCCGCCTTCAGCTTGGCGATCACCGCCGACACCGGCTCATTGCATTGTGCCACCACCATCTCGTGCCGCGTCTTGCGTTCCAGTATATCCGCCACCGGCATCTCGACCCAT
>JAFLCH010000418.1 GCA_017303775.1 Anaerolineae bacterium | reverse complement strand
GATCAATCCGGTCAGCCGGCATCGTCTCATAGTACGCCGTGTAATCCATCGAGGTCTGCGCGTTCCACTGCCCGCCTTCCCGGCTGATCTGCCGGTCAAGCGTGCTCGCCGGGAAGCTCGGCGTCCCCTTGAACATCATATGCTCAACCCAGTGGGAAATGCCCGTCTGTCCGGTGCGCTCATTCCGGCTGCCCACCCGGTACAGCACCCACCAGCTCACCACCGGTGCGCTGTGCTGCTCTTTCAGCAATACCGTCAATCCATTACTCAGTTGATGGCGGGTCACACCTGCCATAGTATCTCCTTCGCGCTTTTCGGTCTTCTGTCACCTTATCTGAACGACAAAACAGGGGATGATCTTACCGTCTCATCCCCTGCACTTTAGTCTAGCAATCTTCGCCAGCCCTTGCCAGCGCCTATTTCCTACCATGCCCGCGCCGCAATCGTCCGCAGCAGCCGCACCCCCTCCGGCCCTACATCTGCCGCCCCGATTCGCACCCCGTCCCACGACTGATACACCACCAGCCCCAGCACGAACCCATGCGCCCCATCGCGGTTCCACGGCAGCGCCTCCGGCAGCCGCAGCGTCCGCTCCTCCACATAATACCCCTCGCTCGACCACAGGCTGGTGCGCTCAGGCAGCGCCTCGCTCCGTGTCGGGTCAAGCTGCACGAGCTGCGGCCCGCTGTCGGATTGCGCCACCATCCCGCCCGCCGCATCCATCACATGCAGCCCGATGCTGTAATCCCCCGCCAGCACACGGTCAGACGACCACCACAGCCGCACCGTGAACGCCTGCCCCTCCCGCAGCACCAGCGGGCTGCCCAGCGGCTGCCCATCCTCGATCACCTCATACCCGTGAAAGCGCATCCCGTTCGCATACGGCACACCCACCGCGTCCGGCGGCCCGCTGTACAGCCGCGCCAGACAGTTCCACGGCCCGCTGAACACGCTGGCGATTCGCCCTCTGCTGATCGTTTCCTTAAACGTCGGGTCTTCCCACCCGCTCGCGCTGATGTACCACACCCGCGCCGCATCCCCCGCCGCGTCCACCACCCGCAGCCCCTGCGGGAAGTACAGCCGCGTATAATAATCCCACTCATCCGCGAACGGCGTACACTGTTGCTGTGCGTCAATCACCACCACATCGCCCCACCGCGCCCGTGTCGCCAGCCACGCGAACTGCTCCCCCAGCGGCGGATTCGGATTGCCGCTTTCGTCCAGCTCACCCGGCAGTGATGGGATGAACAACCCCGCCAGCACCACCACCAGCACACCGCCGTAAACACGCTTCGGCAGTCTCGCCGCTCCCCAGCCCACCAGCAGCGCCACTCCGGTCATCAACCACCACGCATGCCGTTCCCCGCCGAATCCCAATCGCCCGCCCAGCACCACCACCAGCCCCAGCCCGCTGATCACCGTCAGCAGCAGCGCCAGTCCGCGCCGCCGCTCACGCATCACCCGCGCCACAGCAATCACCACCAGCCCCAGCCAACCCGCCTGCTGCACCACTGTCTGACCGATATAATAGCTGAAGAACGCGCCCACGCTGTCCCAACTCACCGCCGCCGGCGTCCCTTCGAACCGGTTCGCTGCCGTTCCCAACCGCGCCTGTAACTGCGGCAGCGTCAGCAGCACCACCAGCACCCCCGGCAGCATCCACAGCCAGATGCGCTTCGGATGCGCCCACACCGTATAAATCCCCAGCAGCAGGCACGCCAGCAGTCCTGTCGGATGGATGTACACCATCGCCGCCATCGTCACCGCCAGCCCCACCGCCACCGCGCTATCCCGTCGCAGGCTCCATCCTTCTCGCCCGTACAGCCGCAGCACCAACCACATCGCCAGCGGCATCAGCGCCAGTTGCAGCGCGTACCCCCGGATGTTCAAACTCAGGTACAGCACACCCGCCGACGCCGCGTAAACTCCCATCGCCAGCAGCCCCGCCCGCGCCTCCAGCCGTCCCATCGCGCGGTACAGGAAGGCGCACCCCATCATCAGCCATAGCAGCGACAGCCACCGCGCCAGCACATCATGTTCCCCCACCAATCCCTGCCAGCCGTTCATCACCACGTAATACAGCGGTCCCCAGTCATACGGCGTGCGCAGGATGACATCCGCCACATCCCCGCGTGACTGCCACATCGTCCACACCTCATGTGCGTCCAACTCCAGCCGGTTCAGGTACGGCGCGCGGCTCATCATCACCACCAGCAGCACCCCCGCCGCCAGTAGAATCGCGCTCGTTTTACGTTTTGTTTGGGACATTGCACCCCGCTCGTTGACATCACTTCAGCCGGTCAGTCTACTCACTTCCTGCTGCATTTTCAATCACAGCAGCGCTTGACCGGCCTGCATAGCCTTGCAGGGGTAGAGGCAGAAGGGCATATCGCGCCAGCTTGCGTCTCAGGCTTTCGGGTCAAGCCAGTTCCGCAGCCCTTCGCTCAACAAATTGCAGCCGAGGATGATGAACAGAATCGCCAATCCGGGGAAGGCCGACATCCACCAATCGTAAAACTTGGTGCGTCCAATCGCGATCATCGCGCCCCATTCAGCCGTCGGTGGGCGCACACCCAATCCGAGGAAGCTCAACGCCGACAGCAGCAAAATCACGCTGCCCACATCCAGCGCAGCCTTGATGATCAGCGGCGTCCAGCACATCGGCAGCACATGCCGGAACAGAATCGTCAGTTCGCTCGCCCCGATAGAACGCGCCGCCACCACATGATCCTGCCCCCTTATAATCAACACCTGCGAGCGCATCAAACGCGCGTATTCCGGCCAGATGACGAAGCACGACGCAATCGCCGCGTTGATCAGGCTGGGGCCGAGCAGTGCCGAAATCGCCAGCGCCAGCACAACCGCCGGGAAGGCCAGCGTCACATCCGCCGTCCGCATGATGATGTCATCCAAAAACCCGCCGAAGAACCCCGCGATTCCCCCCAGTAGACTCCCGCCCAGC
>JAFLCH010000417.1 GCA_017303775.1 Anaerolineae bacterium | reverse complement strand
GGAACGAAAACTTCGCCGCACAGCGCTTGGTGACGGACGCTTATACACCGGCGGAACTGCTGTACGAGATCACCGGACGCCACCCCGGTTATTATCCCCACACCGATTACCACATCATTGTGGACGCGGCGGGGCAGGGCGTCGGGTACATTGTGCTGCTGGACGCGCTTTATACCCCGTACCGGCTGCGCTGTGAGGCATTTGTGGTCGGGACAGAATCCAATTATCTCGCCGCCTTCGAGCCGGTTATGCAGGCCGTCAAACAGTGGGCGGTGGCGCGCTACGGCCACTGTCCGGCCATGCTGGCCTTAGGCTGCGGGCTGCATGATACCCTCGAACCGCTCATCGCCTATTCCCCCGGCGGATCATTCCCGCCGGTTGAGGATGCATGGTATCTGCGCGTGCCGGATGCTGCCGCCTTCCTGCTCCACATCCGTCCGGTACTGGAACGCCGCTTGAGGGGGTCGGGCGCGCACGGTTACAGCGGCGATCTGCGCATCGGCTTTTATGACCACAGCGGGTTGGAACTGCGCTTCCAGCGCGGCCAGCTCATCAGCGTCGACTCCCTTAACTATACCGATGGCTACGATGTCCAGTTCCCGTGGCACAGCTTCTTGAACGTGGTCTTTGGCAGCCACAGCGTCGAAGATTTGCATGCCGTGCTGCCGGATGTCTGGCCGAACGGTAAGGCGGTGGCACTGCTCAACATTCTGTTCCCCAAGCGCAAATCGTGGCTCAACGGCCTTGCGTGATCGTCAATCTCGCTGATTGCACTACGGCAGGCTGACGCACCCGGTGCGCTTGAGCAACGCCCGCAAATCCCCCGTTATGATGGGTTTACAACCTTGCATATCACCACGAGGGATAAAAAATGCGCGCCAACCGTTACTTTGTTTCAGCCTTCTTCCTGCTGACTCTGTTTGTATTGAGCGCCTGCAACCTTGACATCATCATCCAGAATGATGTCGCAACCGTACCGCCGCCTCAATTCCCGACCGATACACCGCCGCCGACGGTCAGCGCTCCATCAACTGCCGCACCTATCCCGCCGAGCGCCACGACACTCCCTCCGACGGTCGCTGTGGCCTGTAACCCGCGCACCGATTGGCCGCAGTATCGAGTGGTGGCGGGTGACACGGTCAGCAACTTGGCCGAGCGTACCGGCACCACCCTGTCGGTGTTGGTAGAGGCCAACTGTCTGCGCAACGCGAGTCTCATCACAGTCGGTCAAACCCTGCGGCTGCCACGTCTTCCCAGCGCACCCGCCGCGCCAACAGCCACCCCCGTCATCATCAGCACACAGCCTGCGCCAAGCCAACTGGGATGGGTGAATGTATCGCCTTTCATCAATGCGGACGCCGGGAACTTCCAACTCATGGCCGGTGCAACCATCACCATCACATGGGGCGATGTTTCGGCGGATGTGACCCGTGCCGACTTCTTCCAGCAGGGCGAATCGGGCGGGCCAGTCCCCATCGGCAGCGATACCAATCCAGCCGATGGCCTCAGCATCACATGGGTTGCGCCGCGCGGTTTCCGGGGCATCATCACCGCTGCGGCTTCTCGTAGCACGGGCACAATCCTGACACCTCTGTTCGTGCCAACGGTCTACGTTATCGACCCCGCTGCCAACAGCGCCATCACGCTCAACACCTATATGCGGGTGGAAGGTGATACCTACTACATTCAGCCCAATGTGCCGGTGGTCTTGAACTGGCTCGGCGCACCGCTGGACGCGGCGCAGGTCATCTTCAGCTTCCTGCCGGCCAATCAGGTTGATCCGCAGTATGTGATAGGCACCGACGGCAGCATGGCGGATGGCGCCAGCGCCACCATCACCTTAGCCTCCGGCGCTGCTGGCACCGTCAGCGCGGAGGCATTGCGCAGTGATGGCAGCCGCATCAGCCTTGCTACCGCCATCCGGTTGGTTGCTGCTCCCGCCAGCGGTGGATGATTAACCAGCGGGTGAAGGGAGATCGCAATCAAGAGCCGATCTCCCTTCGTTTTCCGGCTATAATAAAATTCATTACCCCGATGGCTCGGTTTTAATGATAGTGAAACGATATGGGGCTGGTTCAAGGAGTTTCGCTTATCATGGCTGAATGGTTTGACTTCCAACATTTCCCCGTGCTCGAAACCGAACGTCTAGTGCTTCGAGAATTAGTCGAGACTGATGCTCAAGCCCTGTTTGAGTACTTTCGTGAGCCGGAATACACACGATTCGTGAGTTTTGATATTCACACCTCCATAGAGCAAACGCGAGACTTCATTAACTTCATGACGACTATCTACCAGCAAAAAGACAGTATTCGCTGGGGGATCGAGCTAAAGTCGGATAAACATCTCATCGGAACCGCAGGACTTCATTTCTGGAAGCGAAACATTCGCTGCGCCGAAGTGGGGTATCACATAGGACAGTCGTATTGGAGGCAGGGATTCGCTACTGAAGTACTGGAAGCATTGGTAGGATTTGGTTTCCAGCATATGAATCTTAACCGCATTGAAGGCAGACACAATGCCGGGAACGACGCTTCCGGACGCGTTATGCAGAAAATAGGCTTTCAGAAAGAAGGTATTTGGCGGCAGCGGGAAATCAAATTTGGTCAGTTCGTTGACGTGGTACAGTTTTCGTTGCTACGTGAAGAATACAACGCCAGTAGATGATCTCTATTGAACACGACCCTCAGCGTTTTTAGGCGACATCCAATTGAATAAGTAGGCAGTCCAACAATTTATATCACACAGAGGAAACAACCTTGAGGCAGCATTTCACTCGCAAACGAGTTTTGATCGGTCTGGTGATCGTATTCATCGCCGCAGTCGTTGGTGTGATACTGTTCCTGAACGCCGCCGAAAACATCTTCGCCAACATCACAACCGCTGACTGCCGCTACGGCGGAACAGCCTTTATATGGAATGACCTCAACCATAATGGCGAACAGGAAACCGGTGAAGAACCGCTTTCCG
>JAFLCH010000416.1 GCA_017303775.1 Anaerolineae bacterium | reverse complement strand
GGTTCAGAATACCACAGCCCGCGAGGCTCGACAAAGTCATTTTTAGGTGATTTTTAATGGGCATATTACACAATGATCACGAAGTTGCATTCGACGTTAATATCCGTATAGTGGATAATAGCAAAATATGAATTTTACATCCTACCTCATCAGAACGGACGAGCAGATGTTCACAGCCAATGACCCCGAGGCGGTTCGCCGGATGTACTCGAATGACGAATCACTTCGCATCCGGCAGGATACCCATGACAAATATGGGGTGCCCGCCATCGATTTTGCCGGTTGGTCACTGGATAACCTCAAATGGAATGGTTACGAAAGCATCCTCGATGTAGGCTGCGGCCCCGGACGCTGGTATCATGCCATTCAGAAGAAATTCCCGCAGGCCAGTTATTACGGCATCGACCTTTTCCCCGGCATGATCGCCCGCCATCCGGCGCCTTCCCGTCTGGCGCTGGCCGATGCGCAGCGCATCCCATTCCCCGACGAAACCTTCGATGTGGTCATGGCGAATCACATGCTTTTCCATGTGCCGGATATTGACCGCGCCCTGCGCGAGTTCCGCCGCGTCCTCAAGCCCGATGGAAGCGTCATGGCGACCACCAACAGCATCCACAACATGCCCGAATTGCAGCAGATCATCCGCCGCGCCATCACCCTGCTCGCCCCACCCGGCACCACCAGCATCCGTGTTCCCGGTCAAGCCGCCGACCTGTTCAGCCTCGAAAGTGGCACGCGTATGCTCTCGCGCCATTTTTACGCCGTCGTGCGTTACGATCTTCCGCGCACCCTCGTCTTCCAAAGTGTTGACCCCGTGCTGGCCTATCTCGACAGCACCCGCAGCGTGCGCGAAGCCGAACTTCCGGATGGGGTCAATTGGGATGATGTCATGGTCATCGTGCGCGAACAAATCACCCGCCTCGTCGAACATTTCGGTGAACTGGTCATCAACTCACTCACCGGCCTGCTCGTCGCCACCGACCGTGGTGATTTCATCCACGATTACCTCGATGCCGAAGCGGCTGTCCGCGAACGCACCAAACCCGCCAAGCCGCGCCGCAAACGCTAACCGGCCATGACCAGCCCGCTCAGCGGTATCCGCGTCCTCGATCTCACGCGCCTGCTCCCCGGCGCGGTCTGCACCCTGATGCTGGCCGATCTTGGCGCGGATGTCATCAAAGTGGAAGACCCCAACGGCGGCGACTATGCCCGCTGGATGCCCCCGCTGGTCGAAGATCTCAGCATCTTCTTCCACATGAACAACCGCGACAAGCGCAGCCTCATCCTCGACCTCAAACACCCCGAAGGCCCTGCCGTCCTTCATCATCTGGTCGCGCAGGCCGATGTGCTGGTAGAGGGCTTCCGTCCGGATGTCATGAAGCGCCTCGGCTGTGGCTATGACACCCTGCATGCCCTCAACCCGCGCCTCATCTACTGTGCCATCTCCGGTTGGGGCGCGGACGGCCCCTACGCCGACCGCAGCGGCCATGACCTCAATTATGTCTCCGTCGCGGGGCTGACCGGCGCGATGGAAACCCCGCAGGTCATCGGCGGGCAAATCGGCGACATGAGCGGCGCTTATCTCGCCTTCAGCGGCATCATGGCGGCGCTCTTCCGCCGTGAACGAACCGGCGAAGGAGCCTTCGTTGATGTCTCCCTCTTCGAGTCCAGCCTGCCCTTTGCCCTGTATGCATGGGCGGAAGCCATCGCCACCGGTGCCAGCGGCGGGCAGGGCAGCCTAACCGGTGCGCTGGCCTGTTACCGCGTCTACCGCACCCGTGACCACCAGCACATCTCGCTCGCCGCGCTGGAACCCAAATTCTGGGCGAACTTCTGCGCCGCCGTCCAGCGCCCCGACCTGCTGCCAGATCACGTCCAGCCGGAACGCCAGCCCGTCCTGCGCGCTGAACTGGAAGCCCTCTTCGCCAGCCGCACCGCCGCTGAATGGGACGCGCTGCTGCTCACCGCCGACTGCTGCTATGCCCGCGTCAATCCCCCCGCCGCCGTCAGCGACGACCCGCACATCCGCGCCCGCCAGTCGCTCGGCACATCTCCAACAGGCATCCCATGGATTCGCACCCCGCTGCGCTTCAGCGATACCCCTTCCTTCACCCCCGGCGCAGCCCCCGCTTACGGTCAGCACACCCGCGCCGTCCTCCGCGAGTTCGGCTACCCCGACTCCCAAATTGATTCGCTCATCGCCGCCCAAATCGTGCGTGATTAATCTCCACACAAAGGCCAGTGCGAAGTGTGCTTCAGATGGTATCCTCTCAACAACGATCCGCTAGGGCATAAATAAGCACTTGAACAGGGAGGCAAACATGGCTTTCACATTCACAATCGCGTCAGAACTGCCTGCCGCGCCCGCCGCAGTCTGGGAGCAGGTCAGCAACATGCAAGGCGTCAATGCCGAACTGATGCCGCTGCTGCGCATGACCGCGCCGCCGGATAAACGACACCTCACCTTTCAACAGGTGCCCCTAAAACAACCCCTCTTTTCCAGTTGGCTGCTGCTGTTCGGTATCCTCCCTTTTGACCTGCATCATCTTCAACTCGATGAAGTCTGGGAAGGCGGATTTCGCGAAAACTCCACCTCCCTCCTCCAGCGCACATGGCGGCATGAACGCATTATTGTCTCCGGTGGCATCGGAACACATCTGACTGACACCATCACCTTCGAGCCGCGTCTGCCGCTCGTCGGTCACGTCATCCTGCCCATCGTCCGTGCCCTATTTCGTCACCGTCACCGACAGTTACAACGGCTCTTCTCCTAGGGCGTCCGCTTATCTCCACACAAAGGCCGATACCGCACAGCAGGCCATGTGCTAACCTGAACAGGAACAGCACAACCCCTATTCTGCGCAACCCGCAGCTCAATCTGGGCGTAGAATAGGATTGAACGAGCTTTTATCAATTTTCAGGAGCAAATGATGGAGATCAACATTCAGTACGGCCCTGCTTTCGCCTTAGC
>JAFLCH010000415.1 GCA_017303775.1 Anaerolineae bacterium | reverse complement strand
GCAACTGAGGCCCCCATTCTCATTTCCGGAGAATTCGAGCACGAGTTGGAAATCCTGAAGCGGCGGTTGAAACTACGCATGACACAACAGCAGCAGTATCACATCGAGACTACATCCGTGACGTGGTCAAGCGGGTGGTTGTGAATGTTGATGGTGAGATTATGTTGGAACTGCGAGCACGGCGCGAACGTGAGGGAACCCCTGAAATGCAAACATCCAGCGCATGGGCTGGATGTTCGAGTCAGATCCACTCTTGCTCCGCAGCCTGGATTCGAACCAGGAACCCATCGGTTAACAGCCGATTGCTCTGCCGTTGAGCTACTGCGGAAGATGAGAGAAATGGTAGCAAAGCGACTGCGGGCTGTCAAGACGATTTCTTGCAGGTCAATCAAAAAAGGGTAACATCAATAGGGTTTGTAGAATGCCCCTAGCGAACAAACTGCAAACGGTTATCCATTTATATCAGGAAACGTATCATATGGTCGCACCTGTCACTGTCCGCAAGGTCGAAAATGCTGCTGATTTCCGCGCATTTTTTGAGTTTCCATGGACAATTTACCGAAATGATCCACACTGGGTTCCACCGCTGCTTTCGATGCGGCGAGACCTGCTGGATAAGCAGAAGAATCCGGCGTGGGAATACATGGAAGGCGAGTACTTCGCGGCATGGCGCGGCGAACAGATTGTGGGGACGATCACGGCGTTCATCAACCACCGTCACAACGAGTTTCATGAGGAGCATGTGGGCTGGTTCGGCTCGTTTGAAGTATACGATGATCAGGAAGCGGCGACTGCCCTGCTGAGCACGGCGGCTGAATGGGTCAAGAGCCGGGGGTATGACGCGATCATCGGGCCGCAGACTTTCACGACGCACGAGGATGTGGGCGTGTTAGTCGAGGGATTTGTGCGACCGGTGCTGCTGATGCCTTACAACTATCCCTACTATGCGGGATTGATCGAAGGGGCGGGATTCACGAAAGCGATGGATGTGTTCAGCTTCCATCTGAGCCGCCAAGGGGCACAGGAACACGCGACGGCTGACCGGTTGGAACGGCTGACGAAAGCGGTGATGAAGCGCAACAAGATCACCGTTCGCCTCATCGACCGGAAGCGGCTGACGGAAGAATTCGTGCTGTTCAAAGAAATTTATAATGCGGCGTGGGATAAAAATTGGGGATTCGTGCCGATGACGCCGCGCGAGTTGGATGGATTGGTCGAGAGTTTGGGGCAGTTTTTTGACCCGAATTATGCGTTCTTCGCCTACGTGGAAAACCAACCCGCCGGCTTCGTGATGGCGATCCCGGATTTTAATCAAGTGCTGCACAAAGCATATCCCCGCCCCGGGGTGCCGGAAGCGCTGACGCTGCTACAGGCACTATGGCACTGGAAGATTCGTCCGGTAATTGACACCGCGCGCATTCCACTGATGGGTGTTAAGGAAACATTCCGCAACAAGGGTGTGGACGCTGTCCTCTATTATTATGTGCTGATGGCACTGCTCAACGACCCCAAGATTCAACATTCAGATTCGGGCTGGATTCTGGAAGTGAATGAAAACATGGTCAGCATCGCGCTGAGTTTTGGTTCCACTATTTACAAGAAACACCGGCTTTACGAGCAGCGATTCAAAGCGGTAGAAAACTCTTAAGGAATAGTCGAGATAGCCGTAAGGCTATAATAGAATCAGCCTGACTAATGTCCTGATGCATGCAGCCATGCTGATTGAGTAAACTCGGTGTAGTTTGGATGAAAGATGAGGGAATCGAGCAGAATGGCAAAAATTCTGATCGTTGACGATGAATACATGACTATTGAGATGCTGACGACCTTCTTGGGTTTGATCGGGCATCAGGCGGTTGGCGCGCTCTCCGGACGGCAAACATGGGATAAGCTGGCCTACGAAGAACCGGACTTGATCCTGCTGGATATTATGCTGCCGGACGATAACGGGTTGAATATCTGCCGTAAGCTGCGGCTGAATGCAGCTACTGAAAAAACGCCGATCATCATGATTTCGGCACATTTCCCGCCGATGGATGCTGAGGCCGCCGAAGCCGGAGCAACCGGCTATCTGGCTAAACCGATTAACCTTGCCTCACTCAAAGCGGCGCTGGCGAACGCGGGATTGAGCTAACGCGCAAGTTGTTCGATCATATCGGACGCGGCCTCGTCCGGTGTGCGCTGCCCACCGATTACCGTCGCTAAGGCATTTTGCATCGCTCGCAAGGTGGCGCTGCCGCCATCGTCGAGCAAGGGTTGGCGCGCGTTCAGCAAAAGCTGATTGGTGAGGGCGGCATAATCGCCCCCATCCCAAACACGCATCGCCGCCCGACGGGACGGCAGCATGTTGATGAGCCGTGTGTAGGTTGCTTGACGATCTGGCTCGACCATCCACTCGATAAAGCGGAGGGCAGCCTGCCGCCGCGACGAGTCTCGCGTGACCACCACCCACATCCACCCATTCACAACCGTAGCAGGGTCGCCATCGGCCAGCGGAATTGGCGCGGCATTCAAGGATTGACCACGCGAGAGCAAGTCGAGATATTGGGTAGAGGTGACGACGGCAGCGTTCAACTGGCCGTTATTCAATTGAGTCAGATAATCTTCCGAACGGGCATAATTCAATACGGCGGGGTCGATCACGCCGGCAGCAACCGCCCGCTGATAAAAGTCGAGCACCCGCTTGAGGGCATCGACGTTGGGCTTGCCCTGATTCAAGTCGGTCAAGGTACCGCCAGCCGATAGATATTGGAGCAGCAGCACGTCGCTCAAACCTTCGGTGACGCCTGCCGGAAAGACAAAAGGCTGTGTATCCGCCAGCACATCTTCAAAGCGGGCGAAACTGCCAGTCAAGACAGCCGGACGGTAAGCGATATGCTCGACATCCAGCGCATAGGCCAAACCGTAAAGCACACCACTCACCCGCCCCAAATCCAGCGCCGCCGGATAGAGATCACCGAGTACGGCGGACGTAACCTGCCCTTGAATGGAC
>JAFLCH010000414.1 GCA_017303775.1 Anaerolineae bacterium | reverse complement strand
AGACGCTGAGCATCACGCGCGAGCACACGACGAATGATGAGATTGGCGATTCCGAGTAAGGATAGCGCGACCAGCAGCGCAAGGCCTAAACTCGGCCATGAGTCTACTTGGGGGACAAAGCGGCGCATCGATCCCCATATGATCGCAGTGACCAGAAACAAAGCGAACAAGATGCCGAGACGCAGAACCGTTATTTGACCCAGCAGCCATGCAAAGGTATTACCAACAGCCGCACCAAGGAAATAAACAGGCCGCCGGTAAGGAGAGGAGTCTTTGCCGCCGAGGGTAAACCGGTCATACTGAGCAAGTGGATCAGGCTCTTTTGAACGGGGCATGCTGCACCTCATGAATCGGATGCATTTTGATCAGCATACACGATATTGGGGGCAAAATCTGCAATGAATTCCGGCGGGATGCGCATCGGGCGGTTGGTCGCCAAATCCACCCAGACCCAGCGTGTACGCGCTTCGGCGAGGAGCAGGTCATCCGCCGGACGGGTGATGCGGTAAAAGCGGGTAGCGCTGACACGGCCTTCCGGAAATACCCATGTGCTGATTTGCAGGTCATCATCCAGCAGCGCGGGGTGTTTATATTCAATGTGATGGGAACGGGCGATGACGGCAAAACCGGCCGAGACGCTGCGGTTGAGCGGCCACCCATGAGCGACGGAGACCTGCATTCCACAGTCTTCGATGTAATTGAAATACACCGAGTTATTGACGTGACCGGCACTATCAATGTCCCGCCATTCGACACGCCGCCGCTGGTGAAATATGCCGGGCGGAGGGGGTGGAGGGGGAGATAAGCGCTGTCGAGGCGGCTGGTGAAGCTGTTCCAGCCCTTCCGGGGCGAACGCGATGATCATCTCTGGCGGGACAACTGCGGGGCGTCCTGAAGCAGCTTCCAGATAAACCCAGTCGGTACTGGCGCGCGCGATGAGTTCGGGGTGACCGGCTTTGCGGAATTCGTAGAAACGACGGGAGCGCACGCGGCGAAAATCGCCTACCCATGTTTTTACTTCGAGTGTATCGCCATAAACGACAGGGTGAAGAAACTCGATCTCGGTTTCGTGCGCCAGCCAGAGGAAGCCCATCGAATCATAACGCTGCTTGTCATACCCGACGGAGGCAGAAGCCTCGAAGGCGGCTTCCTCCATGTAACGGGCGTAATTGGCATTGTTGAGATGTCCGTAGGCATCACATTCGTAGTGACGAACTTTGAAGATGGCAGTATGAACAGCGGGCATGATTTATGTTTGGCTCAACAACCAGTTCACGGCCTCATCGCGTTTATCCACGGGAAAGAAACGGGTCATATCCCGGCTGGGGGCTAGGGCGCGGATGAAACCATCAATAAAGGAAAACTTCAACCCCGGCTTATGCAAAATCACGGTGCGGCCACGGGCACGATGGGGGAAAAGCGTTTCCAAGCGGCGAAAACGCTGGACATTGGCTACGAGCGAAATATCCTGCTCGCCCGTTTGGGTAATATCAACAATATAACGCGCCGTCTCGGTATGAGGCGTATTGGTTAAAATCATTTCCAACTGGTGGAAAAATTCGTCAATGGACTGTTTGGAAGCAGAATTGAATACGAACTGATGAATTCCATTGTCGAGCTGTGTATATTCGCATCCCGGCTTCTCGACTGCATCAGACATGCCTGAGCTTACTCCGTAAAATAATTATCTCTTTTCATGGGTTCTTTATTATAGCATTTTGCGACGGTACGGGTAGAACCGGCCTGATCATCAATTCCGTGCTTGCTGAGCGCACATGGTCATATATAATTTCATCCGGCTCATCAATGGTCACAATGGCTCAAAAGGTGGAGTGTTATGGATTTACTGATTGGAACAGGCAACGCGGGCAAACTACACGAATATGAAGAACTGCTGGCAGGGCTGCCTGTACGCCTGTTGGGGTTGAAGGATGTCGGGCTAGGCGATATGGAGGTGGCGGAGGACGCAACCACGCTGGAAGAAAATGCCAGCCTGAAAGTGCAGGCGTATTCGCAAGCCAGCGGTTTGATCACGCTGGCGGATGATACCGGTTTATTTGTGGACGCGCTGGGGGGTGAACCGGGTGTGTATCCGGCGCGTTATGGCGGGCCGGGGTTAAGCTCACAACAACGGCGGCAGAAACTGCTGGCGGCACTGGATGGCAGAGTGGAGGCAGAACGCTCGGCACGATTCATTTGTGTGATCGCGCTGGCTAACCCACGAACAGGCCGAACCGAAACCGTGCGCGGCGTGTGCGAAGGGCGAATTGCACTGGCAGAATCAGACGGGGGCAGCGGGTTTGGCTACGACGCCGTATTCATCCCGCAAGGCTACGACATCACATGGGCGCATGTACCACTGGCAGCGAAAAATGCCATCAGCCACCGGGGGCAAGCCGCGCGGTTGATCATACCAATGGTCCGGAGTCTTATTGAAGGTTGATCAGTATGGACAGAATGCCAGATTAAACATTCTGTCCACGCTGATTATTTAGATTATGTAGGCGACGGCCCTAGTGTATCTGTTCCGTAGGACTTTAAGGTGCTCACAATCCACTCGACATCCGGTGGGGCAGCAGGCGGCGGTGGGAGGGTGAGCGCACCAGCCGGTTCACCAGTCTCGAAGAACCATTGATCCAATCCCGCGGGTGTACCTACACCGAACCAGCGGGCGTTCTCTGAGCGAATTTGAAAGGTATGGGGAACCCGACGAGGGATATGGACGAACGCTCCGGCAGTTCCAACCTGAGTCTGGTTGCCAACTGTAAAGTGAATTTCACCGTCTAGCACGAACCAGAACTCATCCTCACGGGTGTGTACGTGGAGTGGCACTGCCATGTGTTTATCCGCCAAGCCTTCCAGTCCGGCATTGATCTCGTATTGTATATCACTGGAATCGGGCTGCATGAAACATCCCGGAATCACTACTTCTGGCGAAAGGTTTGCAGGGTTTCCAGATAATAATCGGGCAGGCCAATGTCATAGCGCAAGCCATCAACCAGCACAC
>JAFLCH010000413.1 GCA_017303775.1 Anaerolineae bacterium | reverse complement strand
AATTTCGCGCTAAGGCTGTTATACTGTCCGCATTCGAACGGATGTCGTGATCAAAATAAGTAGTCAATATGAACAGCTCATTACCAATAACCAACCCCCTTTCCGCAACGCTTCTGATTTCATGCCCGGATCGTCAAGGTCTGGTGGCGGCCGTTACCGATTTCATCGCGCGACATAACGGCAATATTCTTCAACTCGACCAGCACGTTGATGCCCAAGAGAATGTATTCTTCATGCGTGTCGAATGGGATCTTTCCGGCTTTAAGCTCAGCCGCGAAGAAATTGACGCCGCGTTCAATCAGGTGGCCGCTCCATTCGGGATGACATGGGAGGTTCACTTCAGCGACCAGATCCCGCGTATGGCCGTCTTTGTTTCCAAAGAAGCGCACTGTCTCTACGATATTCTTTACCGTCACCAATCCGGCGAATGGCGGGTGGATATTCCGGTCATCATCAGCAATCATCCCGATCTCGGTACGTTGGCCGAGAAGTTCGGCATCGAGTTTCGCGTCCTGCCTGTGAACAAGGATAACAAGCCGGAAGTGGAACAGGCTCAACTGGAAATCCTGCGCGAAAAGCGAGCCGATCTGGTGGTGCTGGCGCGTTATATGCAAATCGTCTCGGAGAACTTCGTCAACCACTACCCGAACCGCATCATCAATATCCATCATTCGTTTTTACCCGCGTTCGCCGGCGCAAAACCCTACCATCGCGCACATGGTCGAGGCGTGAAGATTATCGGCGCGAGCAGTCATTACGTGACAGCTGAGTTGGATGCTGGCCCCATCATCGAGCAGGACATCATGCGCGTGAACCACCGCGATTCGGTTGAAGACCTTGTACGAAAAGGAAAAGATGTGGAAAAGCTGGTGCTCTCGCGGGCCATCCGCTATCACCTGAATCATCAGGTGCTGGTTTACAACAATAAAACCATCATTTTCGGATAGCAGGCGCTGTGTGGGGCTTCAGACACCGCGCAGTTTGGCGATTAAGCGCTGGATCATGGTGCGGTCGGGGACGGCGCGGCGCTGCTGTTCCTGCTGCTTCGCCAATTCGCGCAGCCGGGTAATTTCGCCAAAAAGGGTCACCCGATGAACAATCTCACCGTTCACACGATACCATTCGGCAAACAGGTGTACCACCTGCGCGTCACGGTTATAGACCCGGCGATAGGCGCGCTGAAACGTGTCGATGATATGTTGGGGTGTTAGGGTAGCGCCGTCATGCTGATGCTGCATAATGTTACGAGAGCCTGATCATTCATGTTGGGATTCAAGTATCCTCCTTTCATAATAATACCGAACCCGACCTTGCAGATGGTTAAAAATGTGTAACTCACGTTTTTTTACAATATTCACGTTTTCGAGCCGTCTCAGCATCAGCCTGTTAACATTCTGGAGCCTCCTCGCTATACTCACCTTTGGGCTGTCACGCACGCTGCAACCGCCTTTCCCCGTGGTCATTTCCGGCGAAACCAGCACCTACCGCCTATACGCATTTCCGGTTGGTTGTGAATCTGTTATATCGCTATGCCGCCGCAGCGAACGACGCCTGCTTGACCTTATGCATTCCTTTCCGGTGGCAGAACCATCGCCGGATGGTCGATTGATCGCCGTCCACATCACCGAAGAGTGGATGGTATACGACGCAGACTGCTTGCTGAATAAGACCGGCTGCCAGCCCATACTCGTCGAGGAAGGCTTCAACGATGTTCGGGTCACGTGGAGTCCGGACAGCGCCCGCCTCGCTTATACACTCCCCGGACAAACCGGCACCGAACTGCGCATCCGTCCGGAAAGCTGCTGGCAACCGCGCTCTACTAGCGACTGCCAAACCACGATCATCAACCTCGGCAGCCAATACCTCCTCAGCCATCCCAACTGGTCGACCCATGGCAAACGCATGATCTTTATGGATTATGCAAGCGGGGGCGGATTCTGGATGCAAACAGACTGCTTTGAGATGGATGCAGGTTGTGGCAACGCCCTTCAGCCGATGCCGAATATTCCGTGGCGGGTCGCGTGGCCTTCCATTTCCAGCGATGGTGAGGCAGTCGTTTTCATGTCGGATGTGAGCGGAACCGGCAGCGGGAATTACCAGCTTTTCCACTACGACATCCCACAGCAGAGCGCCCGCCAGATCACCAACCGGCGTTATCTGAGCCAGTATCCGGACTGGTCAGCGGATGAACGGTATGTGGTGTTTTCCGGCTTTGAACCGCGCGCGCCGGGTGATCTGTCATTGTATATCCTCGACTTCCAGCGGGGGATCATCGCTCCGTTAGCGTGGCACCGGGGACGTGATCTGGCTTTCGCGGTGTGGCAGCCTTCTTGACCCCATTTGAGACTAAAGTCGCACATGAGATACGGCGCTGGTGGGTTGTCCGGAGGGCGAACAGCGGACTATAACATGCTGTAGATGAAACACGATGACGGATGCCCACCGCACACCTGACGATCGGTTGGCGCAGGCATCAATCCGTGCCTCATTCGGCATATAATGAAAGTATAAAGCAAGACGTTTGCAGCACGCAGACGGTGCATTCAACACAAAAGGAGTCGGTCACATGATGTCGCGCAAATTGGTTTGGCTGCTTCTGGCAATGCTGGGGGTGATGAGTCTGGCAGCCTCCCCAGCGGCAGCGCAGGCCGGAATCACATGGACTTCGGAGTTCTATAACAACACTATCCTGAATGGTCGGGCGGTGGTCACCCGGCAAGACACCGCAATCGCTTTCGATTGGGGAAGCGGTTCGCCCGCTTCCGGCATCAACGCGGACAACTTCAGCGCCCGCTTCGGCACTGATCCGTTCTTCGCGGCTGGGACGTATCGCTTCTGGGCGCTGGCGGATGATAAGGTGAAAATCTGGGTGGACTTCGCCCGCACACCGCTCATTGACACGTTCAATAATCCCTCGGTGGCGCGGATCGTCTCGGCGGATATTCAACTGTCGCAGGGTGTACACCACATTCAGGTGGACTTCGCGGAAGAAACGGGTAACGCTTATCTCTATGTGACGT
>JAFLCH010000412.1 GCA_017303775.1 Anaerolineae bacterium | reverse complement strand
AAGCTGGAAAACCCCTCGATTTTTGTTTGCGACTTCGAGATTGAAGAACATCAAAAGTTGTTCCCCATCCTGCAAGCCGCCAACGCCGCGTCGGTCAACGCGCTGGTGATTGTGGCGCGCAACCTTTCGGAAAAGGCGATTGCCCTGCTGGAAACGCATAACCGGATGGGGAAGTTTAACGTGGTGGGCATCAAGCTGCCGGGGCATAACCCGGCTGACCGCATGGCCGCGCTTGATGATCTGAGCCTGCTGACCGGCGCAACCCCATTCCTGACGGTGACCGCTGACTCGATGGAGCAGGTGTCGGCGCGGCACTTCGGCCAAGCACGCCGCTTCTGGGCGGATTTGCGCACCTTCGGTATCGTGGGCGGGAAGGGCGATCCGGTGAAGCTGCGGGAGCATGTGGCACTGCTGCGAACCCGCTACGCCACCGCGCAGGATGTCGATGAGCGCAAGGCCATACAGGAACGCATCGGCAATTTGTTGGGCGGGGCGGTGACGATCTGGGTCGGCGGCTTCACCGAGCCGGAAATCCGCACTCGGAAGAACCACGCGCAGCGGGTGGCGCTGTCGATGCGTGCCGCTGTGCAGGAGGGCGTCGTCCCCGGCGGCGGGATCGCTTATCTGGCCTGCCGCGAGGCCTTGGAACCTTATTATCAGCAAGCGCGGGACTCCGATGAACGGGCGGCCTACCGGATCTTGCGCGAGGCGCTGGCTGCACCGGCGCGAACCATCTTCCATAACGCGGGTTATGATCCCAGCGAGATCATGGCGCGTTTGGGGTATGAACAGGCGACAACCGGCTTTGATGTACGGGCAGATCGAATCGTTGATATGCGCGAGGCGGGCATTGTGGACAGCTTAATCGTCGCCAAGACGAGCCTTCAGAACGCCATCAAGACGGCGTCTTTGGCGCTGACGATTGATGCGCTCGTCCATCTGGCCGCGCCGGAAATGGTGGGTAACCCGCAATGAACATGATGACTGACATAATACCGGATGCTGTTTATGCGCTGGCGCAAACCGGTGCTGTGCTGTACGCGGCACGTTTCTCTGGCTTATACCGCTCAAGTGACGGCGGCGCGACATGGACAAACACCTTCTCGGCGCTGGAAGCTGACCCTAAACCGGCTGCTACTGCCGTGGCGGCCAGCGGTCAAACCGTGCTGGCCGGTGTGAACGGAGCGGTGCTGCGTTCGCAAGATGGCGGCCAACAGTGGACGATTGTCGGGCTGGCGTCTCCGCTGCCGCATGTGGTGGCGCTGGCGCTTTCGCCGCAGTTTGCGACGGATGGGGTGGCCGCTGCCGGGACGAGCGAGGACGGCGTGTTCATCACCGGCGACGCAGGACAGACGTGGGTGGCGTGGAACTTCGGGCTGCTCGATTTGCGTGTGCTGGCGCTGGCCTTCTCGCCGGATTTCGCTACCGATAAGGTGCTGTATGCCGCATCAGAAAGCGGCATCTTCCGCAGCCACAACGGTGGACGAAGCTGGCGCGAGGTCGATTTCCCGATGCGTGCCGCGCCAGTCTTGAGTCTGGCGGTGGTTGGTGAATGCTTGTACGCCGGCACCGAAAGCCACGGGCTGATGATCTCGCGCGATGGAGGGCAAAGCTGGATAACCGCCATCCCTACCGAGACTGCCAGTGTCGTGAGCGTGAGTGCAGCCAACGGGCGGCTCCTCGCGCTGACGGAAAGCCGGCTGCTGCTTTCGGCGGATGAGGGTCAAACATGGGAAACGCTGTACAGCTTTCCTGATCATCAACAGGCGATGGCGCTGACCGCACAGTCTGATGCTGCGGACTCGTTTTGGGTTGGGTGCGCGCAAGGCGATCTCGTGCGCATTGGCTAAAAACGTACTGCGATTATTTCAACCGACTCATTGAAGAAATGGTGTGTTCAGATGATGAAGCGACTCCATCTGTTGGTGTTTGTATTTTTATTTTTTCTAACAGCGAGTGTGACGATGGCACAGGACAATACTTTGTACAGCGAACCGTATCGGCCCCAGTATCATTACAGCCCCCCCTGTGGGTGGATGAATGATCCGAATGGGATGGTGTATTACGAAGGTGAGTATCACCTGTTTTACCAGTTCAATCCCAAGGATATTTTCCCCGGCCCCATGCACTGGGGACACGCCGTTAGCCCCGATTTGATGCACTGGGAGAATCTGCCAATCGCCCTGTACCCGGATGAAATCGGGCCAATCTGGTCGGGGACGGTGGTGGTGGATGACCGGAACACCAGTGGACTGGTGCCGGGGGGTGGCTTGGTGGCGATCTACTCTTACCATAATCAATCGCAAGGGGTGGCCGCCAGCATGGATCGGGGTCGCACATGGGTGAAGTACGATGGCAATCCGGTCATTGACGCGCTGGAAAAAGATTTCCGCGATCCGAAGGTGTTCTGGCACGAGGCCACCAACCAGTGGGTGATGATTATTGCTGTCGGCCAGAAGGCGCAGTTCTTCACATCGCCCAACCTGCTGGATTGGGAATTGGTCAGCAGTTTCGCCGAGGGGCATCTGGCGGGCGTATGGGAAGTGCCGGATATATTCCCGATGGAGATTAACGGGCAGACCAAGTGGGTGCTGCTCATGAGCGTTAGTACACTGGCACCGGCCAGCGGCGGGGGTGTCCAGTACTTCATTGGTGATTTCGACGGGCGGACGTTCACGAACGATAACCCTCCCACGACAGTCCTGTGGCTGGATTATGGGCCGGACAATTACGCCGGTACCACATGGAACAATCTGGCGGATCGGCGCGTGTACATCGGCTGGATGAGCAACTGGCAGTACGCTGGCAGCACCCCGACTGCTCAATGGCGCGGGGCGATGACGCTGCCGCGCGTCCTCCAACTGGTCGAGACTGCGGACGGCATCCGCTTGGCGCAGTCGGTGGCGGAAGAAGCCGCAGCGCTGCGCCAGCCGCTGGGGCAGTGGGACGCGCAGGCGCTGGAGGGCGAGTGGGTTGTGCCGGATGTGCATGGGCGGCGGCTGGAAATCATCGCCGAGTTTGAAGTAGGCACGGCGGAACGTCTCGGAAT
>JAFLCH010000411.1 GCA_017303775.1 Anaerolineae bacterium | reverse complement strand
CGCCAGCCAGCTTGTGCCTTATCTGGAAGGCATGGTGCGCGAGGCTTATCCACCGCCACCTCCGCCGCCCATCCCACCGGTTCCGCCGATGAACGAGGAAGGACACCCCTTCCCGCCTCCGCCGCATGTACCCCCGCCGCATGCGCCGCCACCCCCGCCGCCCATCCCGCCGATGGATGAGATTCGGGATCTGGGGCGTGAACTGCGAGACCGGATTTTGATGTCCACCCGCGACCTGCTGCGGCGGACGATGAGCGATATTGACATCGACATGGATGTTGACCTCGATCTGGGCGAACTGGGGCGGTGGTCGAACAAGGAGAAAACCAAGCGCAAGCGCCGGATCGTCATCACCTCGGCGGAAGGAACGCTGGAAGATGCTGATCTGGAAGGGGTGAACCTGAGCGGGCAGGATTTGAACGGCAAGGCTATGCGTTCCGCCAACTTGCAGAACGCCCGACTGAACCAGACGCAGCTTCAGGGCGCACAGCTCGACGACGCGAATCTTTCCGAAGCAGAGCTGGTGGGCGCGAACTTGCAGGGCGCGAACCTGCGGGATGCCAACTTGAGCGAGGCGATCCTGAACCAAGCCAACCTGCAAGGTGCAGACCTACAATATGCCAACCTGAGTGAAGCGCAGATGGTAGGCGCATCGTTGGAGGGGGCGAATTTGCAGGGCGCGAACCTGAGCGAAGCGGTGTTGAACCAAGCCAACTTGACCGGCGCGAACTGCCATGAAGCCAACTTGAGCGAGGTGGAAGCGGCGGACTGTCACATGGAGGGTATCAACCTCGACAGCGCCAACCTGAGTGAGGCTGATCTGACCCACGCCCAGATGAACGGCGCGAATCTGAACGAGGCTAATCTTGAAGAGGCCAAGCTGGTGGGCGTCAACCTTGAGGGCGGCAATCTGAACTCGGTAGAAGCGGAAGAAGCGGTGTTCGCGCTGGCGAATTTGCGCGGGGTGAACTTCGACAGCGCCAACCTGAGTGAGGCTGACCTGAACGAAGCGCAGCTACAGGGGGCGAACCTGTTCAACGCTAATCTGCGCGAGGCGTCGCTGCGCCAAGCCAACCTCGAACACGCCAATTTGAACGATGCCGATCTGTGCGACGCGAACCTCGAAGGGGCGAACCTGTATATGGCTGATCTGCGCGGGGCGAACTTCCGGGATGCACGGCTGCGCGGGGTGAATTTGCGCGAGGCGAAGATCGGCGACACGAGCATCCGCGACGCTGATCTGACAGACGCGGTGCTGCCGGACGGGACGATTTATACGCCGCAGGCTGATCTGACGCGGTACGGCTTCATCGGGCGACCGGCACGGTAAACGACAACTAGCAGCGTGAACTATCGAGAGGGGCAGCAAAAGCCCCTCTTTTATTGCAGCGGTTCAGTCAGGCGCAAGGCCGCAGCTCTGCCCGAACGGGGAGCGGAGGTTGGCCTTGAGCGGCGCGTAGTACAGCCACAGTTGTTCATGCAGCGGGACATCTTCATAGGGCGAGTCAAAGGGGCCGATCACGGTGAAATACTGGCGGATTCGCTGCAAGGTGCGTTTATCACCGGGGTGAATGAAGAAGGCGTGATCGGCATCACAGGTCATACGGGCGAAATATAACTGATTCATCTGCTTGGGCGAACGGGTTTCTACCGACAGATCGATACGATACGCCGTCAGCAGGCCATTGGCTTCGATGCGGTTGAAAACTGGATCACTAATCATATGAATCTGGGTCTGCGGCGGGAAGTCCAGCGAACGCCACGCCGCATCATAACCATCCGGGGCGGAATCATGCTCGCGGAAGCCGCGCACGAACAAAGGCAGATGCTCGTTGAAATAGAAATGGGTCTGGTAGGCGGCGATGAACAAACCGAGTCCGGCGGCCAGCAGCAGCGCGAGGTTTTTGCGGCGGATGAAAAGCGTCAGGCCGTAGCGCAGCCCGACGGCCAGCGCCAGCATGAGCGCCGGAAAGACGATGACGAAACGGGGGTAACTGAAACTGTTGACGAGCAAACTGTTGCCCATGGAGACACAAAAGATCCACAGCAGCAGCAGCAGCGGCCCCGGTGATCGCCAGCGCCCCAACGAATAGCCGATCCCCAGAAAGAAAAATGGCAGCACACCGAGCAGCAGCATGGCGGTGTCGCCGCCGTAAAAGAGGGTGGCATCGGTGCGGTTGAAGTAAACCGCGAAAGCCGGCAGGATGTGCGCGTAGAAGTGTTCGTTCCAACTATTGGTCAGGATGACGTTTTGCCAGTATTCACCGGGCAGGCCGGAACGATTATCCACCATACGAGCGAAGAAGGGGCGCTCGATGCCGAGCAGGGTGTAATAAACCGGTGCAGCGATGAGCAGGAGGCCGACCCCCACCAGCAGCACCCGCTTCCACCAGCGTTTGATAAAGATTCGCATATTGGTGAGGACAGAGGGAAGATGCTGCCGCACCGGACTCAAGAACAGCGCCCCGACCAACCACATGAGCAGCAGCGGGCTATAGAGCAGGCGCGACCCTTCATGAAAGTAATGCGTGAAGCCCATCAAAACACCGGCAGCGGCGTAATCCAAGCGCCGGTTTTGCACCAGCCCGCGCGCGAGGAAGGCAAAACCGGCAGTCGCGGCTAATGGCCCGCATATTTCATTGATACTAATGCGGCTGAACTGTAGATGCGGCGGGAAGGTCGCCAGCAGCAGCGCGGCCAGCAGCGCCGTAGGCACATCAAACAAACGGCGGGTCAGGAAGTAAAGCGCCAGCACCCCTAACGCACCGAAGATGGCGCTGGCCGCCCGTATCCCCTCCAGATCACGCCCAAAAACACCAATGGTCAGCGACTGGAAATAAGGCATCATGTAAGGGAAGGCGGCGACACTGCTGAAGGGACTGAGCAGTTCGAGATTCTTTTGGGAGCGTATATCATAGCTTGCAGTGATGTAGGCATCTTCGTCAATCAAGAAACGGATGCGCGTATCCAGCTCGTACAGGCGCAGCGCGAAGGCCAGCGCGACGATGAGGACAAGCGCCAACAAGTGCCAGCGGCGCGCCAGCGGATTGGTCATGAACGGATG
>JAFLCH010000410.1 GCA_017303775.1 Anaerolineae bacterium | reverse complement strand
ACCCCCAGCGCCGTCCGCAGTTGTTCCACCTTCAACCACGCCTCCGGCCATCCCACACTGAAGATCAACTCTCGGCTGAACCCTTCCAACCGCCCCAGATTCAACTTCAGCGTATCCGTCCGTGGCGTGCCCGTCACGCCGCTGACCCGCACTGCGTCCGTCCCCGCTGCTTCCAATCGCAGGGTGGTTAAGTTCGCCACCACATCCGGTGTGATGTATCGCGCCGGATCATGAATCTCATACAGCAGTTGTTCCTTCACCGTTTCCAGTGTCACCGCGCCCGCGCTCTGAGGTGTCTTGGTCAGCACGAATGAACCATCTGCCTCCACCGCCGCAATCGGATAACCCAGATAGGGCAGCGTCCCCGCGTCCGTCTCATGAATCAGCGCCAAACTATTGCCGCCCACCACCTGCCCTGTGCATTCCAGCAGGTGTCCTGCCACAATCCCGCTTGCCAGTCGATCCCAGTCATCCCACGCCCATCCATATCGCGCCACCATCGCCGCCAGATACAAACACGGATCAGCCACCCGCCCCGTGATCACCATATCTGCGTCCTGCCGCAGTGCTTCCACAATCGGTGCTGCGCCCAGATAAACATTCGCCGTGATGAAGTTCGTATTTGCCGCGTCTGCCAGCGCCTCGCCGCTTTCGAGGTTGGTCAATGTTTCCCCCGCCGCTTGCAGTTCACCCAACCGTCCCAGCAAATCATCACCGCTCACGGTAGCGATCTTCAACCCCTTCAGCCCCATCGCCGCTGCCGTTTCGCGCACCATTTCCGCGGCTGCCTGCGGATTCAACCCCCCGCCGTTTGTCACCAGCGGAATCTTTCGCTTGAACGCTTCCGGCAGAATTTGCTGCGCGATGATTTTCACATCAAATGTGTAACCGCGTTTGGGGTTTGCCAGCTTATCTTTCTGCAAAATGGCCAGCGTCAGCTCGCTCAACGCCTCGAAGCACACAATATCCACGTACCCGCCTGTAATCATCGGCAGCGCCCGCAGCACATCATCCCCGTAAAACCCCTGTCCCGACCCGATTCGGTATGCCATAAAAAACGCTTTCTTATCTATTCAAAAATGGGACTCGTTATTGAATTAAGCATCCTCTTTTCGCTTCCGGCTGGGCATCATACCCTCCAACTTGGCGATGATTCCCATCATCACTTCATCCGCCCCACCACCAATGCTTAGTAATCGTGCGTCACGGTAATACCGGCTCACCCGTGTTTCGCTCATATATCCCATGCCGCCGTAAAACTGCAAGCACACATCACCCACTTCCCGCACCAATCGCCCCGCCTTCAACTTGCACATCGAAGCGATCCGGGTGATCTCTTCCACCGCCGCCTCAGCCTCCATCAACGCCGCGCAGTGATAATTCAAGTGCCTCAGCGCCTCGATTTCCGTCAGCAGCTCCACCAGTTTAAACTGAATCCACTGGTTATGAATCAACGGTTGGCCGAACGTTTCCCGCTCGCTGCAATACCGCATCGTCTCGCGTACCATCAACTCCATGCCAGTCGTAGCGCTCAATGCACCTACCAGCCGCTCCACCTGAAACTGCTCCATCTGCATATAAAAGCCCATGCCTTCCGCCCCGATCCGGTAAGCCTGTGGCACGCGCACATTCTCAAACGTCAGCAGCGCCGTATCGCTGCTCCGGTTGCCTAACTTATCCAACTTCTTGCTCACGCTGAATCCCGCGGTCTGCGTCGGAACCATAATCAGGCTCATGCCCTTATACCCGCGTCCCGCTGTCGTCCGCGCCAGCAGGCACACCCAATCTGCCTGTGTCCCGTTGGTGATGTACAGCTTTGCCCCGTTGATAACATAATCATCGCCGTCTGCTTCCGCCCGTGTGATGATCCCCGCCACATCGCTTCCCGCCCCCGGTTCCGTCACCGCGATGCACCCCACCATCTCGCCCTTCAGCGCCGGAACGAGGAATCGCTGCTTCAACGCATCGCTGCCGTACCGTGCCAGCGCCGGAGTACACATATCCGTGTGTACCATAATCCCCATCGGCACACCCGCGCAGTGGCAGCGCCCCAATTCTTCCATCAGCACCACCGTGAACCAGATGTCCGCGTTCGCCCCGCCCACGTCCTCGCCGTAATTCAGCCCCAAAAAGCCCAGCGCGCCCATCTTCTTAAGCACCTCGTGCGCCGGCCAGCTTCCAGCCGCCTCCCATTCATCGCAGTGTGGATTCAATTCCTGCTCCACGAATCGCCGCACACTCTTCCGGAACATCTCGTGTTCTTCTGTAAACGGACTTGCAAAACGGGTGATTTGTGTTGACATGGGTAATCCTTTTAAAAACTTAATTTTTTACTGCTGCTTGGCTCAGGAATGAGCCATTCCTGCCGGGATGTGAGGCAGCGCCCCACATCCCCATATAGTTTGTTTCCCCGCTCCTGCCTCACTCCAATTCCAGATACCGCTCCATCCAGCGCCGCCGCCATGCCATCCGCGTCACGACCAACCACACCAGTGTTACCGCCACGATTCCCACATAGAACGGGAAGGGCAGCGGCAGCAGTTCGAAGAATGTCCGCGCCGGTTCGATCAACAAAATCGCCACATACGCCACCAGCATCCCCAGCGCCGCCAGCGTCGGACGCCAGTCACCGCTCAACTCGTCCCCGCCTTCCCACCAGCTCGTTGGTGGCTCGACGAACACCAGCAGCAGCAGTCCCGCCAGCACCAGAAAGCCCGTCAGCGCCGTTTGAGCTGCCGATTGCCCCAGCTCCAGCGCGAACTGATCCGGCGCGGAGATGTCCCAATTAATCCCGATATACCGCTCAAATCCTTGGATGAATGCCGGGTCAACATTCACGTTCACGGTTGCCTGTGCCACCACGATAAACGTCACCAGATACACCAGCAGCCCGAACACAAATATGGTGATCGACGCCGGAATCGTGAAGTGCGCGATTTCCTTCAAGATGCTCGTTCGAGGTAGCGGACGCGGGCGCGCCCATACTGCCAGTCCGATCACCGGAATCCCTACCGTCAAAAATACCATCAGCGAGTTATGCTTCGGCACCAGCGGGAATCCCAGTCCGATGATCGCAATCGCCACGATC
>JAFLCH010000041.1 GCA_017303775.1 Anaerolineae bacterium | reverse complement strand
TTGGTCGGTGTACGTGCCATACGTCCCCTCGCTCACTGGTCCTTGCGGGAAAACGCGCCCTGCCGTTACGGTATCAGGGCGCTCATCTCACAGTAGATATTCATACGATGAACAGAGGTAGTTGCCCACCTCTGTAGTTGCATCAAAAGTAGAAAAAGGCGACCCGGCTTACTTCTTGGTCGCGCCACGACGGCGACCACGACCCGGAACCGTCTTGCGGATACCCTTACGAGTACGCGAATTTGTCCGTGTACGCTGTCCGCGCACCGGCAAATTACGACGATGGCGGATGCCGCGGTAGCAGCCAATTTCCGAAAGCCGCTTGATGTTCAACTGCACTTCACGACGCAGATCACCTTCCGTCGTCAGCTTGCCGATTTCTTCACGCAGCTTTTGCAGTTCATCTTCCGTCAAGTTGCGAACGCGGGTATCCGGGTTCACACCCGTCGCGCTCAGAACCTTACGGCTCGTTGGACGACCAATCCCGTAGATGTAGGTCAGTCCGACTTCAATTCGTTTGTCGCGGGGCAGATCAACCCCTTCAATACGCGCCATGTCTTGTTCCCTTTATGATTGCCGCCAACTAACCCTGGCGCTGCTTGTGCTTTGGATTTTCGCAAATCACCATTACCCGCCCGTGACGCTTGATGATGCGGCACTTAGGGCAACGTGGCTTAACAGATGTTGCTACGCGCATGTGACTACCCTCTAGGTTTGCATAAGGCTTAAGATTTTAGCAGTGATTCCATTGAGTGTCTACGGGCAATTTACCTCAAGCAGCCCGCTCACACTCCCGATCCGCCTATGGAAGTGTTAAGATGACCGGTTTGCCATCCGTAATGGCGATAGTGTGCTCGAAGTGCGCACACAATGACCGATCCTTTGTTAACACGGTCCACCCGTCTTCCAATTCTTCCGTCTCCGCTCGTCCGGCGATCACCATCGGCTCAATCGCGTAGGTCATCCCCACTTGCAGCGGATAATTCCGCCGTCCACGCCGTTCCGCCAACCGTGACCACCAGTTCGGCACTTCCGGTTCTTCGTGCATCGCCCTTCCCACACCGTGTCCGGTATATTCGCGGGCAACGCTGTAACCTTGGCTTTCAACGTAACGCTGAACCGCCAGCGCCACATCCCGTATCGAGTTCGGCAGCACCGAAGCCTCAATCCCCACATACAACGACCGCTCAGTTACGTCCAGCAGCCGCTTCACGGTCGTGCTCACCTCACCAACGGCATAGGTGAACGCCGCATCCCCCACAAATCCTTGATAATGACAGCCCACATCGAGGCTGACAATATCACCTTCCTGCAAGATCCGTTTCGGGCTAGGGATGCCGTGTACCAGCTCACTGTTGATGCTGGCCGTGATCGTCGCCGGGAAGTTCGGCGCATCCCGCTTCGGGTAATTCAGGAAAGCCGGTATCGCCCCATGATCCCGAATGACCGTTTCCGCGATCGCGTCCAGATCAGCCGTGCTGATCCCCGGTCGGACAGCATCGCGCATCGCCGCATGTGCCCGCGCAACAACCCGTCCGGCTTCCCGCATGATCGCGATTTCGTCCGCTGATTTGATGTAAACAGCCATGTCATAACTTCCTGTAACTCGCCGCCGACAGCCTGTAGCGCCTGCGTTACAGACAGTTCTCAGCGTACTTCACCTCGCCGCGTCGAGAATGCGCTTGATCTCCGCGCTCACATCCTCAATCGATTTCGAGGCATCAATCTCATGTACCAACCCTTTTTTCGAATAGTAATTGATCAAGGGCTGTGTCGTGTTGATAAATGTATCAATCCGCTTGATGATGGCATGTGCGTGTGCGTCATCAGGTCGGCGAATGAGCTTCTCACCGTTCGCCTTCAGGCTCGCTTCCAACCGTGGCGGATAAGCGCCTTCGGGATGATCCGAAAACTTCCAATCGATTCGTTCGGCATTCGAGTAGATATTGTAACTCTCACCGCTGCTGCTGGTCACCCGTCCGAATGCCCGCCGGAACGCTTCGTACAGATCAAGTTTCATGAGCAGCACGGCGGCGATCTTCTCACCTTTGCTGTTCAGATACCCTTCCAACCACTCAGCCTGTTCGGGTGTCCGTGGGAAACCGTCGAAAATCGCGCCGTCCCCGGCGTCCGGCAGTTGCAACCGTTCCTCAACCACCTTATTGGTGATCTCATCGGAAATCAATTTACCTTCTGCCATTAATTGTTGAATCTGCTTGGCGAAATCATCCTGTCGCGTCTTCATCGCTCGGAACAAATCGCCAGTGGAAATTTGTGGGATGTTGTTGTAATTCTGGCGGATGTAGCTGGCCTGCATACCTTTACCAGCGCCTTGCACACCCATCAGGATAATATAGAGACCCATCACGACTTCCTCAAGAAATGTATTTTTATCACAAAGCGGTTGAAGAATCGGACGGAGTCATGTTTTCAGATGCTCCGTCCGTATCATTTCATACCAGCCTTGGAAACCTTAACTCATGAAGCCTTCGTAGTTGCGCATCACGAGCTGCGCTTCGATCTGGCGCATCGTTTCAATCACGACACCAACCACGATGATCAACCCCGAACCGCCGATCACCAGCGCCGCGTTCGTCCCCGAACCCGAGCTAGCCACCGCTTCCGTCGGGAAGATCAACCGGTTGATCAAATCCACAATGCCGGGCACAATCGCGATCACACCGAGGAACAGCGCGCCCACCAAGGTAATACGCCGCGTCACCCGCTGGATATATTCTTGCGTGCGCTTACCGGGTCGAATACCGGGGATGAACCCACCATTTCGCTGCAATTGTTCCGAAATGTTCTGCTGTGCCACCATAATGTCGGTATACACAAACGTGAAGCCGACGACGAGGATGAAGAAGGTCAACCAGTAAGCCAATCCCTGCTGGTTACCGAACGTCCGTGTGATGTCCTGCCGCACCGGACCATCCGGGAACAGGTTCACAAAGATCGCCGGAAGCGTAATGATCGACTGGGCGAAAATCAGCGGGATCATACCCACCGCGTTCACCTTCAACGGAATGTGGGTCGAACCACCACCGTACTGCTTACGACCACGCACGCGCTTCCCATATTGCACCGGAATACGCCGTACACCTTCTGTGATGATGATGATCGCCACGAGGCTCACCAGCAAAATCACCACGAACATAATCAGGTTGAAAATCGGCTGTGTCGTGCCGGTAATAAGCTGTGCCAGATTCGTCGGCGCTTGGGCCACGATGCCAGAGAAAATGATGATCGAAAGCCCGTTACCGATGCCTTGTTCGGTGATCATCTCACCCAGCCAAATCGCGAACATCGTACCAGCCGTCATCGTCGCGATAACCGCCACCGTCAGCAGCGGATTCGAACCAAATTCCGGGATGATCGCCTGACCGCCCAGTGTACCAAAGATGTTGATCTGCCCGACCGCCTGAAGAACAGCCATCGGAATCGCAAGGAAATAAGTATAGCGCTGGAGCTTTTCCTGTCCGCCCGGTTCACGCTGGATCGCTTCCAGTCGGGGGACGAGCGGTGTGAGCAGTTGCATAATGATCGAGGCGGTAATATACGGATACACGCCCATCGCCAGCACGCTGAAGTTGCGCACCGCACCGCCGGAAAGCAGGTTCAACGTACCGATCAACCCACCCGCATTACCGGTCAGCAGTTGATCCAATGCCGCCGAGTCCACACCAATAACCGGCACATGCGCGGCGAACTGGTAAATGACCAGTATCAAACCGGTGATGAGCAGCTTGTTCCGCAAATCCGGCAGCCGCCACGCATTCCGAAATGCATCAAACATACACTAATCCTCCAAAAAACAGCGATGAGTAACAATGAACCGAGCAGAGTGCAGATCGTATCCACTCTTTGTCCATCCAGCAAATCCCCTATGATGGACAAAGGGCGGGTTTGTTATAAAACCCGCCCCGCTTCAGACCACGTTACTCACTACTCGTTACTGTATATCTTGGCAAGGTCTTCTTTACGCAGCTTGCGGAATGTCGCGCGGATACCCTTCAGCCGCAGTGGGATCACTTCCACGCTGCCACCAGCCGCCTCGACCTTCTGCTTGGCGCTGGCAGTAATGCGGTGAGCCTTAATCGTCAGCTTCTTGCTGATCGCTTCACCATTGCCGAGGATCACCACCGGCACGTAAGCGTCACGGATAAATCCGTTCTCCGCCAACCATGTCGGGTTGATCACGGCGCCTTCATCAGCGCGTGCTGCCAACCGGTCGAGCCGCACTTCCTGATGCTCGATCCGGAACAGGTTGTTAAACCCGCGCTTGAAGGGCAGACGGCGCACCAACGGGAGCTGACCGCCTTCAAAGTAAGCACCCTTCGGCTTACCACCACGTGAACCTTGACCCTTGATACCACGTCCGCCGTAACGGCCTTTCCCGGCTGCGTTACCACGACCAATGCGGGTACGCTTGCGCTTAGCGCCTTCAGCGGGCTGTAAATCGTGCAGCTTCATGACTCTACTTCCTCCACGCGAACTAGGTGGCGGATCTTGTAGATCATCCCCCGGATTTGGGGCGTATCATTATGTACCACAGACTTGTTCAGCTTCCGCAGCCCCAACGAGATAGCGGTCGCCTTCTGGGTCTTATCGTAACCGATGGTACTTCTTACCAGCGTCACCTGTAGTTGCTTACTCACGGTTCTTCCTCCGCTCCCACAACGGCAGCAGCGCCTCGGCATTCTTGCCGCGAATAGCCGCTATTTCTTGCGGGGTACGTAACTGCTGTAGCGCGGCCAATGTCGCCATCGTCACGTTCAGCAGGTTGTTGCTGCCTTGGCTCTTGCTCAGCACATCGCGCACGCCTACAGCTTCCAGCACAGCACGCACGCCACCACCAGCGATAACACCGGTACCGGGTGCAGCAGGGCGGAGCAGCACGCGCGCACCACCATATTCACCGATCACCATGTGCGGAATCGTCGATCCGGACAGCGCGACATTCTCCATCTGACGCCGCGCACGATCAGCACCCTTACGAATGCTGTCCGGCACACCACGCGCCTTGCCAATGCCTGCGCCCACACGGCCCTTGTTATCGCCTACGATCACCACTGTGCGGAAGGCAAAGCGGCGACCACCCTTGATAACTTTAGCCACGCGCTTGATGTCCACAACGCGTTCATCAAGTTCTTCGCGGTCTTCCTCACGCTCACGGCGCGGTTCACGCTCGCGTCTGGGCTTGCCTTCAGCGGCCGGAGCACTTTCGCCGGCTGCATTGCCTTCGCCAGCACCACTACCGCGACGCTTTCTTTTCTTCGGTTCGTCAGCCATTTTTTACTCCAGCCCTAAAATTCTAATCCGCCCTCACGAGCGCCTTCAGCCAGTGCGGCTACCCGGCCTTGATACCGGTAACCACCTCGGTCGAATACCACGGTCGTAATGCCAGCGCTCTTAGCACGCTCAGCCAATATCTGCCCCACAATCTTGGCAGCTTCGGCCTTCTTCTTATCAGCAATCAGTTTCGCAACTTCCTTGTCAACCGTAGAAGCCGAAACCAGAGTCTTTCCATCAACGTCGTCGATCACCTGAGCATAAATATTCGTCAGGCTGCGGAACACATTCAGGCGTGGGCGCTGCGGCGTGCCAGCAACCTTGCCACGAACACGACGGTGACGACGCTCACGGGAAGCAGTCTTTTTCTGTGTAAATGTCGCCATAATACCAACCTCATCAGTTTCCAGTTACCAGCTTCCAGTCGCCAGTTTTATCCTGCTCCCACTATCCCTTGTTCGGAAAAACGGGTCACTGATAACTGGCAACTGGTAACTTACTACTTCGCTTTACCCGCTTTACCTGCCTTGCGGCGGATCACTTCGTCACTGTAGCGTACACCCTTACCGAGGTAGGGTTCCGGCGGACGCAGCTTGCGAATGTTCGCCGCGACCTGACCGATCAACTGCTTGTCAGTGCCATCAATGTGAATGACGGTTCCTTTTTCCTCAGCCGTGAACGTGATCCCGGCCGGGGGGTTGATCACAACCTCGTGCGAGAAACCCAGCTTTAACACCAGATCCTTTCCCCGCACATCACCGTTGTAACCTACACCATTGATCACCAGCGTGCGGCGGAAACCCGCCGACACACCTTGAACATTGTTCGCCAGCAGCGCCCGCGCCAACCCGTGCAGTGCACGATGATGCCGCTGATCGCTGGGGCGCTCCAACACGATTTCACTGCCTTCTTGCTTGGCGCTGATTTCCGGCGGTAGCGTCAGGCTCATTTCGCCCTTCGGCCCCTTCACCGTCACATCACTGCCGTTGATCGTGACATTCACCTTCGCAGGAATGGCAATCGGTTTCTTACCAATTCGAGACATCGTTATCTCTCCCTTACCAGACGTAGCACAGCACTTCGCCGCCAACGCCTTCGCGCCGGGCTTGCTGTGCCGTCATCACGCCCTTGGGCGTCGTTACGATTGCGATGCCCATGCCACTCATCACACGGGGCAGTTCCTGACGCGGGCTGTACACCCGGCGTCCCGGCTTGCTCACCCGTTCGAGGTGAGTGATCACGGGACGGCGGTCACGCCGTGCTCCGTAATATTTGAGCGTTATCTGAATGACTGGCGCGGGTTTCTCCTCGCCAACCGTGAAATCTTCAATATATCCCTCATCCTTTAAGATGCGGGCGATTTCAAGCTTCAACTTGGAGTGCGGAACGTCCACTGTAGGACGGTTTATCATCAGGGCGTTCCGAATCCGCGTGAGCATATCTCCAACAGGATCGCTAATCATGCGTTTCCCCCTACCAACTGGACTTTACGACACCGGGGATCTTGCCCTGCAGTGCCATCTCACGAAAATGAATTCGGCATAACCCAAAACGACCAATGTACGCGCGCGGACGTCCGCAAACCTTGCCAGAGTTCGGGTCGACGAACTGGCAGCGATTGCGAACGCGGACTTTGTACTTGCGCCGTGTTTCACGGGTGACCATTGATCTCTTCGCCATGTTCGCGTTCTTCTCCTAGTTCTTCTGGAAAGGCATACCCAGCAGCGCCAGCAGACGACGGCCCTCTTCGTCCGTGTTGGCGGTGGTGACGATGGTGATTTCCATCCCACGCACTTTGTCGATTTTGTCATACTGAATTTCTGCGAACATCAACTGTTCACGCAAACCCAGCGTGTAATTGCCTCGCCCATCCAGCTTAGCTGGCACACCACGGAAGTCACGGACACGCGGCAGCGCGATGTTGATCAGCCGGTCTAACAGCGACCACATCCGCTCTCCACGCATCGTCACCTTCATACCAATCGCCCGGTTTTCACGCAGCTTAAAGGTCGCGATGCTTTTCTTTGACTTGGTAATAATCGGCTGCTGACCGGTGATGATCCGCAGATCTTCCACCGCGCCGTCCAGCAGCTTCGGGTTTTCGTTCGCTTCACCCAGACCGATGTTTATAATCACCTTCTGGATTCGCGGTACTTCCATCACGTTCTTGTAGTTGAACTCCTGCACCAGTGCAGGCACAACTTCATCTTGATATCGTTGCTGTAAAATCGGTGTCGCCATTCTCATTCGCTCCTGTTTTAGTCAATATCCGTGTTGCAAGCCTTGCAGAAGCGAACTTTGCGACCATCATCCTTGAAGCGGAAGCCCACTCGCGTGGCTTTGTCGCACGACGGGCATACCAGCTTCACGTTTGAAATGTGCAGCGGCGCATTGAATTCCAGAATCTGCGCCGGGATCTGGCGGTTACCAATCTGCTTGGCCTTCTCGTGCTTTTTACCCACGTTCACGCCGCTAACCACCACGCGATCATCCTTGAGCAACGTAGTGATCACTTCACCGCGTTCTCCGAGGTCCTTGCCGGCGATCACTTCTACAGTGTCGCCTTTCTTTATCCGTTGCATATTACCTTACTCCCCAGCCCTACAGCGTTTCCGGCGCGAGCGAGACGATCTTCAGAAATCCTTTTTCGCGCAGTTCACGTGCCACCGGGCCGAATACGCGCGTACCGCGTGGGTTTTCGAGGTCTTCAGCCAGCAGAACCGCGGCGTTATCATCAAACTTGATGTACGACCCGTCACTGCGGCGGTATTCCTTCGCAGTGCGGACGATCACCGCCTTCACCACTTCGCTCTTCTTCACGTTTCCGTCCGTCGTCGCGCTCTTGACGGTCGCCACGACGATGTCGCCTACACCACCATACTTGCGGATCGAGCCGCCCAGTACGCGGATGACCAGCAGTTCACGAGCGCCCGTGTTATCCGCCACAACCAACCGTGATTCAGTCTGGATCATGACGCCGCCTCCTCATCTGCTGCCGGAGTCACTTCAACTCCCCCGACAATCGGTTCGAAGACTCGTCCGCCCGGCCCTTCGAGCACTTGCTCGACTACCCAGCGCTTGGTCTTGCTTAGCGGCTTGCTTTCCACCACCTGCACCACCGACCCCACTTCGATGCTGTTGCTCTCGTCGTGGGCGTAGATCTTCTTGGTGGACTTCACAACCTTCTTGTAAACACGGTGCGCCTTACGACGTTCAATCGCAACGACTACCGTCTTTTCCATCTTGTCACTTACTACGCGGCCGATCAGCCGCCGACGATCATTAGTCATTGCTGCCTTCCTTACCGGCGGTCTTTCTCGCCAGCTCTCGTTCCCGCTGAATAGTCTTCAGCCGGGCGATTTCGCGCCGTGTACGTGTCGGCGCCGTCTCATCCTCAAGCTGCCCTGAAGCCTTCTGGAAGCGCAGGTTAAACAGTGCTTCCCGCTTGTCTTCCAGCGCGTCGAGGATTTCCTTGTCGGTCATCTCGCGAATTTCTCTGGACTTCATGATTCTAACTTGATCTCCTGCCCTGAAATCGGATCGTAACGCTTGATCAACTTGGTCTTGATCGGCAGCTTAAACGCAGCCAAACGCAGGGCCTCGCGAGCATCTTCTTCCGGCACGCCGCCCATTTCAAACAGGACGCGCCCCGGCTTGATGACGGCGACATAGTACTCAACGGCACCCTTACCACTACCCATTCGCGTTTCCGCAGCCTTCTGGGTATATGGCTTATCTGGGAATACGCGAATCCACACCTTCCCACGACGCTTTGTGAAGCGCACCATCGCTTTACGCGCCGCTTCGATCTGGCGGGCTGTCAGCCACACCGGTTCCAATGCTTGGAGACCGTATTCGCCGAAGGAAACAACGTTGCCGCGACTGGCCTTACCCTTCATGTTACCGCGCTGCTGCTTGCGGTACTTCATTCTCTTTGGCATCAACATAATTACATTTCCTCATTCCATCTCGCCGTCAGTTTCCGGGCAGCCTGCGCTGTTCCCTGCCGACTGAGTACGACTATGGTGTCACGTAAACGTCTTTCTTCGGTTCGGGCTTCTCTTCTTGCTTCAGCACTTCGCCCTTGTAGATCCATACCTTGACACCGATCCGGCCAAACGTGGTCAGCGCTTCCGCTGTCCCGTAGTCAATCTCCGAACGCAGCGACGAACGCGGCACACGCCCTTCAATCGACCACTCGCGGCGTGCCATGTCTGCGCCCGCCAAACGTCCGTTGACCTCGATCTTGATGCCCTGCGCTCCCTGCCGGATCGCTTGGCTGATCGCCCGCTTCATCGCGCGGCTGTGCCCGATTCGGCGTTCCAACTGGTCAACGATATTCTCTGCCACCAGTATCGCGTCCAGATCTGGCTTGTCGATCTCGGTCACTTCAACCTTGACCTTCTTGCCCGTCAGGTCTTCAATACCCGTCCGCAGATCCTTCACCGCCTCGCCCTTGCGTCCAATCAGGATGCCCGGCTTCGCTGTGTGAATATTGACCAGCAGTTGGTTCGGGTAACGCTCAATCTCAATCCGCGAAACACCCGCCCGCTGCCCCAGCTTCTTCACGAAGCGGCGAATTTTGAAATCCTCTTGCAGCAGTTCGCGGTACTTCGGCCCTTCCGCATACCAGCGCGCATCCCAGTCACGAATGACCTTGAGCCGGAAACCAATCGGATGAACTTTACGACCCATTTCCTACCCCTCTCGCTCGTTCAATATGATCGTCAGGTGCGATGTCCGCCGGACACGCGGCTTATACCGTCCGCGCGCCCCTGCCTTCATTCGCTTCAGGCGAGGGCCATCATCCGCGAAAATCGTCTCCACGACCAGATTATCCGGGTTGAGGTCGAAGTTATTTTCAGCATTCGCAATCGCAGACTTGATCGTCTTCTGTACGAATGTCGCACCCTTTTGCGGCATGAACTCCAACACGGTGACTGCCTGCTTCGCCGCCATCCCACGCACCTTGTCACAGACGAGGCGGAGCTTCTGGGGCGAAATGGTCAAGTAAGATGTCTTGGCCTGTACCTTCATTTCTTTACCCCTTACTTCGTCTTCTTCTCGACGAGGTGGCCGCGGAACGTCCGGGTAGGCGCAAACTCACCCAGCTTATGTCCGACCATATTCTCAGTGATATAGATCGGTACATGACGGCGACCATCGTGAACGGCGATTGTGTGTCCGACCATCTGCGGGAACACCGTGCTCGCACGGCTCCACGTCCGGATCACGACTTTCTTATTTTCTTCATTCAGCTTCTCAACTTTTTTGAGCAGCTTGGGGCTTATAAAAGGCCCCTTTTTCAATGAACGCGACATACTTTCCTCAGCTTTCAGCCTTCAGCGTTCAGCCCTCAGATTTCAGCCACCAGCAGAGCTGATGACTGACGGCTGAAGGCCGATGGCTAATCTTAACGTCCCTTACCACGTCGCCGGACGATAAATTTATCGGTACGACGGTTGACACGCGTCTTCTTACCCAGTGCTGGCTTGCCCCACGGAGTCTTCGGACCGGGCATACCGATAGGTGAACGGCCTTCACCACCACCATGCGGATGGCTCGCCGGATCCATCGCGCTACCACGCACGGTCGGTCGAATGCCCAACCAGCGCTTGCGCCCCGCTTTACCAAGGTTCACGTTGCTGTGGTCGGTGTTCCCCACCTGTCCAATCGTCGCCATACAGCGATCATTGATCAAGCGCATCTCACCGCTCGGCATACGAACCTGCGCGTAACGGCCTTCCTTCGCCAGTAGTTGTGCCGAACTCCCTGCCGCTCGCACCAACTGTCCACCCTTTCCGGGCAGCAGCTCGATGTTGTGGATCAGCGTACCCACCGGAATATCGCGGATTTCCAACGCATCCCCGTTACGCAGTTGCGATAGCTCGCCACTTGCAACTCGGTCGCCCACCTTCAACCCCAGTGGGGCAATGATGTAACGCTTCTCGCCGTCTTCGTACTGCACCAGTGCAATACGCGCCGAACGATTCGGATCGTATTCAATCGCCACCACCTGCGCAGCAACATCAAACTTGTTTCGCTTGAAGTCGATGATGCGGTAACGGCGCTTGTGTCCGCCGCCACGATGGCGTACCGTCACACGACCGGAGTTGTTACGGCCACCGCGCTTCCGCAGCGCTTCAGTCAATGCCCGTTCCGGCTTCGATTTGGTGATTTCTTCAAAACTGTGGCCCGTCATTCCCCGGCGACCAGCCGAAGTGGGCTTGTAAACTTTTACCGCCATTATGCCACCTTACAGGTTGAACAACTCGATCGTCTGGTCTTCGGGCAGTGTCACAATCGCCTTCTTCCACTGGCGTGACCGCAGGTACCAGTTCCGTCCGCGGCGTCCACGCTTTGCAGGGACGATCATTGTGTTGACCTTCACCACGTCCACTTCGAAGATCAGTTCCACCGCTTCTTTTATCTGATGCTTGTTGGCATCCGGCGCGACTTCGAAGACATACTGGTGTTGCTCGTCGGACATCACTGCCGACTTTTCCGTCACAACCGGACGGCGCAGAATATCATAAATGTGTATTTCGGCCATCTTTAGCTCGCTTGCCCCCAGAGGCTCTTGATTACTTCCAGTGCATCCAGCGGCACCACGACCCGGTCATACTTCAGCAGGTCACGAATGTTCAGGTAATTCACCCGAATGACATGGGCGTTCGCAAGGTTATGCACGCTGCTCTCGACATTCAGGTTGCGCTCGGCCACCAGCACCAACGCGCTGTTGTCCTTGCCCACCACCGCGTCCAGAATCTGGCGCATTTCCTTCGTCTTGGGCGCGTCCAACGACAGTCCCTCCACGAACACCAGTTGGTTATCCCGCAGCAGTGCGCTCAACGCACACCGCAGCGCCTGTTGGCGCATCTTGCGCGGCATATCCTTGGTGTACTTGTGCGGCACTGGCCCCTTCGGACGACCGCCACCCACAAACTGCGTCGCATCCCGTGAACCGTGACGCGCACGCCCCGTACCCTTCTGACGATACCACTTGGCCGACGTGCGGCTCACTTCACCACGCCGCTGCACCTTGTGCGTACCCAGTCGGGCATTCGCCATCTGGCGAACATACGCTTGGTGCATCAACCCGGTGTTAATCTCAACTTCAAAAATATCGGCTGGCAGGTCAATCTTCTTGACCTCCTTGCCGCTGGTGTTCAGAACCGAAACCTTCATCATCTCAACTCCTCTCGCCCATGCTTAGCGGCGGCGCGGACGCGCTGGCTTAATAATGACGATGCCGCCGTTCATGCCGGGAACCGAACCTCTCACGGCGAGAAGGTTGCGTTCGGCGTCCACCACAACCACTTCAAGGTTTTCCGTGGTGACGCGCTCACTCCCCATATGTCCGGGGAAGCGCTTACCCTTCCAGGTTTTACCGGGATAGGTGTTCGAACCTGCCGAACCGGGTGCGCGCGTGCGGTCAGACGCACCGTGCGTCTTCGGTTGGCGATTAAAGTTATGCCGCTTGATACCACCCGCAAAGCCTTTACCCTTGCTGGTGCCAATCACGTCTACCCGCTCGCCCTTTGCGAATACCGATGCCGTGATCGTCTGGCCTTCGGTGACATCCACCTCGCCGTTCATCACCCGGAATTCCCGCAAATGCCGTAATGCTGGCAAACTGTTCCGTTGCAGATGACCAAGCTGTCCCTTCGTCAGGCGTGTCGGCTTGGTTTCGCCGTAGCCTAACTGCACACCCACATAACCATCTTTGTCCGCCGTGCGGATCTGGGTCACGTAGCAGGGGCCAGCTTCGATGACGGTCACAGGAATTGCATTCCCGTTATCGTCAAATACTTGGGTCATCCCGACCTTCTTACCGATAATGCCCTTCATGTCGTTCGCCCCTTATTTCACTACAATGTCCACGCCCGCTGGCAGATTCAAGCGCATCAGTGCATCGATGGTCTTGCTGTCCGGGTCGAGAACATCAATTAGCCGCTTATGGGTGCGAATCTCGAAATGTTCCTGCGAGTCCTTGTCAATGAACGGGCTGCGACGCACCGTGAAACGTTCGATGCGCGTCGGCAGCGGAACCGGGCCTACCACGCGCGCCCCTGTACGTTCGGCTGTCTCGACAATCCGCTGTACGGACTGGTCTAGCACCCGGTGATCATAAGCTTTGAGCCAGATACGAATTTTGTTTCTAACCATAGTTTCCTCTGGTCGGCTGGTTGCCGCTTCTCCCTGCTTCTCGTATCAGGGGTGAGTAGGGGCTTGTCGCTGACAAGCCCCTACAAGCGTCCACAACCTTTTTTAAGCCGTGTGCTTTATTCGAGAACTTCGGTGATAACGCCTGCGCCGACGGTCAGACCGCCTTCACGAATAGCGAACTTTGAACCCTTTTCCAGCGCCACCGGGATAATCAGTTCAACTTCCAAGTTGACGTTGTCGCCGGGCATCACCATTTCCACGCCCGCGGGCAGGGTGATCGTGCCGGTCACATCCATCGTCCGGATGTAGAACTGCGGACGGTAGCCGGGGAAGAATGCCTTGTGACGTCCGCCTTCTTCCTTCTTCAGCACGTACACTTCGCTCATGAAGCGCTTGTGCGGCTTGATGCTGCCGGGCTTCGCCAACACCATACCACGTTCGATTTCTTCACGGGTCACACCACGCAGCAGAATGCCCGCGTTGTCGCCCGCTTCAGCAGCGTCCAGTTCCTTGTGGAACATTTCGATGCCGGTCACAACGGTCTTGCTGGTTTCTTCACGCAGACCGATGATTTCCACTTCTTCACCCTTGGTCAGGCGGCCGCGTTCAGCACGACCGGTCACCACCGTACCACGACCCTTGATCGAGAACACGTCTTCGACCGGCATCAGGAACGGCTTGTCGGTTTCGCGAACCGGAGTCGGGATCCATTCGTCGACGGTGTCCATCAGCTTCAGGATCGGCGCATATTCCGGCGCGTTCGGGTCTTCGCTGGCGCTTTCGTTGGCCTGCATCGCCGAACCACGAACGATCGGGGTGTCAGCGGCGAAGTTGTAGCTTTCCAGCAGTTCGCTCAGTTCCATCTCGACCAGTTCCAGCAGTTCCGGATCATCCATCTGGTCAATCTTGTTCAGGAACACCACCATCGCCGGCACTTCTACCTGACGGGCGAGCAGTACGTGCTCACGAGTCTGCGGCATCGGGCCGTCTGGTGCGCTCACCACGAGGATCGCGCCGTCCATCTGCGCCGCACCGGTGATCATATTCTTGATATAGTCACGGTGGCCGGGGCAGTCTACGTGCGCATAGTGGCGCTTCGCGGTTTCGTATTCAACATGACGAATGTTGATCGTGATACCACGAGCCTTTTCTTCCGGAGCGTTGTCAATTTCGTCATACTTCATCCGTTCGGCCTGACCCCGCAAGCCCAACACCTTGGTGATGGCTGCCGTCAGTGTGGTCTTACCGTGGTCAACATGACCGATGGTGCCGATATTGACATGGGGTTTGCTACGTTCAAACTTAGCCATTGTCCTCTGTTCCTTTTCTGCGTTTTTCTCACAACGATACGTTTACTTTATAGGGGCGGCGGAACCACCCCCATCTGGCTAACAGGTTTAGCGACCGCTCTTGATGACTTCTTCAGCGATGTTGTTCGGTGCAGTCGAGTACTTCTCGAATTCCATGCTGAAGCTGCCACGTCCCTGTGTCATGTTACGCAGGTTGGTAGCGTAACCGAACATTTCACCCAGCGGAACGTTCGCGCGGATGGAAGTCGCTCCACCCCCGCGCGGGTCCATACCCACGATGATGCCGCGCCGTGCCGACAAATCGCCGACAATCGTGCCCGTGTAGTCTTCCGGCACCGAAACCTCGACCTTCATCGTCGGTTCCAGCAGCACCGGGCCACCCTTCTGCACGCCTTCCTTCAAGCACATCGAGCCTGCGATCTTGAATGCCATTTCGCTCGAGTCCACTTCATGGAACGCGCCATCCACCAGCCGCGCCTTAACACCTACAACAGGGTATCCTGCCAGCACACCGCCGGACATCGCGTCGCGGATGCCGTTCATCGTCGGTCGGATAAATTCCTTCGGGATCGAACCGCCCTTGATGGCGTCTTCGAACAGCATGTCTTCACCAACCTGTAGCTTCGCACGGTCTTCATCGCTCAGCGGTTCAAATTCGCACACGACACGCGCGTACTGCCCCGAACCACCCGACTGACGCTTGAACGTTGTGTCGATGCGCACAGAGCGGGTGATCGTCTCACGGTACGCCACACGCGGACGGCCTACAGTCGCCTGTACACCGAACTCGCGCATCATACGGTCAACCAGAATTTCCAGATGCAGCTCACCCATACCCTTGATCTTGGTCTGGCCGAGTTTGTCGTCCACTTCGATCTTGAAGGTCGGGTCTTCTTCCGCCAAACGCCGCAGCGCCACGCCCATCTTGTCTTGGTCAGCCTTGCTGTTCGGCTCAATCGAAAGCTCGATGACCGGTTCAGGGAAGCTGATCTTTTCTAGAACAATCGGCTTGTCCGCGTCGCACAGGGTATCGCCGGTGAAGGTTTCCTTCAGCCCCAAAATCGCTGCGATGTCGCCCGCTTGCACTTCTTCAACATCTTCACGTCGATCTGCGAACATACGCACGATACGACCGATGCGCTCACGTTCACCCTTGCTGCTGTTCAGCAAGCCGGAGCCTGCCTTCACCACACCGGAGTAAACGCGGAAGAATGCCAGACGTCCAACATACGGGTCAGTGATGATCTTGAAGACCAGCGCTGCCGTCGGTTCTTCGTTATCAGCATGACGTTCCAGCGCTTCATCCGTCTTCGGGTGCAGACCCTTCACCGACGGAATGTCCAGCGGGGAGGGCAGCAAATCGACCACGCGGTCGAGCATCGTCTGCACACCCTTGTTCTTCAGCGCCGAACCGCACAGCACCGGCTGAATCTTACCGGCGATAGTCGCGGCGCGCATCGCGGCCAGCATCTCATCATCGGTAATCGCTTCTTCCATCAGGTACTTCTCGGTCAGGAAGTCGTCGTTCTCCACGACCTTCTCAATCATTTCCTGACGGCGCGTCTCAGCCTGTTCACGGTACGATTCCGGAATAGGATGCCGCTTGATGTCGTTACCCATATCCCCTTCGTAGGTGATCAGTTCCATCGAAATCAGATCGATGATACCGGCGAATTCTGCGCCTTCACCATAAGGGATCTGGATCACAACCGGGTTACCATTCACACGCTCGATGATCATATCCACGCAGCGTTGGAAGTTCGCGCCGGTACGATCCATCTTGTTCACGAAGCACAGACGCGGCACACCGTAGTTGTTCGCCTGCCGCCACACCGTTTCCGACTGCGGCTCAACGCCTGCCACACCATCGAACACCACCACACCACCGTCCAGCACGCGCAAACTGCGCTGCACTTCAGCCGTGAAGTCCACGTGGCCGGGGGTGTCGATCACGTTAACATGATGCCCATTCCACGAAGCAGAAATGGCGGCAGCCGTAATCGTGATACCGCGTTCCCGTTCCTGCTCCATATAATCTGTCGTCGCCGATCCATCATGAACTTCACCAATCCGGTGAATCATGCCGGTGTAATAAAGAACACGTTCCGTCGTGGTCGTCTTACCCGCGTCAATATGGGCAATGATGCCGATATTGCGCACCTTATTCAGATCGAGTTTTTCGCCTTTTTTAGCCATATCTGTCTCTAACTACAATTCGCTTGAACTCGCGGGAACCATCTGCTCCCGCTGCTGTACACCCTAACGGAAGTGTGCGAAGGCGCGGTTCGCCTCTGCCATACGATGGGTGTCGTCCTTCTTCTTGACCGACGTGCCCTGTCCAGCAGCAGCGTCCATCAACTCACTCGAAAGCTTTTCGGCCATATTCCGGCCACCACGACCACGGGATGTTTCCAGTAACCACCGCATCGCCAGCGAAGTCGCCCGCACATACGGCACTTCTACCGGTACTTGATACGTGGAACCGCCGACACGCATCGGCTTCACTTCTACCGCAGGTGTCACATTACGAATCGCCTGCTCAAATACTTCAATCGGGTCACGCTTCGCGCGTTCTTCAATAATGTCCAACGCCCCGTACATAATCGCCAGTGCGGTGCTCCGCTTACCCCCACGCATCATCCGGTTCACAAACATCGTGATGTGCTGGTTGTTATATTTTTTGTCCGGCGCAACTTTACGCTTGGGCGGGCTGCTTCTTCTCGACATGTTGCATCAACCTCTTTACTTTTTCTTGCCAGTCGCTGCAGGCTGTCCCGGCTTCGGACGCTTCGCACCATACTTGCTGCGAGCCTGTTCACGATTCTTGACCCCATCCGTATCCAGCGTCCCGCGCACGATGTGGTATCGCACACCGGGCAGATCTTTCACACGGCCACCACGAACCAGCACCACGCTGTGTTCCTGTAAGCTGTGCCCTTCGCCGGGGATATAAGCGGTCACTTCGATCAGGTTTGTCAGTCGAACACGGGCGACCTTCCGCAAAGCCGAATTCGGTTTCTTGGGGGTCATCGTCTTCACCACTGTACACACCCCACGCTTCTGCGGCGCACCTTTACGGCGGCGGGTTCGCTTCTGCGTGTAGGCATTCAGGGTATATTGCAGCGCAGGGGCCTTGGACTTGCTCTTCTTGGCCTGCCGACCCTTACGCACCAACTGATTGATGGTTGGCATACTTTGCTCCGAATAATTAACCGGTCACTACTAGGCAAGCAAACGGGCGTACTTCAACCACAGAACGCCCGCACATTTCTCTCTCGAAGGCGAGCTATTCCGCAGTCGGAACGCTTTCGCCACCATTCGTTCAATTCGGCATCGTACCATTGCCTCATCATTCCGAGGATGTGTGCCGTTTGGTTGCGAGGTGCAATACTAACACCCGCCCCCCTTTGTGTCAAGCGCTAATCAGTGATCTTGCACGACAACCCTTCGGTCATTCTCCATAATTGAGTAGGGCATCAAAAAGGACAAGCCTTCGCCTGTCCTCTCGCTTCACTATATACACAGCCGTCTGCCACTAACTCGCTATCGGCTCTTTCACCGCTTCCGCCGGCTTGATCTCCATCACCTGAGTCACCGCCCGCATCAAATCTTCCACGCTCACCGGCTTGCCGAGGAACAACTTCGCCCCCGCCTCCAGCGCTTGGTGCATCTGGAATCCCCCCGTCGAGCCGGAGCACACCACAATCCCGCACCGTTCATGGTTCGGCTGCTTGCGAATGTACCGGATCAAATCAATCCCGTGCATATCCGGCAGCATCAAATCGAGGATGATCAACTGCGGCATCTCCAGCATCGTCTGTGCCATCACCGCCGCCGCTGTCTCCACCGCCGTCACCCGGAAGCCCGCGCTCTTCAGCGCCATGCTGAACACCCGCGAAACCTGTGCGTCGCTCTCCGCGATCACAATATGCTCGCCTTTACCGATCATCGGCACCGGCGCGTCCAAAGGCTGCGTGCTTCCCTTCGGTGTCGTCCCAATCGTCGGCACCACCGTGAACCGCACCTGTAACCGCGCCGTCCCCACTTCGATCTCATCCCCGTGCCGCAGCCGGTAATCTTGCTGCGGAGCCAACCGTGACCCGTTCAACCGCGTGCCGTTCACGCTCCCCAGATCACGGATATAAATCCGGTTATCCTTCACCACCAGCGCCGCGTGCTTGCGTGAAACTCCCTTGCTCTGCCCACCGTGCGGCCCCAGATCAACCGCCGGACGCAAACTCTGCGCCGGATCAGCCCGCCCGATGAACATCTCCTCGTTCACCTGCGCCTGTATCATCGCCGCAGTCCCCACCACCCGGAATTCAAGCACCCACGGCAGCGGTTCGTTCAATGGGCCGGTTGCCCGCACAGGCAAAAACGCATCCGTATTCGTGACCTTCTCGGTCAAATAGTGCGTATCACGGCTTTTGGGATCATGCATAACAGCAACCTTCTATCTATTTCAACCACAACTCCCTTTAATGTATTGTAATCAAGTCCCGCAGCCTGAAGCATTAACGTTGAATTCGTATGGCACAAAAGTACTATTCTTGATCCTATCTTAACCTTTCCCTCATCTGCCCACAGCGCTGAAGTTCAATAACATGTCTCCCTCAATCTACCCGCCGGAATCAAAACGAGGGGTCATCCCCCTCGCTTTCATCCTCTCACCGAGTTTCGCCTACCGGAACAATTCGCGCACGATGATATTCCGCTGAATCTCGCTCGTGCCTTCATAAATCTGGAAGATCTTCACATCCCGCAGCAGCTTCTCCACCGGATACTCTTTCATGAACCCGTATCCGCCGAACACCTGCACCGCGTCCACCGCCGCCTTCGTCGCCATATCTGCCGCGAACGCTTTGGCATACGCCGGAACCTTCGGGTTAGCGATCCCCGCTTCCACCTGCCATGCCGCCTGCCACACCAGCAAACGCGACGCTTCATAATTGATCGCCATATCCGCGATCTTATGCCCGATAGCCTGATGCTGGTAAATCGGTGTGCCGAACGCCTCGCGTTCCTTCGCGTACCGCACCGACTCTTCCAGCGCCCGCCGCTGCAACCCCACGGCGGCCGCCGCTACACCCGGTCGGCTGTAATCGAACACCTTCATCGCCAGATAGAACCCCTGTCCCTCTTGCCCGATCCGGTTCTCCTCCGGCACTTCCACGTTCTCGAACACGATCTCCGCCGTATCGCTCGCCCGCTGTCCCAGCTTATCGAACTTCTTCCCCACCTTCACCCCCGGCGCGTGCCGGTCGATGATGAAAGCCGTCATTCCCCTATGCCCCGCGTTCGGGTCAGTCTTGGCGAACACCGTGAAGAAATCCGCGTGGCTCGCGTTCGTAATAAATATCTTCGACCCGTTGATCAGGTAACGGTCGCCCTGCTTCTCAGCCTTCGTCTGAATCCCCACCACATTCGAGCCAGCCGCCGCCTCTGTCACGCAGTACGACACCAACTGCCCGCCATCCACCAGCCGTTCGCCCAGCCAGTGCCGCTTCTGCTGCTCATTCCCCCCCAGTATGATCGGCAGCGATCCCAGCCCGTTCGTGCTGATGCTCGTGCTGATCCCCGTGCAGCCGTAGCCCAATTCCTCTCCCACCAGACATTCTTCGAACACGCTCGCGCCTACCCCGCCGTATTCCGCCGGAATGTTCATGTTCGCGATTCCCAGCTCGCGCGCCTTATGAAAAATGTCATCCGGGAACTTGGCCTGCTCATCATATTCCGCCGCCACCGGGATGATCTCCGCCGTCGTGAAGTCCCGCGCCATCTTTTGCAGCATCTTCTGTTCGTCCGTCAGTTCGAACGAAACCCCCGCGTGCGCCTTCACCATATCAACCATTTTTCAAATACTCCCGAAAATAATCTAATCTTGGTTCGATTAATTATAGTGGAAATCCCCATCCCCGCCAACTCCCCTCATTTTCACGCCTTCCCCTCTCCGAAAGATTAGGGGCAAAGGCAGGGATGCCTGAGTCGGAGGGGTTGGCGGCGGCAGCAGCAGCGGCGTGGCTGAAAAAAGAGGCGGGAAGAAGGCGATGCTGCCGCCGAGGGGGGTGTTTGTCGTCGTCGTCGTCGTCGCCGCCGACAAAGAATACGGCGGGAACGGGCGAGGGTGGCGCAGACACGCTCGAAACATGACCTCTTAAAGGCGGCTGCTGCCAATTGGTGAGGGGGAAGTGGCTGTGTTGGCGGCAGTGGCGGCAGTGACAGTGGCAGTAGAGTGCCAAGAAGTTACCAGTTATCAGTAGGCAGTTATAAGCGGGAGAGGCCTACTGAGGCCAAGACCAGACCCTTGCCGGAGGGGTTGGCGGCGGCGGCGCGGATGGTGTGCTGATGTGGTCGCCGGTATGCGGTTGTTAAGCTGCGCAGCGTATGCACCCCCTCCTGCGCTACGCGCATGCTCCCTCGTAAACGGTGGAGGCAAAAGGCAATGGGCTGCGACGCTGGTATCAGTATAGCACAAATGATCTGTTTTAGGGTTACCAAATGGTCACTTTTTGGCGACGAGTTTTCTAACCATTTGAGGGAGTGAGATTGTTAAGACGGTTGGGGAATGGTTAGAAAATGGTTTGTGGGGATGTGAACGTGGCAATCGGGGCGGGGATATGGTAGAAGAATGGGCGGCCTGCTGGAAGGCGGGTTGGACGGATGAGTGAAGGATGATGTGATGGTTACGATCAGCCGGGTTGGGGTGCTGCTGCTGGTAGTGGT
>JAFLCH010000409.1 GCA_017303775.1 Anaerolineae bacterium | reverse complement strand
TGTGATCTGCCCCAGCAGCCCGCCCTGCACCAATTCCGCCCGTCCCCGAATGGCGACCAGCGGCGGGCGCAGCGCGTCGTTCAACCCTTTGAAGATGGTATCGCTCGCCACAGCCTCCACCGGCGCGGCTCCGACCGACGGCGTATCCTCGGCTTGCGGCATGTCCATCGCATAGGCCGGCTCGACGATCGGTTGGAAGTAGCCGTCGTCTTCCACTGCACTCGCCGCCACACTTTGCTCCATCGCCAGTGATTGCAGATAAGCGTTCTCTGCCGCCAATGTTTGCAGCAGCGCCATCACCTGCGCCAGCTTCGCGCCCGTGCTAGCCGGTGCCGCCCCTTGCAGCCGCTTCAGTATCTCTACTGCCTGATTCAGACTGATTTCCGGTTCGCTCACGTTCTCTTATTCCATCCAGTGCTGCCAGCCAACACGTTCATTTTGACCATAGCACATTACCCGCCATCCGGCGCGGTATTTCCCTTGTCGAATGTCTAATTATTCCTGAATTTTCCGCCCGCCTTACGACATGCCCATCAGCGTCACCGTGAAGGTCGTGCCTTTGCCCGCTTCACTTTCCGCCGTCACCGTCCCGCCCAGCAGTTCGATGATGCCGTAAGCAATCGGAATACCCAGCCCGCTGCCCTTGAACCCCAGCACCACCTCATTGTCACCCCGGTAGTAGGGCGTTCCCAGCTTCGCCAGTTCTTCCGCGCTCATGCCGATGCCGTTGTCGCTGATGACGATCTTCAGCCGGCTGCCCTCGCCGCTGGCGCTCAAGCGCACATGCCCGTCCGTCGGGCTGTAGCGCAGCGCGTTCTCCACCAGCTTATTCAGCGCTTTCACCAGCAAATCCGTGTCCACGTTCAGCAGCGGCAGCCCCTGTGGAATATCCAGCTCCAGCGTCCGCCCCAATTCTGCCGCCGTCGGCCCCATCGCCTTTTCCACCATCATGGCGATGTTCTTGAACATATCCATCTTGGGCGCGACCTTCAGCGTCTTGTTCCACAGCTTGCTCATGTCGCTCACGTCCATCAGCAGCGACTCCATCCGCTTGGTATTGGTGCGGATCGTGCCGAGGAACTGCTTTTGCATATCGTTCAGCTCGCCCATCGCCGCGTTCCCCAGCATATCGCCGTAACCGCGAATGCTCGTCAGCGGCAGCCGCAGGTCATGAAACCCGTGCGTCAGCATCGTCCCCAGCTTCTGCCGGTAATCATCCAGATCAGGCGGCGCGGCTTGGGCGGCGCTGGCCTGTTCTTCCTCGGCCTTCGCCAGCAGTTCGCCGATGGCCTCCAACTGTCCTGTCAGCCGTATCGGGATAATCTGCCCCTTACGCGCGGCTTCCGTCAGTTCGTCCAGCAGGCTTCGCGCCTGCGCCAATGCCTCGTTTGTCATGCCACATCCTTTACTGCTTCGGTCGTCTTCAGCCGTTCACGAGCCGCCAATACCGTTCCCCCGGCTGGCCGCCCCCCGCCTGAATCAATGCTGCACGCGTGGCCGCTTCCATCGCCGCCCGATCCTGCCAGAACGTCGAAATCTGCGACTCGTAACAGCCAATCGCCTTCACTTTAGCCTGCACATCCGCCTCGGAGAGCGTCACCAATTCCGGCGACAGCCCAATAGGCGGGTCATTCTCCAAAAAGAAGTTCAGCGCCGCGTTCACTGCATTTCTGTCGTTGGTATAAGGATACTCTTCGTAAAATTTCAACGCCACCCATGGCATGTACTGGTGCAGCGCCAGCCCCCAGTTGCGCACGATCTGATGATCGACATGATGCCCCGTCCCCAGCGGCGCATAAACCACCACCAGCGGTTCTTCCGGCGGCAGTATAATCGACGGAATCAAGCGGGCTGCCGCGTCTTCCGGGTGCAGCTCCCCGAAGATCGATTCTTCCGTCGGGTAAAGCGCCTCGCCCCGCGCCGACATTCGGTATACGCAGTCCAACCAGACCGACATCACCTCCACTGACGCGCGCAAACTCGTCACCGCCTCGAAGTCCTCACGAATTCGCGCCTGCACCGGATCATCGCCCGCCGCCCACCGGCTGTGCAGATCGCGCACAATCGGGCTGTCCGGCAGCCGCGACGGGGAGGGCACGCCGCCCATCACCGTTTGCACCACCACCGGCTTATTCGCCGTCGTCAGTTGGTGGATCGTGCCGCCGCAGCTCAGCACCGCGTCATCAAAATGTGGAGAAAGAAACAGGTGAATCATATGTTTTTGAAGGCGGTTTGACCCGCTGTCGTAACCCCCTGTTGACTGAATGGCACGCTAGGCGAGTGCTGCCACGCTGAAGCGGAACGTGCTGCCCTTGCCCACTTCGCTCTCAATCTCGATCCGGCTCCCCATCTGCTCCACCAGACTCCGTGTGATCGCGAATCCCAGTCCGGTGCCGGGGCGTGAACGGGTGAAGTCATCCTCCGCCCGCCAGAACTTGGTCCCCAGCTTGGCGATGGCCTCCGGTGTCAGCCCGATTCCCGTGTCCGTCACGCTGAACTCGATGCGCTGCTGGTCGATGCGCCGCGCCCGGAAGGTGATCGTCCCCCCCGGCGGCGTGTATTTGTAGGCGTTGCTCACCAGATTCGTCAGCACTTGCAGCAGCCGGTAGTAATCCGTCTGCATATCCCCCAGCCCCGGCTCGATGTCCTCCACGTACTGGTGCTGGTAATCCTGCATCTGTGTCATCGTGCCGTCCCGCACCGCCTGCACGATGTCGTTCACGTTCACCTGCGTCTCGTTCATGTAGAAGTGCCCGCTTTCGATCCGGCTGATGTCCGCCAGATCGGAAACCAGAATCGCCATGCGCTTGACCGTGTCCTTCACCTTTTGCAGGAATTCCGTCTGCCGTTCGGAAAGTCCCCCCTGCATCATGGTCAGATCGGTGTAACCGCTGATGCTCGTCATCGGCACTTTCAAATCATGCGCCACGATGCCCACGAATTCGCTCTTGGCGATGTTGGCCGCCTGTACCGCCGCGTACAGCCGCGCGTTTTCAATCGTCACCGCCGCGCGCGCCACCATCCGCTCGATCAAATCCTGCTGCTCCGGGCTGAAGGGCGCTGCCCCCTGCCGCTTGATCACCACCACCCCGAACACCA
>JAFLCH010000408.1 GCA_017303775.1 Anaerolineae bacterium | reverse complement strand
CGCTGGCAGCCGCCTTTACCCTCGTTGGCGTGGTCATCACACTCGGTCTGGTCGCGCTGTTTAACCAAACGCAACCGGTGCAATCCACGGTGGATTCAGCCGCCGACAGCCCCGCCACACCAACACCGCCCGTCCTCGCCAACCTGCCCGACAACAGTCAGGTACTGGCCGCTGAACGTTATACCGCCCGCTATCCGGCAGGCATCCTGCAAGTGTTAGCGCTGGAAAATGACTCGGCGCGCGTGGTCACCACCGGCGACGGGCTGCTCACCACGCCCATCCTCGGCGCACGCTTCTACGCGCTGCACCTCAACTTTGAATGTCGCAGCGGCATCTGTGACCGCCCGCCGGAAGCCCGCGTCAGCATCATCCTCAACGATGGCACTGCGCTAGAGCCGCGCACCGGCCTCGGAATCGCCGGACAAACCAACCTTCAGCCCGTCGCCTTAGGCCGCGCCACCAGCGGCTGGGTCATCTTTGAAGTGCCGCTGGTCAGCAACGTCAATGATCTGCTCATCGCCCCGCGCATCAGCGGCGAATTCGACCCCATCACCCTATCGCTGCGAGAGTAAGCTTCATGGCACAATCCCTTCGCACACGACTTTACCGGCTGCCGCTGGTGGAACGCATCGGCCTCGAACTGCTGCTCGGCCTGCTCATCAGCCTCGCCTGTTTGTGGTTGTTCGCCCTCATCGCCCATCATGTCACGACAGAAACCATGCTGGTACGGCTGGATACCAACCTCGCGGATGAACTCCACGCGCAGGCCACCCCGGCCAGCACACTTTTCTACCTCACCCTCAGCCGCATCGGCGCGCCCGGTTTGTGGATTGTCGGTGTCCTCGTCGGAGTCTGGTTCCTCAGGCATCGCCGCTGGTTGAATGCACTGCTGTGGGCGACAGCGCTCATCGGTGGGGTGCTGCTCAACGAAGCGCTCAAAGTCTACTTCGCCCGCCCGCGCCCGATCTTTGCCGAACCGCTAGCGCTGGAAAACTCCTTCAGCTTCCCCAGCGGTCACGCCATGTCTTCGCTCATCGCGCTCGGTCTGCTGGCCTATTTCATCTGCCGCCCCATCACCAACCCGCGCACCCGCATCCTCGTGGTTTTCGCTGCCACCTTGCTCACCGTCCTCATCGGCATCAGCCGCCTGACCTTGGGCGTCCACTACCTATCGGATGTCGTCGCCGGATACGCGGCAGGCAGCATCTGGCTCCTCACCTGCCTGCTCGCTGCCCGCCAGATCGAACGCCGTGCGGTCACGTCCCGAAGTAACGGTTGACCAGCGCCCGCCCCTGCTCGATCTCCTCAGTAGGATCATGGTCAGTGGCATGGTCTTCCACGCTGATGTCGCCTTCGTAATCAATATCTTGCAGCGCCGTCAGGCAGGCACGGATGTCAACCTCGCCATGATCGTACCCCGTGTTGAGATGATCTTCGCCGGGCAGCACATTCTTCAAATGGATGTGCAGCAGATGATCGCGCAGTTCATGGATCGCCAGCGCCGGGTTATAACCCTGTGTGGCGTACCAGCCCGTATCAACGCAGGTTCCGATGCGCCCCCCTGCCCCATCGCCAATTTTCTCCAGCATCTCCGCCGGTGTACGCTCCGGATGGTTTTCAATCGCCAGCCGCAGATCATAGGCCTTCAGACGCGCCACCACATGCGCCCGATCTGTGAACATCAGCGGCAGCGTCCCGCTCAACAGGCGCGTTTCCAGCGTCACCGCCATCTGGCAGGCACGCTCGAATTCCTCCACCGTCTCGCCGAACTCGCCGCCCAAGCTGGTCACGCTCAACCCGTGTTTGACCAGCAGTTCATGCGCTATCCGGTTATGCTCTGGTGTCGCCCACGCCCAGTTGAGCTGCCCCGCCGTCCATACATCCACCGCGCGGAATCCCAGCGCTTTAATGCCCGTCAAAAAAGCCTCAAAGCGCGCCGGAAAGGTCGCCAGCGGTTGATAATGCGCGTTGACAGCATCCACGCTGGCCGCCCAATCCGCGCGATACCCCGCCTGCTGCCCGACCCCATTCGATCCATTAAACGAAATACGATTCATGAAAGTGTCCTTTGATAAAAAATAGTTTCTCGCCACAATGCTCAGCCTGATCGGCAGCACTTCGATTATACTCATAGAAAGTGCATCACCATCCGTGCGGAGACCAAGCGGATACCATGACCGAACTCGAAGCCAAATTATCCAGCCTGCGCGATGCCGCCCAACAGATGCGCCGGTCACAAACCATCCTCGACGAAGCGCTGCAAGCGTTGGAGGCGGAAGTCGCGCTGCTGCTGCAAGCCGGCTTCCAACCCGGCAGCCTCGGTGAGTACAGCGCCGCCTATGCGGCCTCATCCCTCACCGCGCACGATTGGCTGCTGCGTCTACAACGGTTCGCCGCCAACCTCGACCAGGCCGCTGATGACATCACACAGGCCGTCAGCACCGCCGGACACATCACCCCACCCGTCCTACCTTATATCTCCGAATCGGTGCCGCTGGCGCTCTGGGGGCGCACCTTCCAGCATCAAACCAACCCGCGCCCTGCCCCTACCCTACTGCCATCGCAGCCGGAAGCCCTGCCCAACAGCCCGCCCCTGCCGCTGGGCAGCTACGTCGCCGCCATCAACCAGCCGCTGTATACCCAACTATTGTTTGACCAGCGCGAACTGAACAGCCAGCAGCTCACCCTTTCCATCCTCACCGATATGCGCCAGAACCGCGCCGACGACCTGCTGGCCTTACGCAACCGCCTGCTCAGCTACGACCCCAACAGCGATCCGGCTCAATCAGCCCGTGTACAGGCGCTCGAAACCGAAATCACCAACCTCGATACGCAGATCAACAGCACCCGCGCCCAAATCAGCCGCCTCGAAGACAGCATCCACAACCTCAACGCCCGCTTAGAGCGCGTCACCCCGGCTCCCGGCGCTGATCTCACCCTGCTGCCCAAACTGGAATACGGCGAAACCAACCTGTGGGTGCAGGCCAATACACAGGATTGTGTGCATTACATCGTCAGCCGCGTCCCTGTGCCGGACGCCCTCGCCCGTGATGCTTACCTCTGGAACGAACAGGTCGGGCGCTTCCCGCAGTATGGCATCCAGACCGGCTCAACCCC
>JAFLCH010000407.1 GCA_017303775.1 Anaerolineae bacterium | reverse complement strand
AACAGCACCGGTACGATGGGCCGCCGGAAAGCGTTCACCAAGGTGTACAGGTGGTACGGGCGCGCAACCTACTGCCCGGTTTGCGCGGACGCTTCAACCTTTCGACCCCGCAGCATCTGGCCGCGACGGCTCGTGAATTACTGGCTCAAGCGGATGTGGTGCACTGTCATGAATTCCGCACCGTAGAAAACCTAGTGGTGACGCCGCTGGCGGCGCGTATGAATAAAGGGATGGCGCTTTCACCGCACGGGACACTGGCACAGGGCACCGGACGAAGCGCGCTGAAACGCGGTTGGGACAGGCTGTTGAGTTCAGCGGTGGCGCTGCGTTTCGCGGAAGTGATCGCGCTTTCACAGGCTGAACGGGACGATATAGAGGCGCTGTGGCCGAGCTTCGGACGACGGCGCATCCCCGCGACCTTCACGACGATTCCGAACGGCGTTAATCCGACAGACTTTCAAGCGCTGCCTGATGCGACAGGATTTCGGGCACGTTACAAACTAGGAGATGCCAGCGTCTGTTTGTTCATGGGGAGGCTGCACGAGCGCAAAGGCGTGCGGGTACTGATCGACGCTTTCAAAGCAGCGAACATCCCCAACACACGGTTGGTGCTGGCCGGACCGGATGAAGGAATGTTGGAACAGGTACGCCCGCTGCTGGATGAACGAATCGTCGTGACCGGTTATCTGGACGGCGAGGAACGGTTAGCAGCCTTCGCCGCAGCCGACGTGTTCGCGCTGCCCGCGGTGGGAGAAGGGCTGCCGATGGTCGCGCTGGAGGCGATGGCCTGCGGGCTGCCGGTGATTCTGTCACCGGGATGCAACCTGCCGGAAGCCGCAGAGGCCGGCGCTGGGTTGGAGGTTGAACCGGCCTTAGAACCGCTGGCGGCTGCTCTGAAGCAGATGCTGACCGAGCCAGCACAGCGCCAGAAAATGGGGGCAGCGGCCCGAACTTTGATCGAAAGCCGCTTCACATGGGGTGCGGTCGCGGCGCGGTTGGAAGTGGTTTACGAACGGCTCATTTCACACGATTAGGATGGGAGACTGAGATTGGTAATTACGGTAGAGATCCTCGGCACGGCTATTCTGATTTTTTTGCTGCGCGTGTTCAACAATGCGCTGAGCACGGTACGGGTGGTGATGATCACCCGCGATATGCGTTTGTGGGCGTCGACGCTGGCACTGATCGAGGCGCTGACGTTCGCGGTGGTCATTTCGAGCGTTGTGAAGGATCTGACGAATGTTTTTAACCTGACGGCTTACTGCGTTGGTTTCGCGGTGGGCGGTTATGTGGGGATGGCGATTGAAGCGCGGTTCATCACCAGCTATGTGGTGGCGACGGTCATCACGGCCAGCAAGGGACACGAGATGGCGGTGCTGCTGCGCGAAAAAGGATTCGGGGTGACCGAGGCGACGGGCGAGGGAAAAGATGGGCTGGTGGTGATGCTGCGGAGCGTGCTGGAACGACGCGATGTGCCGCACTTTTCGCGGGTGGTGAATGAAATGCAGCCCGCGGCGTTTGTGTCGGTTGAGGAAGCGCGCGCGATTGAACACGGTTGGATCGGACGCTGGAAACCGAACCAGATGCGATGATGGAACTTTTTGCAGACCTCCAACGTCTATTGCTACAGAGCGAGATTCAGGTGGCTGGTGAACAGCCGCAATAAGGAGGAAATCATGCAGAAACTTTTCACGCTCAATCGGAAGGTTGTTCAGACTGGCGCAATAGCTGCAATGCTGGTGCTGGTATTCGCGCTGGCGATCGGGCCGGTGGGGGCGCAGGATAACGACGGCAGCCCCGGACGGACGATCAGCGTCAGCGGGACGGGCGAGGTGTTCGGGCAGCCGGACATCGCTTACATCAATCTGGGTGTTGATCAAGCAGACGCGGACGTCAGCACCGCGATTGAAAGCGCGAACAGCACGCTGGCGAGCATCGTCGCCGCGCTGACTGACGCGGGAGTGGACGTTAATGACATCCAGACCAACAACTTCAACGTGTATCCGGAAGACCGGTATGATCCCCGGAGCGGGCAGCCGACCGGTGAACGGATTTACCACGTGATGTTGAGTGTGAGCGCGACGGTGCGCGACATCACCAAGGTGGGCGAGGTCATTCAGGCTGGCTTGAACGCCGGCGCGAACAGCGTCAACGGACTGTCGTTCGGGATCGCGGATGTGAAGGCGCTGGAAGCGGAAGCCCGCAAGCAGGCGGTGGCTGATGCCCGTGACCGTGCGGGTCAATTGGCTGATGCCTTCGGCGTGAGCGTGGGCGCACCGGTTGCCATCAGCGAAACGCAGAGCGGCGGGGTGGTCTTCCCGCAGTTTGACCGGGCGATGGGCGGTGGTGGATTTGGCGCGGTGGCGAGCGCTGCCCCGGAGATCAACCCCGGCCAGTTGAGCGTCAGCGTGACGGTGGATGTGACGTTCGGCATCGAATAAGACGTTCGACGATTGATTGAAGGCAAGATAAGGGATGGCTGCGGCCATCCCTTTCATTTTGGCGCGGCAAGGAGCAAGCGGCAGACCCGGTCGTGAAGTGGGAACCACGGATTGATGAGCTTTCGCAGGGTTTGGCGGCGGCGGCGGCGGCGTCCGTGCCAGCAACATACGGCGGGGATGAGCGAGGACTATGCCGTTTGATGAAGGCTGATGCCATTTCATGAGCGGAAATGGCGTTATTGGCGGCAGTGGCGTCATTGACACTGGCATCCTGCGGCCAATTCGTTTTGCAGCAGCAGCGGCAGCAGCGTGGTGGTCAAAAAAGGCGGGAAGCAACCGAGACTGCCGCCGAGCGAGGCGTTTGTCGTCGTCGTCGGCGGCGGCGCCGACAAAGAAGGCGGCGGGAATGAGGGGAACTGGCGCTGAGATGGTGTTTGGCATGGGTGGTATGCTTTCAATTCCCCTAGAGTGGACGGCTGGTGATCCAGACGCCATCGGACTGGCGGCGGCCACCGGACAGAAAGAGAGTCCGGTGCTTTTGACGGCGGGCGGATTGTTTATCCGTCCAGAAGCTGAGGGCGCGCCCTTTGCGCGAGGCAAGGGCATCGAGCGCGGCAAGCACATGCGAACAGGCGATACCCCCGTTGATGGCCCACGGGCAGGTGCAGCGAGCGTGAATCGTACC
>JAFLCH010000406.1 GCA_017303775.1 Anaerolineae bacterium | reverse complement strand
GGCACAAATCTCCCCGACAGCCTGCGCCACCGGCACCCGTTTCGAACGGGCGAAATAGGCTTGACGCGGGCTGAGCGCTAAACGGGGCAGCGCTGGCGGCGCGACGGTGACTCCGGTGCCGTTGACGTGCGCATGGGGCGCGCTGGCCGCCACCGCCCGCAGCGCTTCTATCAGCCGGTCGAGGCTGCTGTGATTATCGGCAAAGCTGATGGAACAGATCAGGTGTTTGGGCGAGGCGAACTCCGGTTCGACGTTATGTTCCTGCCGCAGCCGTCGCATGAATGCCGAGCCGCTCAGACCTGTTTCCGACACGCGAATGACGAGTTTGGTCGGGTCATAAGCATAGACACCATCCTGCCCGATCAGTTCATCACCATAGCACCACAAACCGGGAATGGCGCGGATTTGCTGGCGGGCGGCCTGAACCGCGTCCAGCGCCGGTTGCAGCAGTTCGGCTCCATGAACCGCCATCTGCTGGCGGGCAGCATCCAACGAGGCGACCAGCAGTGAATTGGGCGAGGATGATTGCAGCAGCGTGAGCACCTGCTGTAATAGGGCATGGTTCACGAGGCTGCCGTTGAGATGCAGGATGGCCGATTGGGTGAGCGCGCCGAGCGTCTTGTGCATACTCTGTACGATGAGATCCGCGCCGAGCGCGACGGCGGAACGTGGCAGCGCGGGATGGTAGGCGAGATGCGCCCCATGCGCTTCGTCCACCAGCAGCGGGATGCCGTGCGCGTGCGCAAGGTTGGCAATGGCGGCTGTATCCGAGAGAAACCCGTAGTAGTTGGGCGAGGTGATCTGGACAGCGCGGGCATCAGGATGCGCGGCCAACATATCCGCCACCACCTGCACACTGACCGCCAGCGGAAACTCGACCTGCGGGTGATAGACAGGCGGGATGTAAACCGGTTCGGCGCCGGACAGAATCAACCCGCCGTAGACCGAACGATGCGAGGCGCGCGGCATGATGACCTTCTGCCCATCGCTGACCGTCGCCATCATCGACGCGAGGTTGCCAACCGTCGAACCGTTCACCAGAAAGAAGCTGTGATCTGCGCCCACCGCCAAGGCCGCCAGCCGCTGCGCCTCGACCAGTGTGTGCCTCGGCGCATGCAGATAGTCGATGATACCGCCGACTTCCACCCGATCCGCCGGATACACTTCATCGCCCCAATAGGCGCTGAGCAGCGGATTCATGCCGGCGCTGAACTTGTGACCGGGCATATGAAAGGAGAGCGGGTCGAGCGCTTTTTCGTGGATGAGGCTTTGAAGGAAGGGACTTTGATCTTGAATGTTCAAGGGGGTACTGGGCGGCTCCGGAAGGGGTTCGTGGGTGTCCATTTTATATACGCAGCTACCTCGCAGACAGTCAAACGAACGATAAACTCAAGATTACCTGAAAAGCCACAGGCTGTATATCCAATTGTTGCCTCTGGCGGGAATGCTCATTTTTGCCAGCCGGGGCCGCGCACCACCCGACCGGGTTTCGCGCCCGTATGCTCGCCTTCATCCAACACCTGTAGGCCGTTAACGAAGACATGCACCATGCCGGTTGCGTACTGGTGCGGTTGGTGCGGCGTGGCATGATCCTGTATGGTGGCGGGGTCGAAAACCACGACATCGGCGAAGTAACCGCTTCGCAGCGCCCCGCGCTCTGTCAGCTTGAGGTTGGTCGCGGGCAGGCTGGTGAGGCGGCGCACAGCTTCCGCCAGCGGAATCAACTGCTGGTCGCGGACGTAACGCCCCAACAAACGGGCGAACGCGCCGTAAGCACGCGGGTGTGGATTGGTCTTAAGGAACACGCCTTCGGGCGCTTGCGATTCGGCGTCCGAGCAGAAGCTGACCCACGGCAGTTGAATCTGCCGCCGCAAATTATCTTCCGACATCGAAAAGTACATGGTGAAGATGCGGCTGTCGTCCTCGATGATCAGATCCATCAGCGCGTCTTCGGCGGAGCTGCCGCGCAGGGCTGCCACTTCCGCCAGCGTCTTACCGGTGAGATGCCGGAGCGCCGCGTTCTGAAAGCCGGAGAGCAGGATGCGTTCCGGCCCGTTCTCCTGATACATATTTTCCCACTCGCGGGTTGGCGCGACCATCTCCCGCCGGATGCGGTCACGCGCTGCCGGGTCACGCAGGCGGGCGACCAGCGCTTCATGCCCGCCGTCGTGCGCCCACGGGGGAATGCAGGAGGATAAACCCGTGCCGGAGAAGTCATACGTATACATATCCGCTGTGACCGGCAGCCCGCTGGCGCGCGCGGCCTCGATCATACGAACAGCCTCCTCCATCTTGTGCCAGTTGGCACGTCCGGCAGCCTTGAGATGATAGACCTCGGCAGTGATGCCAGCCTGTCGGGCGATGGTCAGAAATTCATTCAGCGCTTCGATGAAGGTGCTGCCTTCGCTGCGGATGTGCGAGATATACATGCCGTTGTAGCGGGCGGCGGCCTGTGCCAGCGCGACCAGTTCAGCGGTGGAAGCGTAAGAGGCGGGGGGATAAATGAGCGCGGCGGAAAGGCCGACTGCGCCTTCTTCCATCGCCTGCCGCACCAGCGCCGCCATCTGTTCGATCTCGTCAGGGGTGGCGGGACGGTCATCGTAACCGATCACGTAGGTGCGGAGCGTGCCGGTGCCGACGAAGGACGCGATATTGGTAGAGACTCCGCGCGCCGCCAGCCAATCCAGATACTCGCCGAGGGTCGTCCATTCGATGTCATACTCGATATGACGGCTGCCGAGGATACCGCGTTCATGGCGGGCTTTCATGGCCGGACTGTACGGCCCCATCGACGTGCCTTCGCCCATCACTTCGAGGGTCACACCCTGCCGGATTTCACTCTGTGAACGCCCATCCGCGATCAGTGATTCGACAGACCAGCTCAACATATTGATGAAACCGGGGGCGACGGCTAACCCCTGCACATCAATTTCCCGCGCGGCGCGTTCATCAATGCGCGGGCGGATGGCGGCGATTCGATCGGCCTGAATGGCAACATCGGCGGTGAAGGGCGGGCTGCCGCTGCCGTCATATATCTGCCCCCCGCGCAGGATGAGGTCATAAGTCGGCATGTTTAGTCCCTGTAGGTATGTACCTGTATCGCGTCCCCCACGGACAGCCGTCCTGTGGTGCGATGGATGACATTCTGGG
>JAFLCH010000405.1 GCA_017303775.1 Anaerolineae bacterium | reverse complement strand
TCGAGCAGCAGGATTCGTTCGGCTGGCTGCGGACGGCGCTGGGGGGCTTCAACACCTCCGCCGGCATGGTTCACATCGGCAACCCTGAAACGGCGGATGTGTCGCGCTATCACTTCCCCGCCCGCGCCAAAGAAACGTATGGCGTGCATGACCGGATGGCGATGATCCCCGGCCAGTTGATGCGCTATGGGGAACGCTGGGAGGGCGACGAGTGTATTCTGGAAGCGGAAGGCCGGGTTGTACAGGCGCAGGCTTACGGCGAGAATCTGGTGCTGACGCGGCGGTACACGGCGCGGTTGGGCGAGTCGCGCTTTTTTATGCATGATGAGATCGAAAACGCCGGTTTCCTGCCGGCTGAACACATGCTGCTGTATCACATCAACATTGGTTTTCCGGTGGTGGATGACGGCTCGGAACTGATCGCGCCGGTGAGCAAACCGCCCAGCATACCGGATGGGCTGCCGAGCAGTGACGCGACCGCCTACAGCCACTTCATCGCCCCGCAGAAAGATTGGCAGCTCCAAGGGTTTGAACTGGAGATGCGAGCCGAAGCGGACGGCAGTGTGCCGGTGGGAATCGCCAACCGCGATGGCTTCGGCGTGTATGTCGTTTATAATCAGCAGCAGATGCCGCAGTATCTGGAATGGCGCATGATGGGGGAAGGCCAGTACGCGGTCGGAATCGAACCCTGCACCAACACTTTTGGCCGGGAAATCGCACGGGAACGGGGGCAGTTGATCACGCTGCAACCCGGCGAAAAGCGCGTCTATGACCTCGAAGTGGGGGTATTGGACGGCGCGGCGGCGGTTGAAAGCCTGCGGCAGCGTGTGCGGCAACTCATCGATTAACGTGGAGCATTGAAGCCCAGATGAAAATCACCCGCTTTGAAACCTTGATGGCAAACGCCGGACTGCGAAATTATCTATTCATCCGCCTGCACACCGACACCGGCCTGACCGGAATCGGGGAATCCACCCTCGAATGGCAGGAGAAAACGGTGCAAACGGTGGCTCATGAATGGGTGGAGGGGCGCGTGTTGGGGCGCGATCCTTTCGACATCGAGCGGCTGGTGGGCGATATGATCCGCGACCAATATCAGGGCGGCTCGACGGTGATGACCGCCATCAGCGGGGTGGAGATCGCGCTGTGGGACATTGTGGGGAAAGCCTGCGGCCAGCCGGTTTATAAGCTGATCGGCGGGCGCTACCACCGCAAGCTGCCGGCGTATGCCAACGGCTGGTACGGCGGGGCGCGCACACCGGCGGAATTCGCGGAACGGGCGCGGGAAGCGGTAGGCAGGGGCTATCAGGGCTTGAAGTTCGACCCGTTCGGCGTGGCGTGGAAGGACATGGGCGCGGCGGAACGGGAAGCGGTGGTGGCGATTGTGGCGGCAGTGCGCGAGGCGGTGGGGGCGCGCGTGGATTTGATGATCGAGTTTCACGGACGTTTATCGGTCGGGGAAGCCATTTTGATGATGCGCGAATTAGAACGCTTCCGTCCGGCATGGTGCGAAGAACCAGTCGCACCGGAGAGCATCGACCTGCTCAACGAGGTCAAGCGGCAGGCACGCAGCCCCATCGCGGCGGGTGAACGTTTGTACACGATGGCGGATTTCTACCGGCTGGCGGCGCTGCGGGCGGCGGATGTGGTGCAGATGGACGTGGCGCACTGCGGCGGGATCAGCGTGAGCAAGAAGATCGCGGCGATGGCGGCGGCGCAGGATATGCGCATCGCCCCGCACTGCTCGGTCGGGCCGGTGGCACTGGCGGCAGCGCTGCATGTGGACATCAGCACGCCCAACTTCATGGTGCAGGAAGCCTTCGCCGAGTTCGATGTGCCGTGGCGCAACAGCTTGGTGAAGGGCTGGAACCCGATCCGCAGCGGCGAGTTCATCCTTGAGGATGTGCCGGGGTTGGGGTTGGAATTGGATGACGAGGCGATTGCCCAGCATCCGTATGTCCAGAATCCCTTCCCGAACTTATGGGACGGGGAATGGGTGACGGATTTTACACAGGACAAAAAATCATGACGGCGCACCGGGAATTGAAGCAGGCGATCATTGATACCTGCCTGCGGTTGGAAGCGATGGGGTATGTGATCGGCACGTATGGCAACGCGTCGGCGCGGGTGCCGGAGGGGGTGATCGTCACGCCGAGCCGCGTGGATTACCACAGCATCACGCCGGAGGATATGGTGACGGTGAACGCGGAAGGTACGGTGATCGACGGCGAGCGACTCCCGTCTTCGGAGACGGATGTCCACCGGCTGATTTATCTGGCGCGGCCAGATGTGGGCGCGGTGCTGCACACCCATTCGTTTTACGCCACCGCTCTCTCCTGCCTGCATGAAACTGTGCCGGTGATCGTGGAGGAACAGTCGCAGGTGGTCGGGGATGCCATCCGCTGCGCGCCGTATGTGCCTGCCGGACAGCATGCCAAGCTGGGCGAGGCGGTGGCCGGAACGCTGGGGGCGAGCAACGGCGTGCTGCTGGCGAATCATGGGGTGGTGGCCTGCGGGCGGGATGTGAGCGAGGCGCTCTTCGCGGCGCAGATCATCGAGCGGGTGTGCCAGATGTACCTGATGACACGCGCCATCAGCGCCCCGGTGCCGATTCCGGATGCCTTTGTGCGGAGCGAACGTGACCGCTGGTTGTACAAGTACGGCACCCGTGCCGACCATGATGGAGCGCACTAAACCATGTATGATCTCGTCAGTCTGGGTGAGGTGATGCTGCGGATGGCACCGCCCAAGTATGAGCGACTGCGGCGGGCGCGGCAGTTGAATGTGGAAGTGGCCGGAGCGCAGTTGAATATCGCCGCGAATATGGCGCGGTTGGGCAAGCGTTCGGCCTTCGTGTCCAAGCTGCCGGATCATGAGTTAGGGGTGCTGGCGTATGACACCTGCGCGGCCTATGGCGTGGATATGCGCTATGTGCAGATGGTGGCGGATGCGCGGATGGGCATCAACTTTTTGGAGTTCACCGCCACGCCGCGTGTGGGGGTGACGATTTTTGACCGGCGGGGCAGCGCTGCCAGCAGCATCACGGCAGCGGATTTCGATTGGGCGGCGATTGCCGCACAGACGCGCATCGCTCATACCGACGGCATCGTGCCGGGGTTGAGCGCTGGCTGCCGTGAGGCGACGCAGGCTTACCTGAGCGCTGCCC
>JAFLCH010000404.1 GCA_017303775.1 Anaerolineae bacterium | reverse complement strand
TTCAGGGGAGGGATGGCGCATCAACAGCCAGACCCTCCCTTTCATGTGAGGCTCCGGTGCAGCATAATATGCCTGATAAACTGCTGACCGCATAATTTGAGAGCAAACCGATGACCAATTATCCTGAAAAACTAGCTGAACTGGCTGAAGATCTGGCGTCGATTACAGACCGCAATGAACGCGCCGAGTATTTGATCGAGATTGCGGATCGTTTCGCGGCGTCGCGTGTACCGGCTGAGATCGCCGTCAAGCCTTACGATGAAGCGCGTCGGGTTCCTGCCTGCGAGTCCGACGCGTTTGTGTGGGCGACGGAAAATCCGGATGGCACGCTCAAGTATTACTTTGATGTGCTAAACCCGCAGGGATTATCCGCGATGGCGATGAGTGTGATCCTCGATGAGACGTGTTCAGGGCAGCCGCTGGAAAAGGTTGCCGCGGTGCAGCCGGATGTGGTGTTCCAGTTATTCGGCAAGGAAGTTTCGATGGGCAAAGGACAGGGGTTGATGGGAATTGTGACCTTCGTCCAATATGAAGCCAAACGACGCTTAAAGTAACCACAGCGATAGACAATCAAAAAAGCCGGGTAACTAGCATCAACCCGGCTTTTTTATATCCCCGGCATAACACCTCCTACAAGGCGCGGTTTTTATTCAGCGGCTGACAACCGGCACGAAAGCAGGCGCGGCAGCTTGGATGAGGAATGTTTTAGGTTCGTCAGATACGACGACAGCCATATTCATCTCTTTGATGAGGCGGTCAACAAAGGGATTGCCCAACACCGGCATCGTCATATACGCGCCATCCCGCATGAGGTGGAAGTGAAACACATGAACCTCGCGTGTTCCAGCACACCAATAGTTATCACGCAGAACAGGTTCCCGGAGCGTCCAGCCTTCAAACAACGCGGTCGCGAGGCTGTCTCCGCCGGCAAATCGTTCAGACTGGAGATGCCAGTGACGGTAAAAAGAGATGTCTTCCATTGTAAAAATATCGTTCGAAGTCATTTTTTCCTCCTTGCACTCCCTATCTGTAGCCTAGATATGATGACTATTCTGTTACAAGTGTCTAATGGTATGGAGTGGATGGTACAAAACACATGTCAACATTGGCATTCACTCACTTGTGAATCATAATATACGACACAAACCCTAAGGGATTCATTAACTTCTGCGGGTAAATGTGTACGAATTCTGAAGTGAAATTTGATGCACTTTAACGAAAACAATCGAAAGCCAGCGTTTGCAGCCTAACATGAGAGCCTTTTACACCGATCACTTCGTCCTGCCGCTGCCGGCTGAACACCGCTTTCCCATGAGCAAATACAGTTTGCTGCGGGAACGAATCATCAACACAGGCATCCTGCCGCACGAGAATCTTTATGTGCCGGAAGCAGCCACGGACGAGGAAATCTTGCGCGCCCATGACGCCAGTTATTTGGAGCGGGTACAAAATGGTACGCTTTCCAGCAAGGAAATCCGGCGGATCGGGTTTCCATGGACACCGTCGATGGTCGAACGCTCACGGCGATCCTCCGGCGCAACCATCGCGGCCTGCCGCGCGGCGTTGGAAGATGGGGTGGCGGTGAATCTGGCAGGGGGGACTCACCATGCTTTCCGCGATCATGGTGAGGGCTATTGTGTGTTCAACGACAGTGCTATTGCTGCCCGCGCCATGCAAGCGGAAGGTCGTGTACGGCGAGTCGTCATTCTGGATTGTGATGTGCATCAAGGAAACGGCACAGCAGCCATTTTACGGGATGACACAACGATCTTCACCTTCTCGATACATGGCGAGAAAAACTTCCCTTACCACAAAGAGATCAGCGATCTGGATATCGAATTACTGGATGGTACGGGGGATAGAGTTTATCTGGATATGCTGGAAGAAGGGGTGCAGCGGGCGCTGGCGCTGGCACATGCGGATATGGCGATTTATCTTGCGGGCGCTGATCCCTTTGCAGATGACCGCTTAGGCAGGCTTAAGCTGACGAAAACCGGTCTGGCGCAGCGTGACGCGCTGGTACTGGAGTTGTGCAAAGCACGCGGCCTGCCTGTGGCGGTGACGATGGCCGGTGGGTACGCGCGCAACGTCACCGATATTGTTGATATTCACAGTCAAACCGTGCAGATCGCCAGCCGGTATGCATGGTCGCCAAAAGGAGCGTAATTACGTATGCCACAACCACAAGCCCTCCTCGAACGATTAAACGCGATTGGCGACTCACTGCGGCAGTCCGGGCAAGCGCTAGCGCTCTTGGCGCTGGGTTCGGTCGGCGAAGAAACCGCCCGCATGGATGCTTATTCCGACCTCGATTTTTTCGTGATCGTGCGCCCCGGTGCTCTGGGCAGGTATCTGGAACAATTGGATTGGCTGGAGGCGATTCATCCGGTGGCTTATGCCTTCAAGAACACGGACATTGGTTATAAGGTGCTGTTTAAGGACGATATTTTCTGCGAGTTCGCCATCTTCGAGGCACAGGAACTGGCGACGGCGGTGTTCAGTCCGGGGCGATTGGTCTGGCAGGCGGAAGACTTCGACCCGACCACGCTCAAGCCCACTCACCCGCCGCCTGTCAGCAACCGCGCAGTGCAGTGGTGCGTGGGCGAAGCGGTGACCAATCTGTACGTCGGGCTGGGGCGCTATCGCCGGGGTGAATGCTTATCGGCAGCGCGCTTCATCCAAGGTTACGCCATTGACCGGTTAATTGAATTGGCCGCGCATATCGAAGCTGAACAGCATGTACTGCGTGATGTGTTTGCGCCGGAACGCCGTGTGGAAAAACGCTTCCCGAATCTAGCACAGCACTTCGCCGACTTTATGCAGGGTTATGATCGCAGCATCGAATCGGCGCTGGCGATTCTGGCGTTTTTGGAAGCGCACTTTGATGTGAATACGGAGATCGCGCGGCGCATCCGGCAGTTGGCCGGGGAATAAAAAAGGCGAGCATGACGCCCGCCTCGCTGCTTCCAAAAATCTACAAATAGTTTTATCGTGCGCGAGCCGTCACCGGAACCAATTTGAATGCCATGATACTAACCAAGCGCCCAACATAAGGATTGCCGATGACCGGCATGGTCATTTGCTCGTCGCCACGCTTCAGTTCAAAGTAATACACACAGGTGCCGCGCGCCCCGATGTGTTCATACTCTTCATATCCAACCACATCCTCGATCTGCCAACCTTCATCCAACGCCGTACACAGGGCATCTCCACCGG
>JAFLCH010000403.1 GCA_017303775.1 Anaerolineae bacterium | reverse complement strand
TCAACACGAGAATCGAAAAGGGTGTGGCCTCATCATTTGACCACACCCTTTTTGCTTTCAGTGTCGCTCAGCGTGTATCACTGCCGTCGTTGAAGATGCCGCTCGGATGGCAGCCCCGGTTGCCGGCACGCGCTTCCCGTTCCAGCCGCAGGAACAGATCATAATTCGCCCGATCCGGCTGATACAGCACGGCTTCGGCATACCCCTGCTCAATCATCGCCCGATTGACGAACAAATCCCCCACGTACACATAGCGCAGCAGCCGGTCATACTGGTCACGGTCACTGCTGTCGCGCACCAATGTCACCGTCTTACCCTCGACCAGAAGCCGGTTGGCCTGTGTCGCTTCCCGGTAACACACCTCGTCCCGCTCCGGTGTATTCACCCCCACATAGCGCACCCGCTCCGTCGTTCCGTTGGCCATGCGCACATCAATCGTGTCGCCGTCAATGATCTGTGTGACCTGTGCCGTATCACCGCTGGGCGCGCTGCCGCCACCGGTGGGCGGGGGCGCGTTCGGGTCAAAACCGAAGGTGCAGGCGTACAGTGAATACACCAGCGCCGCCACTATCAGGAACGCCAGCGGCGGGTACACCATTCGCTTGCGAGAACGTTTCTTGGTCAATTTACACTTCCTCGCCAAAATAATCCAAATCAGCTCGCTTGACGGTGTAAGTAGCCACTTCTGTGACCCCCACGCCATAATCAATCATATATTGTGCCAGTTGCTCGCCGTTAATCAGGATGATTTTCTTCTCAATGCGTTCAACATATTGCAGCGCATCTTTAGTGAAATTGGAGGTTGTGATGAGAACCCCTTTTCGGGCGCGGAATCCCTCCAAACTACCAGCGAATCCTTGTACTACCGGTCGCCCGACAGTCCCATCCCAGCGTTTTGCCTGAACATAAACCACATCAAGCCCTAAACGGTCTTCGTTAATGATCCCGTCTATTCCGCCATCACCGCTCTGCCCAATTGCTCTGCCCGCATCTTTGCGTGAACCACCATAGCCCATCCGCACCAGTAAATCCACCACCAATCGCTCAAAAAATCGCGGCGAACATGATTTCACCCGTTCAATGAGTTCCTGAGCGAGGCTGTTCCTCAAATTTTGATAACTCGATTCTAAGATTTCTTCAGGGGTCTGTGTCGGTTGTTCCTCAAGTTCAGATGTAATTTCTTCATCTCTGCCTGATCGTGGATTCATAAACTCTTGAAACTCAGGAAATTGTTTCAAAAGTTTATTGTTGATATAAGGTGGATTATCTCTAAGTACAAGAGCGCCGCGTTCAGTAATCTGGAATTTTCCGCGCCCACTAGCACTCAACAGACCAGCAGCTATCAAATAATGACGCGCCCAGCGAACACGATTATCCAATCTGAACTGCCTACCACTTGGTAAAAGTTCATAACGATCTTCTTCAGTAAGTCCCAAATTCGTCGCCAGTTCTTCAATACTCTCTGAGATAGAATGTTCCTGTGCGTCACCCGCCAGTTGCAGGAGTGGAAGCATCAAACTCTGATAATCCGGTACAGCCACCTTACACCCTCCCATCATGAAACAGGACAACATGATCTTCCCATCATACCCCGATTTTAGCATCCCGTAATCCTTGCAGTTACAGTATTGGCATGTGACAATACTGAAAATTGCTCGGAGGAGGAACACCATGTCACTATACCCACTTCAAATCAACCCCGCGCTGCATGTCAAAGTCTGGGGCGGGCGCAAATTGGAAACCCTGCTGGGCAAGCATCTGCCCACCGCCGAACCCTACGGCGAATCATGGGAACTGCACGACACCGCCACCGTCGCCAACGGGCCGCATGCCGGACGCAGCGTCGGTGATCTGCTCAAAGAATACGGGCACGCGCTCGTCGGCTCGAAGAATGACCCCGCCGAAGGCTTCCCTCTGCTCGCCAAAATCCTCGACCCGCAGGAATGGCTCTCGGTGCAAGTACACCCCAACGACGAACAGGCGCGCGAACTGGAAGGCGACCCGCGCGGCAAAACCGAAGCGTGGTATGTGCTCAACGTTGAACCCGGTTCCAAGATCGTCAAGGCCGTCCAACCCGGCACGACCCGCGCCGAGATGGCACGCGCCATCCGCGACAATAAACTGGAAAAACTGCTCATCTATGACGAGGTGGTGGCCGGAGATGTCCTGCTCAACAATGCTGGCGGCATCCACGCCCTCGGCCCCGGTGTCATGATCTACGAGATTCAGCAGTCCTCGGATGTCACCTACCGCCTCTACGATTGGGGACGGGTTGACCTCAACGGACAACCGCGCGAACTGCACATCGACAAAGGTGTGACCGTCGCCAATCTGGACACCATTCCGGCGGTCGCCCACACTGCCGAAAACACGCTGCCCGTGGTCGATGTGGTGCAGTCGCCCTACTTCATCACCCTGCTGCACCAGCTCAACCCGCGCAACGGCACGCGCATCACCCTCGACACGCGCGGTGACCAATTTCACATCCTCACCGTCATCGAAGGCGCGGCGGAAGTCAGCGCGGGCGATACCGCTTTCACGCTCAAAGTGGGGCAAACCGCGCTCATTCCGGCCAATCAAGGTGTCTACACCGTTTCCGGCACTGCGCGCATCCTCCGCTCATTCCAACCCTAGGAGCTAAGCACGACGTGAAGACCTACGCTGTCATTTATGAGGTGGGAGATGGTTGGCTGAAAGGGAAGCCGTTGGAAGAACAACCGCTGGCGGAGCATGGCGATTATCTGCGCTATCTCTACCAGCAGGGCATCCTCATCGAAGGCGGCCCCTATCTCGATGACTCCGGCGGCATCCTGCTCATCCGCGCCGACAATCTGGACATGGCGTGGGAGATTGTCGAAGCCGATCCCGCCGTCATCAATGAAATCTTCCTGCCGGAGGTTCATCCGTGGTTTCAAGGCAATTGGTCGGAATGAAGGAATCATCATAGAGGAAGCAATTCATGTCCAAACTCGCCATTCTCACCGATGCCTACCATGATTGGCACAACGAAGTGATCACCCCGCCCACACCCTATGGCGTAGCCGACCCTATCCGCATGCTCGAAGCCGAGCGTCACCATGCCCTCATCTGCTGGCCGCGCCGCGCCGACCCCCGCGCCACCATCCGCACCCTGCGCGACTCCGGCGCGACTCACCTCTGGTTATGCGAATCCGTCGGGGCGCTCTCGCCGCTGCTCGAAGTGGGGGACTGGCTCGTGCC
>JAFLCH010000402.1 GCA_017303775.1 Anaerolineae bacterium | reverse complement strand
TTCGTGAAATCGCCAATTGGTTAGTGAATATCCCCCCGCAGGCTGATGACGGTGATGATCAATTTTGAATGTTGGTTTCGGGGATACTGCTCATGTAAAGCTCAATGGTTCTGCGAGTGTCGATCCTATAGTCAAGAGTATCCTTGTCCCCCTGCCGCTTGAGGAAATCACGCTCAAATGCCCGTGTACAAGCTGCGCTCGTTCGTGCATCCCCATCAATCCGAAATGCCCTGTACGAGTCAACTCATTGAATTGGGGTGGAACCTCAAAACCAATACCTTGATCTTCCACACACAACCTGACCTCATCCGGCTTAAATTCCAGCCAGACTTCAATCTGGTCGGTACGTGCATGCCGCCGCGCGTTATTCAAGGCTTCTAGTGCGATCCGGTAAATGGCGAGTTCCACCTCCGCCTTCATAGCATAAACACTACCCCGAATCGAAAACACGGCTCCGACCTCTTTCGCTGCTGTTTCAAGCGCCATCACCAAACCCAATTCTTCAAGGTAATGAGGATGCAATGCACGGCTGAATCGTCTGACTTCCTCAATTCCCTCAGCCACCATCTCACGTAATTCGTTAATGTGTTCTCCGGTTTGCGGCGAACTGCGCTCATAATGACGCTGTACCATCTGGGCCTTATGCCCCAGTGCGATCAATGTCTGTACGGTTTCGTCATGCAGTTCTCGTCCCAATCGGGCGCGTTCTTCTTCTTGTGTTTCGGTAATGGCTTTCAAATAATCGTGGAGCGCAGCCTGAGAACTTTGTAGCCGCTGCGTCATATCATGCAGGGTGATGCGCAGATCTTCGATTTCCTTGACCCCCCCGATCGGTTTCGCAACGGCGTTGAATTGACCTTGACCGATTTGATTCGCTCGAACCCCCAATTCACTGAGGGGACGCACCACATACCGCAAACCGAAGTAGAGAGTCAGCAAAGAAATGATAGTCGCTGTCAACAAAATAAAGGGTGTCACCTGTTCGAACCGGATGAGCGGATCGGTTAAGGAATGCCATGCTTCTCGGATGATAAGTACCCAACCGGTGTTGGCTACCGGTGAATAAGCCATCACATCCCCGTCTTGTCCTTCCGAAGTGAAGAATGCCCCGCTCCTCCCTGCCAAACCTTCCGTCACGCCTTCCCAATCGCGCACAACATCTGTCGGAGGTACTGTGCCTCGGCTGAATAATACGCGGCCATCTCGGTCTATCAGTACCACAGTCCCTTCTGAATGAGGATGCTCAACTGCCAGCATCCGATTCAAATTCAGGTCACTCGCCTCTACCGCCGTGAGCATGACGCCGTTTTTCAGCGCAAAATTTTCCGCTTCTGTCGCAATAATCTGTGACAGCGCGCCGATCAACCGCGTATTTTCATCAATCGCCAGTGCCCGCATTGAACGCTGATGACTGTTAACGCCGCTAAACGCAAAAATAATCAATAAAATGGTGAGTGGCAGCACTGTCCAAAGCAGCACCTGTGCCCGCAAACCATGTATGCTGAATGAAAATGACCAGATGTTCATTCCGGTTGTTCCGGCAGTTGAATGAAGCCCAGTTGCAGCGCTTTCGTCACCGCCTCAGTACGACTGCTCACCTGCAGCTTGCCATAAATGCTCGCCAGATGCCCCTGCACCGTGCGATCACTAATCGATAATTTCAACCCGATTCCCCGGTTTGTTAATCCCAAAGCGGCCATCTGCAAAACCTCGCGCTCCCGTTCTGTCAGCACATCATTCGCTGCGCCTATTTCAGCGCTCCCCATCATTTGTTTGATGAATTTCTGGGCGATATTCGCGGCAATCGCGCTTTCCCCGCCGTGTACCGCGCGTACAGCAGCGCTGATTTCTTCTGCTTCAGCGTTCTTCAGTACATACCCATCCGCACCTGCCTTCAACGCCGCCACAATGAACGGATCATCATCAAACGCCGTCAAGATCAGCACACGAACCGGCAGCGACTGTTCGCGTATCCACCGTGTAACATCTATTCCGGTTGCAAGCGGCATACGAATATCGAGGACAACCACATCCGGTGCTAAACTCAGGATGTATTCCTTTACTTTTTCACCATCACTGGCCTCAGCGACAACCTCAATATCGCCTTCCTCTTCCAGAAAGTCGTGTATCCCTTTACGCACTACCGCATGATCATCGGCCAGCACAACTCGGATCGCGGACATGAAATCGCCTATCACTATGACTTGAACGCGCTTTTAAGGAAGTCGTTTTCACGACGTTGGCTGTCTAAAATCAATAGGACGGAAACCACGAGTCCCCGTCCTTCAATCCCTTACCAGTACTTGTCGCTGCCTTATGCTGCCGCAAGTTCGCTGATGAGCGCTTCCATGTCCGCAATTTCACCGCTCTGATCGTCGATAATTTGCTGTGCCAGTGTCAGCAGCGCCTCATGTCCCACCGTCCCCGGAACACGCGCCAGCAGCCGTTCCGACATGTGAATCGCGTCATCATGATGGTCGATCATCGCTTCCAGCCACGCCACATCATATTCAACACCTTCCAGCCGGTTCAACCCTGCCATCATGCCCATCATCATACTAGGGTCTTGATGCGGCATCCCCGTCATACCGTGCCCACTGTGCCCACCCATCGCATCGTCCATATCACGCATCGCCACCGGCTGATAATCGACATTGTACCAATCCAATAACCAGCCCTGCATCATCTCGATCTCAGCGCTCTGTGCCGCGATGATGTTCTGGCACAACTCGCTGACGCTTTCGCTGCTCGCCTTTTCAAGGCAGTCTGCGGCCATATCCAACGCCATCTGATGATGGTCAATCATGCCCTCCAAAAATCGAAGCTCCGCTCGTCCGGCGCGGTTTTCCACCGGCCCGTCTGCCAGCACAGGCGCGGCCATCATCATCACAATCAGCGTCACAAAACAGATTGCAGCCCATAACTTCTTCATATCATCTCTCCACATACAATTTACCCATCACAGGTCATTCTATGCGGCAATCGCAGCGATGTGAATCCGTTGAATGGCTTGTTCCTTTCCCGCCCATCCCCGCCAAATGGCCTATTTCATGAACGATGCAGCCACCAATCGCGCTTTAATCCAACATGGGTCCGGTTGCTCTCCCTCCCATTTTCCACCCACAAACCATTTTCTAACCATCCACCAACCGTCTTAACAATTCCCTTCCCTCAAAAAGTTAGAAAATTCGTCCCCAAATAGTGACCATTTGGTAACCCTAAACCAGATCATTTGTGCTATGATAGTTCTAGAGTCAGAAGACTCGTACTAA
>JAFLCH010000401.1 GCA_017303775.1 Anaerolineae bacterium | reverse complement strand
GTTTTGTAATGCTTCCTGCGCTCATATTCATGTCCTTTTGGTTGTAGTCCATAAAAATTTCACCTAGCTTGCCAGACTTTCCCCCCGTCCGCAACTGATTCCCCTCCCAACCTCAAGTTTGTATATTCTAACCATCAAAATGGAACTTTTGTGCTATAATCGGAATCAGCCGTTAACATCGGAGGTTTGCATGTCCCTCACGCCGCCCATTCCCCACCACCTTATCCCATCGTTGGCGCATGTGGCGGAGCCTCATGGCGGCAGTTCCCTTCCGCCTCGCCATGCCCCCTGTTTGTCGGCGCCAACTTCCCTCACAGCCGCGCCATTCTTTGTCGGCGCCGCCGCCGCCGACGACGACAAACCGACCAGCTCGGCGGGACATCGGCCTCTTCTCGCCTTCTTGTTCAGCCCTGCTGCTGCCGCTGCTGCTGCAAAACCCCGCTTTGGCACTCCACTGCCACTGCCAATGACGCCAGTGCCGCCGTTTCGGCCAGCCTCGTTATCTTGACCAGCTTTTCGTAATAAACAGGTGCACCTCCTTTCCGTCAGCCAATCGTCAAGAATCCCTTCCCAAAACCCTTGTAGAATAAGGGCACACAACGACACCTTTTTCGGAAAGGCATCTCCCCATGTACCGCTTAGCTATCCTGCTCGGTCTGCTCCTCCTGCTCACCACCGGCCAGCTCGCCGCTCGGCAGGACGAAACCATCTACGGCCTCGTCACTGTGGATACCGCCGAAGTCCGCGTCGGCCCGGATTTCGCCTACGACGCCATCGGTCAGCTCCCCCGTGACTCTTCCGTGGTCATTCTCGGTCGGGCAGGGGACTTTTTCTCCCGCTGGGATGGCCGCCAATGGCTGCAAATCCAGTACGGCGATTCCCCCGCGTGGATTTACGCCCGCCTCCTCCGCACCAGCGTCGCCTTCAACTCCATCTTCCCCACCGGACGCCTCCTCCCCCGCAACGCCGATGGTCGCGTCCCCGAAGAATTTGATCTCTCCACCGATGTCTGCTCCCAATGGCAGGGCGACATGACCCTCTCCGGTAACTTCATGAACGGGGATACCGTCCTCACCGCCACCTATCCCGGCTTGCAGGGTGCCAACGTCTACAGTGTCATCGTCATCTCGCCCACCGGTGTTCGTCGCGCCTTCGATAGCACCACCCTCACCGCCCAAATCGTCCTCGCCGATCTCCCGTGGGAAGCCGGCGTCTACACATGGCGCGTCGCCCCCTACTGGACGAACGCCCCCCAGCGTTACAACTGGCAGCAGGTCTGCCTCCTTCGCACCGGTGGCACCTTCGAAAAATCGGATACCAACCCCTATCGCCGCAGCAGCTAACTTCCAATAAAACACCCCTCGATGGATCACGTTATCGAGGGGTGTCGCTTCTGCTCACAAACCACGTCCGCTTTACCGCCGCGCCTGTACCACGTTCTCTTCCAGATCAACCAGCGACTCCAGCGTCGCGCTGAAGATAATCCGCGCGTTAATCGCCGCGTCCCGTGCCGCGATCACCGCCCCCGGCCGCACAATCCCGCACGCCGTAAACGGATCTCGCGCCGTCTTCAAGTAATCAATCGCCGTGATCAATCGCGGCACATACCGTCCCAGTTCCGGTAACTGTTGCACATCCTGCTCCGTGTACGGATAGTAAGTGATCTCCTCCGGCGCGTCGCACGGCATTATCTCCCCTCGGAAGACCGCCCACCAGAACTGCTCCAGTTGCACCGCCACCCCCGTCCGCGTGTTGATGAAGTCCCGCAGTCGATCAATCTGCGCCTGTTGCAGCTCCACCGGAATGATGACCGCTGTCGGTACATCCAGCGGCGCTAACCCCGGCGCGATCGGAATATCCAGCACATTGTCCAACTTGCGAACATTCGCCGCCGCGATCCATCCGTCATACCCCAGATAATTAATGTGCAGCCATGACCCATCCTGATTGCGTTCGATCACCGGTACAGTGACCAACGGTGGCGTATTAAAAATTGCGTAACTCCGCCGCGAAGGCCGTTCACGGATATTCGCCCCCTGTACCAGATACGCCGCGTAGGCCGGTGCTACCGTCAGCGGCTTGGGGCCGATCACGCCTGTAATCACATCCCCCAGCGGCAGGAATTCAGGCCGGAAGCTGTAACGCTCCAGCACCTCATAATAAACCCACCCCAGATTATTCAACCGTCCGATCCGCCGCACCTCAAACCACGTGCCGTCCAGATTCCGGCTCACAACCTCCAGCCGTTCCTCTCGGAAAACCGACGCCGCCGGTTCAGCATCAAACGCCGGTAAAACCCGCGTGAACGCGCTCTCCACCTTGATCTGGACGCGGAAGTCGCTCTCCTGCGCTCGCGCAATCGGGCTGACCATCATCAGTATCATCACCACGCAAACCAGCCCTATCAGGCGTCTCATCATGGCAGCACCACCCAGTCTCGTATATTCCACAGCGGATCATCAGGATACGGCTGGAATCCCTGCACACCCCCCTGTACCGCCACCATTTCATTCGGCGCGAACAACCACGCCGCTGGTGGATCATCCCTCAGCATCTGCTGAATCTGGTGGTACAACGCCGTCCGCGTTTCCACATCGCACCCCGGCACTTGTCGCGCCTCTTCCATCAACCGCTCGATCTCCGCGTTATAGTACGAACCGTAATTCGTTCCGAACTGCACCACATCTGCCGCGCGCCCGTACAGTGCCGAAGGATCAGGGTCGTCATATCGCCTCACGCTCGTTTGGCTCAGGTAGGCATCATGTTGCTGACTTTCCGCTGCGTTGCCCCCCGTCTGTACATTGAATCCCACCGCCCGTAATTGTCGGGCGATCAAAGTCGCCTGTAGTTCCAGACCATTCTGTACCGTGATCTGTACCGTCAGCGGTTGGTTGTCGCTCGCGTACAAACATCCCCTGCATTCGCGGATTCCGTCGTTGTTCGCGTCTTTCCAACCCGCCTCGTCCAGCAGTCGCCCTGCGCCCGCCGGGTCATACACACTCGCCTCCACCGACGCATCAAACGCCCATGATCGCGGCAGGAAGTGGGTAGCCAGCGGGGTCGCGTTCCCCTCGTAAGCCACCTCGATCACCTCCCGCACATCAATCCCCATCTGGAACGCCTGCCGCACTCGTGCATCCCCGAAAATCGGATGCTTCCCCTGTTCATAAAGTTCTCCGCTGGGCTTGTAAGCATCGCGGGGTCGCGTCGGGTCAGCCACATTGAAACTGATCCCTACCCATGTTGGTCCCGCGTACTCCGCGATCTGAATATCCGGCCTCGCCCGCAGGTTATCCCGCTGCTCATAAG
>JAFLCH010000400.1 GCA_017303775.1 Anaerolineae bacterium | reverse complement strand
AGCATGAGAAGCACTTTTGCGAGATTGTGCTGGGACGCGGGGTGGACGGTGTGATTATGGTGCCGGTGCACCTGACGGACGATGATCTTGATCATTATGTGTCGCAATCACGGATTCCATTCGTGGCGCTGGCTCAGTATGTGACGCATCCGAGTATCGACGTGGTGTTTGTGAATGATGAGCGGGCGATTTATGAGGCGACGCAATGGCTGATCGAGGCGCATGAGCATACGCGGGTGGGCTATATCGGCGTACCGGATCACTTTCCACCGGGGCCGCGACGATTCCGAGGGTATTCACGGGCGATGCGTGACGCCGGATTGAGCATCAACCCGCGTTATTTGCGAGAAGGCGATTTTACGATGGATGGGGGGGCGGCAGCGATTCAATCACTGGTGGAGAGCGGGGATATGCCGAGCGCGCTGATCATCGTGAATGATTTGATGGCGATTGGCGCGATTCTGGCGCTGCAAGAGGCGGGATACAATGTGCCGGATGATGTTGCGGTGGTGGGGTTTGATGATATTCGTGAGGCGACGATTGTCCGCCCTACCCTGACGACGATTGCACAAGACCCAAGGGACATCGGGGAAAAGCTGGCACGCGCACTCTTTGAGCGGATCGAGAACCCCAACATTAACGAGAAGCGGATCTTCGAAAGCTCATATAGACTGATCCAACGACAATCGACGTGAGTCCATCAGGACAAATCCCCGCGACCGATGACCCGCACGGTGGCTGCCGGTGATGTGAAATCCGGCGGCAGGATGTGACGACCATCTACAATTACTGATAGGTCGGCGGCGAGGGCAGCCCAGTCGAACTGCTTGTATTCATTGTGGGCGACCATGATGACGGCGGCATGCGCCCCTTGCAACACGTGAGCTAAAGGCTGCTGATAGCCTTCGACGAAGGGATCGTGAATACGCAGCACTGCTCCACGCTGGCGCATCACTTCAATGAAGGCCTGAGAGGGGGTATCGCGGGTGTCACTGGAGTTTTCAAGATAGGCGTAACCCAAGACGGCGACTACTGCCCCTGCGACCGGATGCCCTTGATGCTCTAAAGCCTGTGTAGTGAGATCGGCTACGTGAAGCGGCATTGAGCGGTTGACATGACGGGCGGTGGGGATGAGGGCGGGCGCAGCTTCGTCCGCATTGGCGATCAATAACCACGAATCTTTGGGGATGCAATGACCGCCCACCCCTGCTCCGGGGTACAGCATGTTGCGACCCGGACTCTTGTTGACCAGTTCGCGAACCTTCCAGACATCACCGCCGACGGCTTCACAGATGCGGGCGACTTCATTGGCAAAGGCGATTTGAACATCACGGTAAGCATTCTCGGTGGTTTTCACCAATTCCGCCGTGAGCATGTCGGTGGTGTCGATGGTGGCCTCGACGATGTGGGAGTAGAGGCTGTGCATGGCAGCGGCTACCTGTGGAGTCATGCCGCCCGCAACACGGCTCATGTTACGAAGGTTGTGTAAGAGGCGACCGGGCATGACCCGTTCCGGACAATGCCCTGCATAAAATGCTTGTCCGACACGACCACCGGTGGCTGCTTCAAGTTCGGGGATAACGACGCGGGACATTGTACCGGGGGCGATGGTGGATTCGATAATGACAAGCGCGCCGGCTTTTAGCACCTGCCCAACCGACCGCAGCGCGCTGCGGAGATGATCGTAGCGGGGAAGATTGTCGGAGTCATCAACCGGCGTTTGCACACAGATTAAGATAATGTCCGCTTGATTAAGGGCGGTGGCGTCGGTGGTGAAGCTCAAGCGACCAGAGGGCATAACGGATTGCAGCAATTCGGGAAGGCCGGGTTCGTCGTAGTGGAATGGGCTTTCACCCCGCTGCAAAACCCCGATCCGCGCCGCATCAATGTCTAGGCCGATGGTTTCAAACCCTTTGTGAGCAAACAAAGCCGCGAGGGGTAAGCCTACGTATCCTAACCCAACCACCCCTAATTTTGTTACTGAGGCGTCAATGTGAAGCAGCATACTTCCCTTTCAGGCGATTATGGGTGTTCCCGTGAGCGAAACACTCCGGTTTTCACTTCCAGCAGTGTGACAGAGGCGATATGATAGCACAGACCTGCAACGGCCTGAATAGGATATGTGTTGACGGAGTGGTAGGGGTAAACAAGCCCAGCGGTTTTCGGGGTTTCAGTGGCGAATGGCATCAGGTATCTTAAACTGCGGTCGTGATCACTATCCGAAATAGATGAATTCAGAAAGTGGAATGTGAAAAAGAGTCTTCTGATTCGAAATATCCTAATCGGTGTGGTGGTCAGCAGCATTTTTCTGTGGCTGGCAATACGCGACATTGATCTGTCGCTGGCATGGCGGGAGATGGCTGGCATCCGGTGGGGATATGTGCTGCTGGTGCTGGTGATGTACGCGTTCGGGGTGGTGGCTATGGCGCTGCGGTGGCACCGGCTGTTAGACCGGCGCGCGCCTTTCCCGCGGGTGATGCATGTGATTAATCTGGCGAACCTGATAAATACGACCATTCCACTGCGAGCAGGGGAACTTGTTCGTATTTACTTGATCACACAACCTCCGGCACAACAACTTTCGGGATGGACGGTATTGAGCACCTTCGCGACCGAACGATTTATGGACATGTTAACGGTGGTGTTTGTGCTGGCGATTGTGCCGATCTTTCTGGATGTACCGGCTTCTGTGATTTCGATGGGGCTGATCTTGGGAGGATTAGGACTGGCGGGATTCGTGACACTGGTGGTGTTCAGCCGCAAACCGGAATGGGCGCACCAGATTGTTGACTTGATGGGGCGTGTCATTCCATTCTTGAAGAAGATCCCCTTGCACCGCTTTGCAGAACGACTGCTGATCGGCGTCAAGCCGCTGGGAAGCTGGCGTGGGGTGAGCAGCACGGTGCTGTTCACGGGTTTAACGTGGGCATCGTGGCTGATGGCAGTGTGGACATTGGGACTGGCATTCCCGGAATTTCAGCCAAGCGCACAACTTTATGCGGCACTGGCGCTGGCTGTGGTCGCGACGACTTTCAGCACGCTCATCCCGTTTACCATCGCGAGTGTTGGGCCGTTTGAAACCGCGGTTATTTTTGCACTGGGGACGATTGGTATCCCACAGGAAACCGCGCTCGTATACGGGATTATCCTGCATCTGGTGTTGATCGTACACGTCATCCTGTGGGGTATGATCGGGATGTTCAGCACCGATATTTCGATTGCTTCCATGAAAACAGCGGTACAGGAAAGTTACGCCCGTGCGAGAACGGTGGGCGCTCAGGATTGAAAGCTGGTAATCGCGTTACTGTACATTT
>JAFLCH010000040.1 GCA_017303775.1 Anaerolineae bacterium | reverse complement strand
GTAACGGTACGATTTTTCCGCCGCTCGATAATTTAACGGCTTGGATTGAATGGTTACATCGTTTGTTCGCGCTGTTAATTGGCGTCTTTGGCCTTTTAACTCTCTATGTGGCTGTGCGTGCCTATCGCCAGCGTGATCGCTATGTGTTGGGGATCACTGTGGCAGGTGCTCTGTTGTTTGTCGTACAGAGTGCGCTGGGTGCGCTGGTAGTTATTTTTGACCTCCCCCCGACAACCGTAACACTGCACCTCGGCACCGCGATGCTTCTGCTGGGGGCTATGTTGGTCGCAGTGGTGTTGTCCAGCTATAAAGATACAATCCGCCATTCGGCAGACCGTGTTACCGCGCTCGCCTATATCACGACCGCGCTGTCGCTGGTCATTATTTTGACAGGTGCGTTGGTTCGTGGCAGCGGTTCAACACTGGCGTGCACCGATTGGCCGCTGTGTAATGGTTCAATCTTCCCGGCGGGGCAGGGGCAGTGGGCGTTGATTCATATGTTCCATCGCTATGCGGTTTTGGCGTTTGGTGTTAGCCTGCTGCTGCTGGTGTATTTTGTTTACCGGGATCGTCAAGACTCGCGCGTTCGAACGCTTGCCTTGACTTCGCTGATCGCGTATCTGGCTCAGGCTGCTATCGGCGCATTTTATGTGTTGACCCGTGGTGCTGCTTTGTGGGGCGCGGCGCATGTTGGTTTTGCCGCTACAACATGGGCCTTGCTGGTCGTTCTCTCCGCCATCGAATGGCTTAATAGTCGTGAATTAAATAGCTCACTGAATGAGAATCAATGGAAAGCTCAATCCAAAACCCTCAGTTAACCTTCGCTGATTTGCTGCGAACGTATGTCGAATTGACGAAGCCGCGCATTGTTTTGCTGCTGCTGTTCACAACGGTTACCGCAATGGTAATTGCTGCGGATGGTATTCCGGATCTTGCCGTTCTCGTTCCGACCATTATTGGTGGCACCTTTGCCGCTGCCGGAGCGAGCGCCATCAACCAGTACATTGATCGGGACATGGACGCGCAAATGGCGCGGACTTCACGCCGTCCGATCCCATCCGGTCGTATTCAGCCCGTCAACGCGCTGCTCTTTGGGATGGGTTTGCTGGCGTGGTCAGTGCTGGTGTTGGCAATGTGGGTGAATTGGTTGACGGCTGTTCTGGCGCTGTTTGGGGGCATGTATTATGTCATTTTATACACGCTCATCCTCAAACGTAACACGGTCGTGAATATCCTGATCGGTGGTGGCGCAGGGGCTGTTCCTGTTCTCGTCGGCTGGACAGCCGTAACCGGCACACTCTCCTACGAGGCGTTTATTCTCTTCGCGATTGTTTTCTACTGGACTCCGCCCCATAGTTGGGCGTTAGCGCTTTTGGTGAACAAAGATTACACGGCGGCTAATGTCCCGATGATGCCTGTGGCGCGTGGCGAGGCCGCGACGCGTAACCAGATTTTGCTCTATTCCGTTCAGCTTTTCCTGATTGCGCTTTTGCCTGCGCCGTTCCAGTTCTTGGGGCCGATCTACTTGATCACTGCTTTCCTTTTGGGCATCGGGATGCTGTACAAGGCTGTGAAACTGATTCAAATCGCGGATGGGGCAGCGGCAAGAAGTATGTATAAATACACCACATCCTACCTTGCCTTTCTTTTCCTGATCATGATTTTCGACCGTCTTTTACTATAGAAGTATGGTGCCGATGACATCTGAACCATCTAAAAAGAATTCTCGCTTGCCCGTATATGTTGTGCTGGCAATTTTGCTAGTCGTGACGGCGGCCTTCATTGTCATCTTTATCTCCGCCACCCAATCAGAGCTTCAACTGCAAGGCGAAGCAACTGCCGAGTTGACAGAAGACCCCTATGCCGAGCGTGTCGCAGCGCTCTTGGAAGGTGCAGATGCGAGTCGGGGCGCGCTTCTTGTCGAACAGTATGGTTGCACAGCTTGCCACCGCGAAGGCGCTGTCAACAAGATCGCGCCGCCTTTTACGGGGATAGCGGATATTGCCGGTTCGCGTCGTCCACCGTTATCAGCGGCTTCTTATATTTATGAATCCACCCTTCATCCGACAGCCTTTGTCGTCGAAGGCTTCTTGCCTGTGATGGCGGTTGACTATCCGGAACGCCTCTCGGATCAGGATTTGGGTGATGTGATTGCTTACCTCCTCACGCCGGATGCCCATTAGCTTTTTGGGCATCCCCCTATACAATAGCATCAAGAGTTTGATGTGGTGACACGCTATGTTCCTTGATGCTTTTACACTTTCAGCGCTCCTTGATGAATTGATGGATACACTGGTTGGCGGACGCGTTCAGGATGTCTTGGACGTCGACGCGACCGGTTTTGGATTCGAAGTTTATGCCGACCGCAAGCGCCGCTATCTCTACCTGAGTGCCGATCCTCTGACTCCCCGGCTTCATCTGGTAGATGAAAAGCTGCGCCGTGGCCTTGTGAAACCCACTCAACTGGGGCTGCTCTTCCGTCGATATGTAGAAGGGGGTCTCATTACCCACATCAGCCAGCCGCCTTGGGAACGAATCCTCCAATTCGATGTTCAGGGGCCGGAAGGCGAGGTGTGTATTGTTGTCGAGCCGATGGAACGCCGCAGCAATATCCTGCTGCTTCAAAAAGGGATCATACTCGATTGTGTGAGGCGTGTCGGGCCGGATGAGAATCGGTACCGGCTCAGCTTGCCAGCCCACGAATACAAGTTCCCGCCCCCTCAGGTTGGCAAACATGATCCGGTTAGTTTGATCTTGCCTGAGATGGAAGCTATTTTTGAGCAGAACGAAGACCCGAAGCGTAAAGCGCAGCAGGTACTTGCATCGCGATTGTTAGGGATGAGTCCGCTGCTGGCGAAGGAAATTGTGTTCCGCGCATTCGGAGACATCAATCTGCGGGCGCATGATGTCGATATTGCACGATTATTTGAGACACTCCAATCGCTCGTTCTCCCGCTTTCAAAGCGGGGTTGGCAGCCCGGAATTGCTGAAACCGAAGATGGAGTCAGTGCCTATTCCGTTTACCCGCTCACCAGTCTAAACGGTTGGCATCCGGTTCCAACCTTGAGTGAGGCGTTGTTAGCCTACTATGGTGCACCGGTGGGAGAAGACGCTTATCGTGCCGCGAAAATTCCCGTACAGGCTGCGATGACCGAAGCGAAAGCGAAACTTTCGGCTAAGCTCGCTTCTCTCGAAAAATCGATGACGGATGAGTCCGAGCGCGAAGTTCTGCGCCAGAGCGGTGAGTTGATTCTTGCCTACCAGTATGGCTTGCAACCACATCAAACGGTACTGACAGCTCAATATGATCCCGATCAGCCTGATTTAACAATCCGCCTTGATCCCTCACTGACTCCTTTGGAGAATGCACAGGCCTATTTTAGCCGCTATGAGAAGGCGAAACGGGCGTTGGATGACGTGCCGCGTTTGATCGAAGAGACTCGGAATGAACTACAGTATCTTCAGCAGCTTGAAGTTGATCTTGAGTTTGCCTCCAATTGGCCGGAAATCGATGAAGTTCGGCAGGCGCTTCAGTCGAATGGGCACTGGCAGGGCGCTCCAGCCAAAAGAATAGCTGGAAGCGGGCAAAGTGCGCCGCTTAAAGTAGTAACCCCCGAAGGTCATGTCATTTGGGTTGGTCGCAACAGTCGTCAGAACGAATTGGTAACGTTTAACAAAGGCAGCGCGCAAGACTATTGGCTGCATGCGCGTGGCGTGCCCGGTGCGCATGTCGTCATCAAAGTAGACGGAAAACGCATCCCCCCTTCAGCGATTGAACAGGCTGCTGCGTTGGCCGCTTATTACAGCGCCAGTCGCGGCGAGGGCAAGGTGACGGTTGATGTAACACGCTGTGTATACGTCAAGAAGATTAAGGGTGCGGGTGCAGGCATGGTCACCTATCGCAATGAAGAAACAGTGCTCGTCAAGCCTCAACGCGAAGAATCTGCTTCATAATGAAGCTTATCACTACGCGCTATCAGGAGAAAGTAATAGTTATGGCGAAATATAAGTTAGTCCCCACCCCCGGCAGCAAAGTCAGCCTCAAGAAGTATGACCCTGAGTTTGTCGGCAGCTATGATAAAGAGTCGGCGCGCGCTGAAGTCGATGACCTGCGCGGAAAGCTCAGTGAGCTTCAAGAACGCCTCTATGCTGAAGGCAAGCAGTCTCTTCTGGTCGTGTTTCAGGCCATGGATACCGGTGGTAAGGATGGGGCGATTGAGAAGGTCTTTGGTGGGATCAACCCTGCTGGCGTTCAGGTCACATCCTTCAAAGTCCCTTCCGCGCTGGAACTAGCGCATGATTTCCTGTGGCGAATTCACCAGCACACCCCTTCAAAAGGGTATATCGGGGTTTTTAATCGCAGCCATTATGAAGATGTATTGGTGGTGCGCGTCAATAAGCTTGTACCGGACTCTGTTTGGCAGAAGCGTTATGAACACATCAATCACTTTGAACACCTGCTGGCCGACAATGGAACGCGCATCCTAAAGTTCTATCTTCACATTAGTAAAGATGAGCAAAAGAAACGCATGCTGGATCGTCTGCGTCAGCCGGACAAGAACTGGAAGTTTTCAAAAGGGGATCTGCCGGTGCGGGAACGGTGGGACGATTACATGAGCGCCTATGAAGATGCCATCTCCAATTGCAATACCTCCTATGCGCCGTGGCATATCGTGCCAGCGAACAATAAATGGTACCGCGATCTTATGGTTGCCAAAACCATTGTGAAAACACTGGAAGATATGAACCCCACTTACCCCTCGCCTGAAGAGGGGTTAGATGAGGTTGTTATTCCGGACTAGCGACCCTCACTGGCTTGGAATGCTCGTCGTCCCGCTTCCAACACCCGCGCCACATTGATGTCGCGCACACACGGGTGATACGCCAGATCATCGCCTGACCAGTCCAGCACACGGCACGGGCGGCAGGCGATGTCGCTGGTGAGCACAAGGTGTTTCTCGCTTGATCCCCACGGCCCAAATTCAACCGGATCGGCGGGGCCGAAGAGCGAGACTGTAGGTGTTCCGACTGCTGCTGCCAGATGCAAAGGCCCGCTGTCCGCCCCTAACACGAGTTTTGAGCGTTTGAATAAGGCGGCAAGTTGGCCTACCCGTGTATCACCCGCCATCACAATCGACGGCTGTTTCATCTGTCCGGCAATGCGTCGTGCTGTTGGGAGTTCGTGATCGCTTCCCGTCAGGATAATCGACGCCTCCAACTGCTCGGCCAAAGTATCCGCAACGCTCACCCATTTTGCTTCAGGCCACTGCTTAACGGTCGTACCGGCTCCGGTATGGATACAAATCAACCTGCTTGTACCTTGAATGCGCCATTCCTCTAAATAGCCGGAAACGTATAGGTCATCTACCGGATCAATCGGAAAGGTTAATTGAGTATCGTTGCGGTCGAATGTCACGCCCAGCGGCTCGACGAGGCGCAGATTTTGGATGACGCTGTGTTCCCGTTGATATGAAACAGTGTTGGTTAAAAAAGGGGCGACATCCGGCAAATCATAACCAATTCGCCGTGGAATACCTGCCAATTGAGCGACTAATGCCCCCCACCAGTGATCGGGTCGCATAATAATCGCGCTGTCATAACCAATCCGCCGGAGCTGTCTTGAAGCCTCGAATGCCAGTTCGTATGGAGATCGCCAATTGACTTTGGGGCGGCGGCTGAATCCGGGGAAATCGAGCGTCAGCACCGTTTCAATTTCGGGATACGCCGCCATAACTTCGGCTGACCACGGCCCGACCAGCGCATGAATTTCCTGTTCGGGGAGAGCCGCTTTTAAGGCGCGGATGGCGGGCGTGGATAGTAAAACATCTCCCAGATGATCAGGGCGGATCACAAGGGTACGGTTGTAACGCTTGCCGCCGATAGAAGCGATTGGTACTTTGCTGGCAATCGTAAGCATTGCACTTCGAACCTGATGCTTGAGGGGCGAGCGATGAAACGCCTCCGTCATAGCACGGTTACGTAATGCGATCGCTTCCCTATCCAAGGCCAATTCCTTTATACGCTTCAATAAGCTGTGGAATCAGTACCGACCAATCATAATGTCGCTTAACGTAATCTTGAGCCGCTTGCCCCATCTGGTCGCGTTTTTCGGTTTGGTTGAGCAGCGCCAGAATGGTCGAAATCATCTCCTGTTCTGTTTTGGCAATGCTCATGCCGTTCTGCTCATCGTTGCGAATCCCGCTTGCTGCCAGCGGAGTCGCCACCACTGCGCAGCCGGCTGCCATAGCCTCCAGAATCTTGAGACGGGTTCCACTGCCCATCCTCAGCGGTGCAACATAAATCGCCGCTCCATGCAGAAAAGGCTGTACATCTTTCACCCAGCCGGTAATCTGAATACCCGGTAAATCGCGCAGCTTTTCGACTTCCGGGTGCGGGCGCTGTCCGACGACATAAAAGCGCACAGCAGGGATGATTGCTTGAATTTCTGGCAGGATTTCTTTGCTAAACCAGATTACTGCGTCCACGTTTGGACGATAATCCATTTTCCCTGTGAAGACCAAAGCGTGCTGTCCTAAGTCTAACTTTTCCCCTTCCCACTCATAGTCGTGGGTAAAAATACCGTTAGGGACAACAGGAATGGTATACGCCGGTTGATATTGAGCCAGTATCGCTGCATCTTCACTGGATACCGCGATCACCAGATCAGCCTCTTTGCACAGCATTCGTTCAAATTGTTCAATTCTGCCGGATTGGATGAAAGAGTAGAAGGCCATCGGCCAACGTTTAACCTGTGTGCGATCCACTTCGTAAATCACCCGTTGCAAAGCTGCTTCTGCGTTGAACGCGTCGTAACACATTTTGACATCGGGAAAGATGGCCTTTGCAAGAGGGAGGTAACATGCGACCTCAATCCCCTCAAATTGAATCAGGTCAAATCGATCCTGCTCCATAATCTGCTTCAGCGCTTGTGTGAGTTCATCGGTATACAAACGTCTGGAGATGTCCGCTTCACGCGAAAGGATCAAATTGCGCAGTCGTTCGGATTTGCTTCGAGAGGGTGGGGCAACCATCTTAATCTGCCGGCAGTATTGCGCCAACGGGCTGTCTTTCACCTCTTGCGCCGCTCTAGAGTCGAGGCTCAGCAGTGTGATCTCATGCCCCAACTTGTGCAAGCCTTGAATAATGCCATATGTTCGAAGCGCTCCCCCTTGATGCGGCGGATAGGGGAGTCCGGCGGTAACCATGAGAATCTTCATGCAGCACCATGAACTGAATTGTAAACGTGCAGTACCGTAGCGGCGGTATGGTTCCAGTTAAACGTCTTCGCGCGGTCAATGCCTGCCTTTCGCATTTCATCCCACCATTTCGAATCCGAAAGGGCTTTTTTCATGGCATTCATGATCGCTTCAGTATTTTCCGGTTCAACCTGCAAGCCCACATTCCCAACCACTTCTGGCAGCGAAGACCGGTTACTCACAATCGGCACAGTACCACAGGCCATCGCCTCCAGCGCCGGGAAACCAAACCCTTCATAGAATGACGGTGTAACCAATATGCTTGCGAGATTATAAACGTAAGGGAGTTCATCATCATTGATGTTCTCCAGCCAGATGAGCCGGTCTTGAATGTTGAGTGTCTCAATCCGCTTCATCGTTTCCTCGAACAGCCATCCGCGCCGCCCCACGAGAACCATCGATGGCGCGTCATCCATCTGGCTCACAAGGGCTTGATACGCTTCCAATAAACCGGAAATATTTTTGCGCGGTTCAAATGTCCCCACAAACAGAATGTAATCAGACGGCAGCCCGTGACGCTTCTGAAAAGCAATCAGATCACCATCATGGCGGTCAATGGGTTTGAAGCGCTCATCAACGCCGAGCATGTGAACCGTGATTTTATTTGCTGGAACGTTCAACATCTGGACGAGATCAGCTTTTGTCGCGCTGCTGTCCGCCAGAATATGATCAGCCTGTCGCACAGCGCTGTTGATCTGGTCATTATAATATCGCCGGGAATCAGCCGTGAGGTACTCCGGGTAATGCAGGAAGGTCAGATCATGCACCGTGATGACATGACGCCGTGCGCCACGCAGCGGTGGAATAAAGTCCGGGCTGTGTAGGATGTCTAACCTTAACGGTGCAAGCTCCACGCTCAGCGCCAACCGCTCAAATCGGTGATGGCAGGGTGTCCATAGCGCTTTTCGTCCGAAGTGTTTGGTGATGGACTCCTGCGTTTTCCTGCTTTCCAGAATAGTGTACCGATTTTGCCGATCCAGCGTTTCCAGTGCACTCACCAGCCGTCGCATGTAGGTGCTGATTCCACCGGTTCGATAGTGGGTTAGGCGTGTATCAATTCCAATATGCATAATGCTCGAAGTATAACGGTTGCCTGATCAACAATCCAGCCTTTGTGAGGTATAATAATTTTATCATCGATCAGGGTTGGGTATTCTTGTGACCCGAATAATTGCTGTTGCTAATCAAAAAGGTGGGGTTGGTAAGACCACCACCGTCCTCAATCTCGGTCACGTACTGGCGAACGCGGGTAAGCGTGTTCTCATGATTGACCTTGACCCGCAAGCAAGTTTGACTATGTGGATGGGCAGTGATCCCTATCGGGTTGAACGCAGCAGTTATTCGCTGCTCATGTATCCGGAAATGTCGCTGTCGCGTGTCTTGCGCCCACAGAACTCCTTTCTTGCTCTGATCCCCGGTAGCGTAGATTTAGCCGCTGCCGCCATCCGGATGGTGCAGGAACAATATCCGCTCAATCATCTTCGTACCGTCTTGCGCGAGAGTCGTTTCACCTTCGACTTTGTGCTCATTGACACCCCGCCGGGTTTGAACGTTCTGACGGTTGCTGCTCTCGTGGCCGCCGATGAAGTGATTGTGCCAGTTCAATGTAACCACGCCGCCATGCTGGGGGTTCGTGCAGTTCAGGATATGATCCGCCGCATTCAAACTGGCATGGGGAATCCGGATTTGAATTTGCGCGGCGTGCTCCCCACCTTCTTTGATACCGAGTCGGCCTATGGCGCTCGTGTATTGGACGAGATTCGCCTGTTGATAGCGGGGCAAGTCTTCAAAACCGTTATCCCCTATGATGTGCAGGTGGCTGATGCGCCACACTTGGGCAAAACGGTGGTTGACTATGCTCCACAGAGTTCAGTGGCGCGTGCTTATCGGGATGCCGCAGACGAAGTTTTAGCAGGCTAAAACCAGCGTGCAATGATGCTTTCGAGGCTTCCGTCCTCCAGCATGGTTCGGATGATGCCGTTTACCGCCCGCCACAATTCACGATCATCCGCTCGTACCGCCACCCCGTACAAGACATCGTTTACGCTGCTATACCTTGCCTCCCATTCACGGTGCGCTCTCAGGTAAAGTCGCCCACTCACCGCGTCAACCAGTGCCGCGTCACTGATGCCAAGCCGGACAGCATCCAGTGCATAGTCGGGTGTCTCGTAAGGCCGCGTCTCAAACGCGCGAATTCGTCGTAGCCATGCGCGCGCTACCAGATCACCATCAGAACCGAACTCGAACGACACCGAACGCCCGCCCAGATCTTCCATCCCTTCAATCGGTTGGTCAGCATCACGGATCAGCACCAACCCGGCGTTGAAATAGGGGAGTGTGAAACGGAAGTCCCGGCTTCTTGAATAATCTATCGGCAGTGCCGAAATGAGTACATCCACCTGTTCACTGAGGAGAGAGTCGTACAGCCCGTCGTACCCCATATTGACGAACTGGGTTGGTATTTGTAACCGCAGCCCGATTGCCTTCCCCAGATCCACATCCAGCCCGTACAAATCATCGCCTGTTGCGACGGCAAAGGGAGGGAAGCTGGCGTCAATCCCGATGCGCATCACCCCATTCGGAAACAGGGTGCGGCTCGAAACAGAAGGTCGCTCGATACTGCCCCAGCGCACAGCCAGCAGCAGACCCACGACCAACCATACCGCGGCAGTCACGCCCATCCATAAGGCCGCCCATCTCACGGCGCGGGTGGGTCGAGCCATAACCGGCCTCCTTGGCTCCAGCCGCGTGCATAGGCTTGAATTGCGTAATAAATCGGCGTGGCTTGGAAATCTGGGGTAATCAGCGTGAAGTTATCCGGATAACCTCTGGTATTCGCAGGGTATCGCAGCGCCCACACACACAGTCTATCCATCCACGGCCATTCAGCCTTAGCCCACTCAAATGCCCTGACGGTATATGCCACCCGCTCTGATGGTCGCACGGCTTTCGTCCAGCGCGGATGATCGTTCCATCCGCTCTCCGTGATGAAAACAGGCTTCTGTGGATCATCATATTCCGCCATAATCGCGTGCAGCAGTTCTGCCCGCCGGAAGTTGAGTGCGGTAGACTCTGGTTCTGCCTCTGGCGGTTCCGTGAACCCGTAAGTGTGCATAGCCAGCGCGTCAAAATAAGGCGCGGCTCCTGCTGCATACAGGGCTTCCAGATACAGCAAATCATCCAATCCGTTCGGGCTGCCGGTTGGCTCTAATGTCGGCGCCAGCGGTGCCGCGAGGATCACGGCCTGAGGGTTTGCGGCGTGTACCGGCTGGTAAACAGCCTTGAGCATCCGCACATAATCTTGCGGATCAACCGGACGGTACCCCCACTCGAACGAGAGATTGGGTTCGTTCCAGATGATGATATGATCCATCACCCCCGCATATCGTGCCGCAAAGGTTGCCACGAATGTCGCGAACGCATCAAAAGAGTCATCCGGTAAATAATTGAGTGTTGTCGCTCGCTCGCTTCCATCCGCTCGTGCCCATGCCGGCACCAACCCCATCCGCGCAATCACCTGTAAACCTTGGTTTTTTGCGTGTCGCGCGATTCGGTCAAACGACTCCCAATCATACTCTCCTTCCTGTGGCTCAGCATAAGCCCACGGGAAGAACTCCACGATGGTCGTCGCCCCCATCTCGCGTACCATTTGCAGCGAACGTTGAATCTTCCACTCATAAACCTCATCGATCAACCGCGTATGAACGCAAACCTCGGGGTTTTGAGTATGAACTGTTCGAGGAGACTCCAATGGTGCGCGGGGTGGGGCAGGCATCAGTGCCGTTAAGCATCCCCAGCACACCAACAGCCGTACCACATGAGGAAGAAAGCGCTGAATCGGGTGGAAAGGTCGCATACTGGTATATCATACTCCAAGACGATAGTCTTAATAAGCTGTGTTTTTCTCCATACATCCGGTATATTTTGGTTGGTTAATCGTTACAGTTTTGTAACAGAAAAGCTCTTAAGACAATTATTAGGTTTTAATGAAATAAAGTAATTATAGGAAATGAATAGTTTGGATCGTTCTTAATGCGGCTCTTTATTAGTTACGCGCGGGTGGACAAACCATTCTGCACTCAAATCGTGGATACCCTCGATGTCCACGATGTCTGGTATGACCATCGTATCACTGCCGGTCAAAAGTGGTGGGAAGAAATTCTCAAACGCTTGACTTGGTGTGATGGTTTTGTGTATCTCCTGTCTCGCGAATCGGTGACGTCCGAATATTGCAAACAGGAATTTGCCATCGCCCACAGCCTGAACAAAACCATCTTCCCCGTCCTCATTCATGCGGGTACCACCATTCCGGATACCCTCAAAGACATCCACTACGTTGATTTTACGAACGGCATTGATGTTCGCGCCGTCAAGCAGCTCCTCAACTCCATTCATCTCGCCGAACGTGAACCGAGGCCAGAACCACCCCCTAAACCTGCTGTGAAGAGTGTTCTGGATGCTGTGCAGCCCCCGGCGGCTGATGATGCGAACGTCATTGATGAAGCCGCTGAAGCCCTTGAAGCCGGTAATTTTGACCGTGCCGTCTACCTCCTTAAGGCCGCGCAGGAAAACGGTTTCGAGTCGCCCTATGTCGATATCAAAGCCGTTCTCAAAGAGGCGGAAGCCGCGCTGGAGCGCCAGTCGTACCTGCGTAACGCCGAACGTGAATACCGCCCCATCGTCGCACTGGTCAAGCGTCAGCGCACCTTCCACATCGGCTGCAAAGCCTTCATCGCCTTCCGTAACGATTTTCCGGACTATGATCCCGAAAATCTCGCCGCCATTTGCCTTACGCCGATCCTCCCCATACCCGAATGGTGTGATATTCCAGTCGGCGAAGTCATCATCGAACGGGAACGGAAGCGTGTTATCTATCACGTCGAACCCTACAAAATCAGTAAGTACCCCATCACCAACCTTCAGTTCAAGGCCTTCATTGATGCCCCCGATGGCTACAAAAATCCTCGTTGGTGGGACTTTTCGCGTGAAGCCTGCGAGTGGTTCAAAGCCCACCCTGAACCCTTGGAGTCGAAGTTCTCCGGCGATGATTACCCGCGTGTGAATGTCTGCTGGTACGAAGCCATGGCCTTCTGCCTCTGGCTCAGTGAAAAGAGCGGCCTCAAAATCACCTTACCCACCGAGCAGCAGTGGCAGCGCGCCGCGCAAGGGGATACCACCAACCGCTACCCGTGGGGCAATAAGTTCGAAAAAACACGCTGCAATACCAGCGAGGCCGGCATCAAATCCACCACGCCCGTCTCCAAGTATCCCGAAGGCAAGAGTCCCTTTGGTGTTTATGATATGGCAGGCAATATTTGGGAATGGTGTCTCACACGCCAGATCGCGCCCGCTCCTGCCGGCAGCCCCGCCGGAACACAGGGGAAAGTGACCTACATCGTGCGCGGCGGCTCATTCCTCGGCTCAGCCGAACGTGCCCGCAACGGCTTCTACTTCAAAATGGACCCGGTCTACCGCTACTTCACCATCGGCTTCCGCGTCGTCATGTCCTGATCCCCGCCGCTCTCCCACCACCATGTCCTCGCGCGAGAAATTCGACGGTGTTTTTATTGCTGACCTTTGTCGAATGCAATAACCTGTAGTTATTTTTGCTGTATGTGACGACATCTGCATTTGACGGCGAGAGCGCCGGAAAGCCATTTCTTCGCATCATAATCTTAGTTAACAGCGTAGCCCACTCTTACCCCTGATTGCTATTGCCGCAATAGTAACACTCGATTTACAATCGACAGCAGGCTCGCCGCTGTGGTCAACACGGGGGAGCTTGCGGCAGTCTCCAAATCGACGGTTCTATCGTATCTAATCGCACCCAATAAACGATTTCATATTTACCGGATCTGGCTTCTACAGAATTTATACAAGGAGTTTAGAATGGTTCGCAAAACGTTATTTTGTATCATCGCGTTAATGCTGATGTTCGGCGCAAGTTTTACGGTCGCTCAAGACTCGGAACTGTCCCTGCGCGCTTTAGCCGAACGGGATAATTTTTACGTTGGAGCAGCCGTCTATACCACGCATCTGAACGATCCGATCCATGTCGAAACACTGGCACGGGAATTCAACATGCTCACCCCCGAACAGCAGGCCAAACACTGTGAATTGGAGGCGCGGCAAGGTCAATTTGATTTTCGGGGTTTTGATCGTTTAGTCGCCTTCGCGGAAGAACACAATATGGTCATACACGGTCATGCGCTGGTCTGGCATAGCTGCACACCGCAGTGGGTCGAGAACGGCGACTACACCCGCGACGAAGCCATTGGTCTCCTGCGTGACTCGATTATGACCATTGTTGGCCGCTACAAAGGCCGTATTCCGATTTGGGACGTCGTCAACGAAGGCATTACCGACAGCGGCGCAGCGCTGCGTGATACCCCTTGGCGGCGGCTAATTGGCGATGATTACATCGAACTCGCCTTCCAGTTCGCTCATGAAGCCGATCCGGATGCCCTGCTGTTTTACAATGATTATGGTACCGAAGGCATGAACCCCAAATCGGACGCCGTCTACGACTTGGTGAGCGATTTTGTGGCGCGCGGAATCCCGATTCACGGGGTCGGGTTGCAATCCCATTTCACCATTGGCGGCTTTGATGCGAACCAGATTGCGCGGAACGTCGAGCGGCTTGGTGAACTCGGTTTGCAGGTTCAATTCACCGAAGTCGATATTCGACATTCCGGCGAAGCGACCGACAATATCCTCCAGCGGCAGGCGGGCGATTACTATCGCCTCATGGATGTTTGCCTCGCCAACGACGCCTGCACGGCCTTCATCACGTGGGGCGTGACCGATAAATACACATGGCTGCGGGGCGCGAACTTGGGTTTCTACAACAACCCCTCGGTTCAACCACTCCTTTTTGATGATAACTACCAACCCAAACCCGCTTATTTTGCGGCGCTGGACTCCCTAGCGCGCAAAGTGGGCGAAACCCCCGTTTTGAGCGATGATGAACTTGCGGCGATGATCGGCGGCACAGCCCAAACAGTCGAAATCCCCCCGCCGGTCAAAAGCAATCCCCGTCAGGAAGCGCCGGACGCCGTTCCCGGTGTCATCTATTACGCCGCCTTCCCCATAAGCATCACCGTTGACGGCGACGCCAGCGATTGGGAACGCATTCCGCGTGGCCTAGTGGACAGCGGCCCCACCGTACCGCAGGATAACGACACGACCATGACCTTCGCCGCCGTTGCCGACCAAACCAACTTATACTTCCTCGCGGAGGTTACCGATAGTCAGGTGGCCTACGGGACGCACGACCCGGCTACCGCTTGGTATCAAGAAGACTCGGTTGAGTTTTACCTGAACACCACCGGCGACCTAACCATCACGTCCTACCAACCCGGCGTCGCCCAAATCGGTATCATGGCCGCCAACATCGACCACGATAATCCCACCTCACCCATCATCGGCGGCGGTAACAGCAGCACCGCGCAGCTAACAGCCATTGTCGTCAAAACCGATACCGGCTATCTCATCGAGGCCTCGGTTCCACTCACCACCGATGTCTGGACGATTGAACCGAAGCAGGCGGCTGTGCTCGGCTTTCAGGTGCATCTCAATGGCTCACGCACCCCGGATGCCGACCGCGACACCAAGTTGATCTGGTCGCTGCTGGATACGCTCGATCAGTCCTATAGCAATCCCAGCCTCTTTGGCCGGCTTTTCTTCTGGAACAAAAATCTCTAATCCAGCGAGGAAATGATGGGTACGGAAGTGCCCCGACAAGAATTGGGGACGACTTGCACAATCGAGCGGGAAGCGGTAGCCCTTCTTGTTGCTACTTTCTACTCTTCAACGAAAGAAGTCAATCTTACCTAAAACGAAGCAGGGCAGTCGGATGGTTGCCCTGCATTGTGGTTAGTTTAATAGGGTAGGGTGTATTTACTAGTCAGTTGAATCATAGTTTGTAGGGTGAGTATTCCTCAAAAATGTTGGAGATTGAATTACGATAGGATCAATTCCTTGAGCGAATCCAGAAATCTGCCTATCAAGGATTGTCAATTTTGCCCAACTCCTTTGACTCACAAAAGGTATATTCCTCAGGTTTTGTTGACACATTTGCATTATTACTTTTGCTACAATTCTTTTTTCTCTTCTGGTTAATCCCTGCACAATAGTTAGCGCAAAAATCTCTTCAGCTATTTCAGCAGGAACAGAATCATTCAATATCAACTTGAGAAAAAATGACGCCAGAATGCCGCTAGCGGTCTTATCATCGACTCCGTATTCCTGTGCAAGTGTAAGTTGAAGGTTTAAAAAAGATATATTTCTTGGCGCGGAAGTTACCAATCCACTTGGCATGGGAGGTAATACGACTTGGAACATATCATCAGACGATATCGGAAGTAGATGATAGCGATAATGGGAAAGCCTCGCAAAATATCTTAAGTAATCATCTCGTGTGAGCAAGTCCTCTTCAGTCATCGCTCTTATTAGACTGTACGAAGAAAAATGCTTGGGTAATGGCGATACTCCCACTGAATGATATGCTTGTACAAGGAAAGCATCATCAGTCAAAATTAACGCATTGTTTTCTTGAGAATACCGAAACGCATCAACAAAATAGACAGGTAACACACTATCTAAATCTTTTTCTTGAGTTGATTTGGTGTAAGTTTTTCCAATTACCTTGTTAGGTAATGTGTCGAGCAAATCCGCTGATGCAAGAAGCCGCTTTCTAAAGGCTTCCTCAGCATCTTTATCTCTAGCTCTGAATTGGAATATTCCATCAACGAAGCCGCCTCTACCCACACTGCCTGAAATGTTTTCAATACTCACTGCAAGTCTTCTCAACATTCCGATTATAGAGGTTGATACTCCAAGATTTGGTAAAGCCTTTATGACGGTTTCTAACAAGTCTGCTTCTATCAACATTAGCGCAGCCAAACCGTCGATAAATGAAGTTGCTCCGCGCAATGCATCTTTGGCTGTCGCCTTTTGCGTGTTAATGTCTGCCGGAGTGCCGTCGTTGAAGCGTATAAAACCTTTTTGCTCAGAGCTTATTCTGCCAAGTGCCTTAGCGAGATCGCCCTCCATCGCACACAAAAAAGAAAAAGGCAGGGGTGCGCTGACGTAATTGTCAAAAAACTCATTGGTATCTTGAAATCGCTCCTTAAAGAACTGGTGCAAATTCTCTAAATTAAGAGAGCCATCCTCCCGCATAACCTGAAATGACCAGATAGGTTGATTGCCTATTTGTGCTATCAGCGCCATTCCCTCATTCGCCCGGTGAGAAAGAAATGCAGGTGCAGTAACAATTTGGAGGATTTTACGCTTGGTATTAGGATTTGAATATCTATCTGCAGGCCACTCTATATAATCATGAAGTGCTCTATGAATAATCGCATTGTAATTGGGAGTTTTTGGTTGAATGGGTTCTGCCCCTAGACCTTTACCTTCTCCTACGTAGAACCAGTTGGGAAACCCATCCAACTTCAAAAAGAGGCCATCCTCGATAACGGGTTCATCTTGGTTAGGTATTTGTCCACTATTACTAAGCTCAATCAATAACAAAGCAGCCGAAACATACAATTCATCACTATAAACTTCAGTTTCTTCAAATGCCTTCACAACTAGAGCTATGGCCTTCTCGTACTTATCTATGAAAGTCGATTTCAGATATAAATCGGCCTCTTCCAATAACAGTGAAAATGAACGTGTTACGTGTTCATACTGTTGAAATTTCTCACAGGCTTCATCGTATTGTCCCTTTCTTGCAAGAGATTCGGCCAATACGTGAAGAAGAATCTGCGATTTCTCAACACCTAACTCACTAGCTTGGCTCAAAGCCAAATCTGCAAATTTGATGGCATTCGTATCGTCGCCCCGTTCGGAGTAGGCCATAGCAAGTTCAGCATGTAGTTGGCTTTTATAAAATTCTGGAATATCGAAATTGAGTAATTGTGTCGCAATGGGAATGAAAAGCTCCCATTGTTTGTTTCGATAAGCGATCCTCTCAATTGTATTAAGTGTGAAGAGGGATGCTCTTTCTAAAGGGAGCTTTCTTAATATTTCTAATGCTTGAGTCTCTTTTCTATTTAAGTCAAAAACCCTTAGCCGAGCATAGAGCCACTCAACTTCATGAGTATCATTACTTTCAAGTAATTCTACCAACCTAACAGAAATTTCATGACTAGCTAAGGAATGCAGCAAATCAAGAGCAAATAGAGGGGCTTTTTTTGCGTTTACATGTTTAGCAGTTTCTTCAGCATTATCATTCTTAATTGCTTGCAAAATTGATGACAGATCGCTGTAACCGTATCTAGTGACGAATTCATCCAGATCAGTATATAAATCCTTGGGGTGAAGTGCATACAAAAAGAGTAATTCGACAAGTAGCTGAGATGGCAGCACGCCTGATGCCTGAATTTTGCGTGTAATTACTTTCCATTGGTCGGATTCGATTCGTAGACTACTAAGGATTTCGATTAATATGTCATTTATGAACTTATCAAAGTAACACTTGCCAATTAGATCGATAAAATTATTGAGAAATACGTCTCTATCATCCACGTCACTCGAAAGACCAGCATAAATTATGTGTTGTTTTATGTCTTGCATTAACCAGGAAATCTGACCTCGAAGATCGAGCGGGTCTTTACCCACAGACTTATCTCTTTCTTCTTTTGAGTATTTTATTACCTCCTGCACTTCGCGGATTTTTTCTGACAATGACATCGCGGGTGATCTTAGTAAGTCTAGTGTCCTGAAAAGTACCCTAAACAGATGTGGGCGTGGCGAATCTGGTAGTTCGCTCTCCCACCGATTGATAAGGGCATCTCTTTGACCTGATTTCTGGTCGAGGTCACAAAACAGCGCATACAGACAAATAAATCTTGCATTCAACCTTTTGTCATCAGCCCAGTTTTCAGAAATATCCTGTATTTCGACAAGTTCACCTCTTTTAAGTTTCCGATTGAGGTCAATCAGCAAAAGTCTTGGGTGATCGCTAGAGAGGTGGCGAGCTAATTCCTCAATTCGTTCTAAATCGTCATCCGGTTCAGGAACGTTATCACAAAGCTCAACATACTCCACCATTGCTGCAACATCATGCGGATTTGCTTGGATAAGTTGAAGAAGGCGTTTCTTTGCTTCGGGGATTTGCTCATTGCGGATCAATAGGATTGTGCCTAGTAGATCAGCTTTGACACTTAATTCCCTATTGCCTGCATCCAGCAGAAGCAAATCAATTTGGTTCAATATGACTGTAGCTTCACTGATAAACTGTCTATCTAAAAGTTCTCGACAGTTTTCAAGTAACTTGCCGATGATTGTTCCAGAGAAGTTTGCCTGTTCAGCGACCTGCCTTTCAAGATCGGCTAGCATCGCCCTAAATTCTGGCGGAGAGTAAGATTGATCTGGGGTCTTTTTGATTCGTGCAGCCCATTCTTCATGTTGTTTTTTCCAGTCGCGTAGCAATTCAGCCGTGTAGAGATTAGCATACAGCGGGTTGTCTACAATCTTGTGATGCTTTTCACACAAGTACAGTAGGTTCTCGTATTTTTTTCTGTCCTCTAAGGGAGTCACATAGTCTTCTCTGCTCTTTCCCACCGTTCGAGGAATAATGTGAGCGCATTCACCTAAAGTTGTTCTATCCTGCATAATACGCTCAGAACAACTCGGCATAGCACAAATCCCAAGCTGATCTGTAAACAATTGCCGTTTAACATTTTCGGCTACCTGACCAGAATCCATACCATTTTTTATCAGGTTTTCCATCTTACTTACTCTTATATATGAAATTTTTAACTGTGTAACAACTACTAGTCCTAATTACTGATTATATTCTAAATTCATTCTGATCTGAAAAACTAAGGTGTGAAATGATTTTGTATGAATACTATTTATATGGGGAATTCGTGGATTTTACATTGGAAGATTTGGAAGTTTCAGAATAAAAAAATTCATTTTGTAGATTTTGATTACAAAATGAATTTGATTATTTGATGCCCCCGACAGGACTCGAACCTGTGCTTCAGCCTCCGGAGGGCTGCGCTCTATCCACTGAGCTACGGGGGCACATACTCCTGTCAATGTAGCAGATTTTTCCGCCCCTGACAAGCCTCGTCCTCACCAATTCCGCCCACCCCCCCACTTTTGCGGGGGATCGGGCAGGGGACTTGACAGAATAAAACAATTGTTCTAAAATAAGATGAGGTGAGAAACCGCTAGCACCGCGCCAACCGCCTATCGCTGAGGTTTGTGCCTTTGCTTCCCTGCAACGGGTTTTTTCCCCCTTCGCCCTGAGGGAGAAGGGCTGGGGATGAGGGTTTCCACTGGTCGCACTTTAACAAACGCATATAACCCATGTCGGCGGCAGTCCCGCCCACTCCCGCCGCAGTCTTTGTCGGCGACGACGACGACGACGACGACAAACCCACCCTCGGCGGCAGTCTCGGCGCTTTCCCGCCTGTTTATTCAGCCGCGCCGCTGCCGCTGCTGCTGCAAAACAAATTGGCATCATACCGCCAATGCCACTGCCGCCAATGCCGCCACTTCCCCTCAAAATGTGGCCGAAACGTCACCACCCCGCGGCACCGTCACCCATTCCCGCCCGTTTATTCAGCCGCGCCGCCGCCGCCGCCGCCGATGTAACAAACGACGGAACATCGTAATAATCCCCGCCCACCTTCTAACCGATCTATAATATTTCCCCGCTCCCCCGTCTGGGTATCCACCGCCTCTTTCTGCTAAAATGAGACTTATGAATCACCAGCGTCTCGCCTTCCTACTCATCATCCCCCTGACCGTAGCCTCGCTCCTCAGCGCCTGTCAGGTGCTCAACGCTCCCGATGTCCCCGCCACCCTCAGCGCCCAGAACATCGGCTACATCATCGAATCCACCGCCATCGCCTCCACCCTTCAAGCCCGCGCCGCCTCCATCGAATCCACCGCGCAGGCCGCCTCCACCACCGTCGCCCTCGGCAGCGACATCAACCTCCAGCTCATGGCGACCATGCGCGTCGTCCTCACGCCCACCAGCGCCCGCGCCGGCGACACCGTTTCAGCGGTTCGAGACGCCCTCGCCGAAGGTCAGCGCTACTTCGTTAAAACCGGCGTCTCCACCAGCGTCAACCCCTCGGATGGCTGCGTCATTCAAGCCTCAACCGTCTTCCCTGCGGATGTCACCGTCCTCTACGCCACCGCCCGCGTCTTCAACATTCAAGCCGGCGTCCCCCTCGCCGCGGAATGGTTCTACGAGGGCAACCTCGTCCGCACCGACCGCTGGACGAATCCCAACGCATCGAGCGAAATGTGCTTCTGGTTCAACGTCACCGAAGCCGAGGTCGATTTCACCCCCGGTAACTGGTCAGTCGCCCTCTATGCCGAAGGTTTCCAGCTCGAAGACCGCATGAACTTCACCATTCAGCCCGACCCGATGGCCGGCGGCTAGCCGATCATCACCCCCCGTCCTCTGGTGTAAGAATCAATGTCATGCTAGTATATGGCGGAAGCTTCACAACCGTCAGGACGTACATTGCGTAATCGACTGTTCTTATTCATCAGCGTAGTGCTCTTTAGCGGGTTAATTGCTGCCGTAGTGTCGGCGCAAACCCCCACGCCTGCGCCCACCTCCACCCCGTCGGTTAGCAGTGTCATCCGCGAAGATATTTTCGTGCGCGGTGGCCCCGGTCGTGACTATCTTCCCGTAGGCCGCCTCATCGCCGGTAACCGTGTTACCCCCGTCGCCCGCAGTCAAAACGCCGACTGGGTGCTCATCATCTACGGCAATGGCTTTGGCTGGATTCGTCGGGATCTCGCCTTCTGGATTGAAAACATCGACCAGCTTCCCACCGTATCCGAAACCAGCCTCACCCCCACCTTCAACCCGTCGCCCTCGCCGCAGTCAACCATCATTCTCCTCCCCACCCTTACGCCGGAGGGCAATTGGGTCTCCCCCGGCGCGGATGCCCAGAGCGGTTATGTCCGTGGTGGCCCCGGTCGCACCTATCTCCGCTTAGGTCAGCTCTACCTCGGTGATGTGGTCGAGCCGGTGGGTCGCAATGCGGATTCGACATGGATCATGATCCGTTTTGGGGATGGGTTTGGCTGGATCGCGCGTAATCTCGTCAATTGGGTGGACGACCTGCAAACCCTGCCTGTCCTCTCGCCGGACAATCTCACACCGACCGCCACCTTCACCGCGACCGCCACTCCAACACTGACCTTTACACCCACTGCGACCGCGACCGCGACATCAACCCACACGCCTAGCCCAACACCCACCGCCACCTTTACGCCGACTGCAACCTATACATCCACGCCCACCACGACGCCCACCAATACCGCAACCTTTACGCCCACCGCGACGCCGACCAGCACCTTAACCTTTACGCCTACCGCGACGCCGACCAGTACCCTCACAGCGACTGCTACCTTTACGCCGTCTCCCACATCAACCCAAACACCCGTTCCCACCGGAACGCCGACCGAATCGCCTACTGCGACCAGCACTGAATCACCCACAGCCACAGCCACCGACACAGCGTCACCGACATCGACGCCGGAAGTGGTCGCCGTCGTCCCAACCGCAACCGTAGTGCCGTCATCAACGCCCACCGCCTCACCATTACCGCC
>JAFLCH010000004.1:19721-53539 GCA_017303775.1 Anaerolineae bacterium | reverse complement strand
AAGTGCAACTTCCTTCATGCAACCAACCTTTTCAATCAAAGTTGAACATCGGCAACGATCATATACAGGCGCAATCCGTTCAGCAGGCGCATTTCTTCCAGTTGAATCGTGTGGTGCATCCAACTACAGGCTGATACGGTGAACCCCGCCTTTTGCAGGCAATAGGCTGCTGTTGCCCAGGTCTGCGTGCAGGCGAGTGGAAGCTGGTCGGTACGTTTACCCCAGTCACTCCAACCCCAATCCTGTCGCACCCAGGCATTTTCGATCAGCAGCAGCCTGCCACCGGGTTTGAGGAGATGTTTCCACAAACGAAAGGTTTCAATCGGATCAGACAACTCGTGAATCACGTAGCGGGTGGCAATTAAGTCAAACGGCGGATGTGCTGACTGCACCTGCTCAATAAATTCGGTGGCTTCAAAATCACCTGCCAGAAAAGTTGTTTCCGGCAGGTGCTGTCGGATTTCGGTAAGTTGCGATTCATTTCGATCAACTCCCACAACGGTCAATCCTTGACTGACAAGGAATTGGGTGAATACACCACTCCCACATCCCAGTTCAAGGACGCGCTTGCTATGTCCCAATGAAGGCAGTACGGCTTCAATATCTGCTCGATATGCCTCCGAAGTCACGGGCTGGATTGCAAAACCGGGTTGCTTGTCATAATCTGCCATTTAGCGTGGTTCCTCTACCATCCAGGCTATCATCGAAAGGTGCGTGATCATCGTCTGTCGTTATTTTTGACAGACAATTTTCCAAAACTTTGTTGTTGGTTTGCCGTTACCGCCTTCGTCAATCTTTGTCGCCTCAATCAATCCAACCTCTCCAAATTCTTGCTTGATAGAGTCCTGGTCGTAAAAGTAGAGATTGACCCCATCCTTCGTTTTATAACGATCTGTACCCAACTTCTCGCCAACCCCGTAGGTACTTGCATCCTTTGTTATTGCGGTGAAGACCATCCTACCGCCGTACCGGAGCTGACGGTAGCAGTCTGATAACAGCTTTTTTCGCCCACCAGAATCGAGCAGGTGGATCAACGCATGACAAAAAATTCCATCATAGACCTCCTGGTTAAACGGCAAATCATCAACAGAGCCATGAAACACATGGATGTCGCCCCCCAACAGTTCATATGCCAGTGTTATGGCTGTGCTGGAGATTTCAATCCCGGTGACTTCAAAGCCCTTCTCATAGAAGGGTATTGCATTCCTTCCATAACCAAATCCGGGAATCAAGACCTTTCTGAAGCCCATTTGCCTAAAAATCTCAGCGATCTCAATGGCTAATGAGGCTGGTTCTTCACCCCACATCATTTTCTTTTCCTGGAAGGCGTTCTCCCAAAATTCAGTCATGCTTCAGCCTATCCTTATGAGATGATGGCTTCGTATGATTCGATGTTCGTAACTCGAGTTGCAGATGAACGGTCATTTACACTAGCTCCTTAACATTGCCCCCTGGTAACGCATAAATTCAGACAATCCTGCTTTATCCACGATTTTGAGTTCATCTACTGTGAACTTCACAAACCGCTGAAATTCCGATACAAACATGGATTTTCTGTGTGATGCGGCGTTTACTCGCCATGCTGCATTTCCTTCCCTACTAATTCAGCCAAAGTGTTCCAGGTTGCTGTCATCGCGCTGTCCGCTGTACCCCCGCGATAACGATGACGCTGCGGCCATGCGGCGATAGCCGCCTCTCGATAGTGCGGTTCTATATGGCAAGCCAGCCCGTGTTCATACTCCCCGATCCATGCGATTGCCTCAGCCAGCAAACAGCGTATGTTCGTCCGGGCAGCAGGATCACGCGGACTCTTCGCGGACGGCAGATCATCTGCCTGCCGTGCCTGCGGATGGAGATGCACACCCGGTGTATAGCTGACCCGAAAGCGGGAACGGCTCAAAAACACACTGCCCAAACCTTCACGGGCCATCCACACGCCCCAGCCCCACAGCAGTCGGCGCAAAGCTTGTAGCTGTAAGCACTGTGAAAGCGTGGATTTGGCGCGGATCGCCGTTCACAACCATAGGCTAGCAGCAGATTGCCCTCCTGCCGCCGGACATCACCCCCCCAACACCACATCTGCTGTTCCAACAGTGCCTCACCCTGCTTCTCAACCGCTTTAGGCAGCCGAAAAACTGGTGCAGCAGACATTATTCTCGCTGCGTGTTTCTGTCGTTTCTGTTTTCCCATAAGGCGGCTTAGCGGCGCTTGCGTGTCCATTCTGTTTTGGCAGTTCCCTGACCGACAGCGGCAGGGAGCGTATCCTCGACGATGCAGGCTTCCAACTGAGCGCGAAGCGCCTCAACATCCAGTCCACCATGTGAAGCGATCATCACGATCTGGGTGCGTGGCTCGTCATCCCCCCATACGCCTGCCAGCGTCAGGCTGGCACGTTTGCCCACCATTTGCAGAATCACCATGTTATCTGACATCTCATGGAGATGAATCACGCCTTTGGCGCGGTAGATGGTATCGGGCAGCTCTTCGAACATCCCGCGCAGCTTTCCCAGCGTCAGCGGTTTATCCGTCGTCCAACTCCAGGTGCTGAACACGAGGGTATGATCAGTGTGTTCATGGTGATGGTGATCATGTTCGTCTTCATGTTCGTCATGATGGTGATCGTGGTCGTGTTCCTCATCGACACCATGCACATGCACATCGCGCTCGGCACGCTGATGCAGACGTTCCGGTGCGTATTTGCCCACACCCAGCACCAGTTCCAGCGGCACCTGTCCATAGGTGACTTCCAGAATGCGGGCTTTCGGCACCATGCGGCGAATGACCTTTTCCTTGATGTCGTCCAGTTCTTCGACTGTCACCAGATCGACCTTGTTCAATACCACGATGTCGGCAACCGCGATTTGATCTAGTGCCAATGTATAATTTTCTTCTTCGAGGGTCAGGATATGATCGGCATCCACCACGATCAGAATGCTGTCGAGCCGCACCAGCGGTTTGACTTCGGGCATCAGGAAGGTGTTGGCGACGGCGATGGGATCGGATACACCGCTGGTCTCGATGATGATGTACTCTGGTGGATCTTCACGCCGCAGCAGTTTAATGGTTTCATTAAGCAGATCGCCGCGAATGGTGCAGCAGATACAGCCGTTAGACAGGTTCACCGTTTCGCCTTCTACGCCAACAACCAACCGGGCATCAATGTTAATCTCCCCAAAATCGTTCACCAGTACGGCGATTTTCAGACCATGAGTGCCATGCAGGATATGGTTGAGCAGGGTGGTTTTGCCTGCGCCGAGAAAGCCGCTGAGAATGGTCATCGGCACAGGAAAATGGTGATTATTCATGGTCAAGTTCGTTCCTCTCTGAAACTTTGGACGAGATCGGCAGCCGCTGGCGCAGCCATTCAACGACGGTGCGCGTGATGTACTCCAACTCGGATTTGGGAGCATTGACTGCCAGACACGCTTCCATGTGCTGGTTCAGTTTGTCCCCGTCCACACTTCCGGCTGCGCCAATGACGACCATCTGCGAGTATGGCGGTGTGTTTTCCCAACTGTCCTGAGCCAGAGTCACACTGGCACGGCGGCCTACCACCTGCAAAATTCCTTTCCGATCAGGAGCGTCGGCTAAAAAGAAAATGCCTTTGGCGCGATAGATCGTTTCCGGCAGGCGATTGACCATCCGTTGCAAGGCGCGGAATGAGACGGGTTGTGAACTGCGCCAGCTCCAGGTGCTGAACACCAACGTGTGGTCGGTATGCTCATGGTGGTGTTCGTTGTCTTCATGCCCATGTTCGTCACCTTCAGCATGAACATGGATGTCGTGTGGCGGGCGGCTTGCTAAACGCTCGATTTCGAATTGACCCACATTCAGCATCAATTCGAGCGGTACATCGCCGTGCGCTGTCTCGATGATGCGTGCCTGGGGGACGATGCGCCGAATGTAATCCCGCACCGCCTGCAACTGCGTTCCATCCACCAGATCGACCTTATTTAGGATGACGATATCCGCCATGCCGACCTGATAGATCGCCAGTGCTGCATATCGCTGGTCAAGGCTCAGGATTTGTTCGGCATCCATCACGGTGAGGATGCTGTCAATCTGCACACGCTGGATCGCCCGAAACGTGAGCGCGACTTCGAGTGGGTCTGAGACACCGCTGGTCTCTACCAGAATATATTCGGGCGGCTCTGGACGCTGAAGCAGGTCAAAGGTGGCTTTGAGTAAGTCGCCCCGGATGGTGCAACAGATGCAGCCGTTGGCAAGGCTGATGGTATCTTCCTCCACGCCGACAACCAGCTGAGTATCAATATTGATGGCTCCAAAGTCATTCACCAGCACGGCCACCCGCAGACCATGATCGGCATGAAGAATGCGATTGAGCAGGGTGGTTTTACCGGAGCCTAAAAATCCGGTAATGATGGTCACGGGAACGGGTTGGAGATCAGGTTTCGGGTTCAATGGACACTCGCTTTTATTTTGATCTTGCTAATCTCAGTGATACGTGGTATCAATACGAGACGTAAATGATACGTGGTATCAATTGAAAGTGCAAGGGTTGGAAGATATGGGGATGCTGGCACGAATAATCGACCCTGATGAATGGCTGATCGCCCTGCGTGAGAACGGCTGTCGGGTGACGGATGTGCAGGAGATGCTGGTTCGCATTCTGGCACATGCCGAGTCCCCGTTGAGCGCGGAGCAGGCATGGGAGGCCGCCCGCCAGATACGCCCGGAGACGGGCCGAGCCACCGTTTACCGCACGGTAGAGAAACTAGAAGGCTTAAAGCTGCTGCGCCGCATACATGGCTATCAGGGATGCAGTCACTTCATGCCAACCCTGCCTGAGCCGATGATGCTGTTCATCTGTCTGGTATGTGGACGGGCGGATTATCTCGACAGCCAACCGTTGGACGATCTTATTCATCAGAGTGAACAGGCCAGTGGTCATCACATCACCGAAAGCCGCTTGCAGCTCTTTGGTACCTGCGCGATCTGTCAGCAAAACCGTTAATTATTCAGGAGGAGAAGGACACATGGCTTTACGCCGCTTGACCGCTTTACTGCTGCTTTTGTTTTTCGTTTTAGGCATTTCTATCGTCGGGGCACAGGCAGAACCGCTGAAAGTGGTTGCCACCTACAGCATCCTGGGCGACATCGTGCAGAACATCGCTGGAGACAACATCGAACTCACCGTGCTGGTGGGACCGGATGGCGATTCGCATGTCTATGAACCTACACCGCAGGATGCCATCGCGCTGGCTGAGGCGGATATCATCTTTGAGAATGGCTTAGAATTTGAAACCTGGCTGGATGACCTGTATGAATCGTCGGGTTCAACCGCCACACGGATTGTTGTCAGTGATGGGATTGAGCCGCTGGCATTCGAAGAGGGCGAACACGAGCATGAGGATGAACATGCTCATGAACATGAACATGAGGAAGTGCTTGACCTCAGTCCCTGGGCAGGCGAGTGGGTAACCGGATGGTCATTTGGCATCGAAGCCATGCAGCCTGCTTTCGATGCGATCCTTGCCGTAGTACCAGAACTGACTCAGGAAAACATCTTCAACTACTATGAGGCCGGGAATCAAAGCGCGTTTGATGGGTTCACTGTCGAAGGTGACCAGGTGACCATTGTGGATGCCAGTGGAACGGCAACCTGCGCCTACAGCTTTGACGGCAGCGAAACCGTTGTCGCTTTCCCAACCGAAATGTGGTCACTGTTCAGCACCGACAATGAAGCATGTGCTGCCTATCGTTATCTGCTGCTGATGCCACCTCACTCGCCCGAACCCGGCAGCAGCCCGCACGCGCACTTCCGTTATGGCAGCACCAGCTTTGAGGATCTGATTGCGGATGACTCCGCCTGGTATCCCTCGATTTATCCGGCAGGCACAACAGGCGAACAGGTCTCAAACGCATGGATTACGTCAGCGCGGATGGTCGGACTGTATATCGCCAGCGTCCAGGGGATTGAAGTCGCGCTGACTGAAGAGGAACAGGCAGCAGAGGAATCGGCTCCAGAAGCGGATCACGCGCATGAGGAAGAGCATGAAGCGATTACGGATCTGACTCCCTGGAATGGCGCGTGGATCAGCACCCGGCGTTACAGCGATTTGCCTGAGATGCAAGCCGCCTACGCCACGATAGCAGAAATTGTCGGCGTGAGTATCGAAGAAGCCGAAGCCTTTATTCACAGCGTCGAACGTGTCGATTTCGACGAAGTGATCGTTGCCGATGGAACTGTTACCTACCTTGATGGGGATACCCGCCTGACCTGCGCTTATCAACTGATGGGCGAAGAGGAAGCGATGTTCGTCGGTGTCCCTTTTGGAACATGGTATCAGTGGGAAACAGAAGACCCCAATTGTGAGCCGTACCGCTATGTGATTGCAACCCCGCTGCACAGCGGCGATTTTGGCGACGTGCCAAACTTTCACCTCCGTTACGGCAGCGTGAGTTTTGACGACCTCACCCAATCACCCGAAAATGCCACCTGGTTTGCAACGGTGGGACCAGACACGCTGACCGAAGCCGTTTATGTGGAAAGTTACACCGTCAACGCGGAAGGCTGGGCGGCATTTATGCTGGCAGAACGCGGCGATTCCACCATGCTGGATGCGATGCTGGCAGGCGGAGATGATGGACATGACCACGAACATGGTGACTTCGATCCCCACATCTGGCATGATCCCAACAACGGTATCGCAATGGTCGAAAATATCCGCGCCGCACTCAGCGAAGCTGATTCTGCCAACGCTGATGTTTATGCGACCAACGCCGAAGCCTATATCGCCGAACTGACGGCATTGGATACTTATATCCGCGAACAGGTGGCGACTATTCCCGAAGCGAACCGTATCCTTGTCACATCTCATGACACTTTTGGATACTTCGCGGACGAATACGGCTTTGAAGTGCTAAATGTACTGGGGTCACTTTCCACTGAAGCCGCCGATCCGAGCGCAGGTGAACTGGCTGAATTGATTGGCGAAATTCAGGCAAGCGGTGTTCCGGCGATTTTCACCGAGAACATCACGAATCCGGCGCTGGTCGAACAAGTCGCAAGTGAGGCGGGTGTGATCGTCGCCCCGACCTTGTACACCGATGCGCTCGGTCAGCCGGGGACAGCAGGCGAGACCTATCTGAGTATGCTGCGCTACAACATCAATACCATCACTGAGGCACTGCAATAGCAATGTTTCCCTACAGCCGCCGCGTTCATCAGGATGCTGTTCCCAGCGCACCCGCACTGGAGATCCGTGATCTCATCGTTGCCTATCCGGGGACACGGCGGCTGGCGCTGAAAGGTGTGCGTCTGTGCGTGCCGGTTGGCGCACAGATCGCGCTGGTCGGCCATAACGGGGCAGGCAAGTCCACGCTGCTCAAAGCGGTGGCAGGGCTGCTGCCTGTCCGTTCTGGCAGCATTGCCATCTACGGCAATCCACCCGGCGCGTGTCACCATCGCGTCGCCTATCTGCCGCAGCGCGGGGAAATCGACTGGCGCTTCCCGATTACCTTACGAAAACTGGTGCTGACCGGACGTTATGTCCATCTGGGCTGGTTTAAACGCCCTTCCCGGCAGGACTGGTGCATTGCCGATGAAGTGATTGACCGCTTAGGGTTGAGCGCGTTACGGGAACGCCAGATCAGCCAGCTTTCCGGTGGACAGCAGCAGCGGGCGTTACTGGCACGGGCGCTGGCACAGGAAGCGGAACTGCTGCTGCTGGATGAGCCGCTGAACGCTGTCGATGCCGAAACCCGTCACCTGATGATTGAACTGCTACGGCTGCTCCGCCATGAGCAGAAAACGGTGATTACGGCGACGCATGATCTTGGCAGGTTGGAAAGTGACTTTGATGGTGCGCTGTATCTGGCAGACGGACGCGAAATCGCGCACCCACCGGGAGCGTTTAACAGGATGAAAGTTGGAGCCTTGGCATGAATGACATCCTCGACTGGTTGACCGCGCCGTTTCAGTTCATGTTTATGCAAACCGCGCTGCTGGCGGCGGTGCTGGTTGGGCTAACCTGTGCCAGCATTGGGGTCTATGTGGTTCTGCGGCGGATGGCATTTATCGGCGATGCCCTGTCGCATACGATTCTACCCGGTGTGGTGGTCGCGTATCTGAACGGTTTTAGCCTGTCTGTCGGGGCGCTGCTGGCGGGGGTCTGTACCGCGCTGGGCATTGGCTGGCTGTCGCGCCGGGAAGCGATTCGGGAAGATACCGCGATTGGCGTGGTCTTCACGGGTATGTTTGCCCTCGGTGTACTGCTGATGAGTCAGGCTCGTTCATTCCGCGACTTCACCCATATCCTGTTTGGCAATATTCTGGGCGTGACCGCCGATGATCTGAGGCTGATCGCGCTGATTACCGGAGGCATACTGCTGCTGTTGTTTCTGTTTCACAAGGAACTCGAACTCACCTCCTTTGATCCGATTCATGCCGAAGTCATCGGGTTGAAAGCGTCGTGGCTGCGTTATCTTCTGCTGCTGCTGCTGGCGTTTGCCGTCGTCAGCAGCATTCAAGTCGTGGGCGTGGTGATGACTTCAGCCTTATTGATTACCCCGGCGGCAGCTGCATCCCTGCTCACCCATCGCCTGTGGCGCATGATGGGGATTGCCATCCTCATCGCTGTTGCGTCCGGGGTGATCGGGCTGTATGCCTCGTTTTACGCCAACGTCTCATCCGGTGCGGCGATTGTGCTGGCCTGTACCGGGTTTTTCTTGCTGGCATGGCTCTGGCAGGTGCTGCACCACCGTTTAGCTCAACCGGAAACTGAGGAAGTATGGAACTGACTGTTGCAAAACGATCCGTCGTCTGGCGTGCCGACGGTGAGCAGATCAATGTGCTGAAGAAGCGCGGGCAGCTCTTTGTGTGTTCACTGGGCTGTTGCTGCGGGCGCACGGACAAAGGTTTCGCACCGGTTCCCCAGGATCTGCATCATCAGGAATGGGAACGGCGTAAACTGCGGAATCAAGTGCATCTCACACAAAGTGGCTGTCTTGGACCCTGTTCACTGGCAAACGTCGTTCTGTTGATGTTCGATGGACACCCGGCATGGTTTCACTCGATTAACGATGAAAACCTTGTTATAGCGATCTACGACTATATCGAGGCGATGGTCAGGGCGGACGGTTTCATCGAACCCCCGCCTGTGCTGCTGCCCTTGCTGTTCGATGGCTTCACTTGGACGACTACGCCGGAAGCAGGCTAAACCATGCACCTGATCGTCATCATCGGGCTGCGCTAGGAGGCTAAATCAGGGCTGGCACACCTGCTAATCGGAACGTTAATCGCGCAGAATGCCAGCCTGACCGTGTTTGATAACGGGGATGAACCGCTGAAGCTGGATACGGTGATGCGCCGGAGACTGGTAGGCGGCTGCGTGTACTGTTCGCTGGCAGCCGCCATCATTCCACTCGTCTGGCGGCTGGAAACCGATTACGGGCTGTTGCTCGTATCATCATCCGCCGACCCGGAGGTACGGGCATTGGTTCTGGACAGTTTACGGAGCAGACGCATTCAGATCACAACGGTGGCACTCATTGACGGACTGACTCAGACTCGTCACCCACATCTGGCGCAGAAGTTGGCGTTTTACAGTGATCTGCCGTTAGTTGGCCGTTCGATTTTGGGGAGGCTGTTCGTGCCGTTGTACGAGTACCGGTGTGAGGAATGCGCAACACGCTTTGAGCAGCGCCGTTCGATGGCGGATGCCGACAACGTGGCAGTCTGTCCGGTTTGTGCCAGTCTGCTGACGACACGGGTCATCAGCGCGGCTGTCTGGATTGGCAATGGCCGCACGGACAAGCCTGATGGACCCATAACCAGTGGGAAAACGCATCGGGCAGGCTGCGGATGTTGTGTACCTGTACGAAAACGATAGTCGAATAGAGGAGATAGAAACATGATGAACACTGTTGAAACACGGGTGCCGGTGACTGTCCTGACGGGCTTTCTGGGGTCAGGCAAAACCACCTTACTCAACCGTATCCTGACCGAAAATCATGGCAAGAAAATTGCCGTGATCGAAAATGAGTTCGGCGAGGTCGGCATTGATAATGATCTCGTCATCGGCGCGGAAGAAGAAATCTTTGAGATGAATAACGGCTGCATCTGCTGCACCGTCCGGGGTGATTTGATTCGCATTCTCGGTCATCTGATGAAACGCCGCGATAAGTTCGATTACATCATGATCGAAACTACCGGTATGGCCGATCCCGGTCCCGTCGCGCAGACTTTCTATGTGGATGATGATATGCAGCAAAAACTCCGTCTGGATGCGATTGTCACGGTGGTGGATGCCAAACACATCTGGGAACATATCGACGACAGCGATGAAGCCAAAGAACAGGTTGCCTTTGCTGATGTGATCCTGCTCAATAAGATTGATCTGGTTGCCCCCGAAGACCTCGATAAGCTCGAAGCCCGGATCAAAAGTATGAACAGCATGGCAAAAATCTACCGCACCCGCGACGCGGTGGTCGAGATGGACAAAATCCTCAATGTAGGCGGTTTTAATCTGGATCGTGCCATGGAAGTCGATCCGAAGTTTATGGAACCGGAATACCCCTTCGAGTGGTCGGGGACGTATGAACTTGCCGCCGGGACTTATGAGTGGGTCATGGGCGCAGGTCCCGACCCCGTGATGGGGATGGCGGTTCTGCCATTGGCGAACAGCGGTATGGCAGCCCAAGAAGCGGCGCTGATGGATGCGGTGCTGACCTTCGCCGAAGAGGAGCAGGCGGTGCAGGCAGGCGCGGCAATGCACATGGGTAAGGGACGGCATCATCAACTGGTGCTTAATAAGGACGGCGAAACCATCTTCAAAATCACCCTTGAACAACCGGGATTTTATCAGCTTTTCACCGAGCATCACCCGGATGAATTTGATGCACACCTGTGCAGTACGGATGCTGTTCTTGACCCACTTCAGACTCGTGAATATAAACCTGATCACGAACACGACGAAGAAGTGACTTCTGTCGGCATCACCCTCCCCGGTGATCTCCATCTGGAGAAGCTCAATGGCTGGTTAAGCCAGTTGCTGCGCGTACACGGACAGGACATCTTCCGCATGAAAGGCGTGTTGAGTGTGCGCGGCTGGAATGAACGTTTCGTGTTTCAGGGGGTGCATATGCTCTTCGATGGTCGCCCGGATCGTCCGTGGGGCAGTGAACTGCGCCATAACAAGATGATCTTTATCGGGCGCAACCTGGATCGGACTGCGCTCGAAGGAGGTTTCCGCGCATGTCTCGTATCATGATGCAGCGCAAAGACAAACCCAAACCGCAGCAGCCGCCGCTCAAAACGCTCTGGCGGGCAGCCATTGACGATCATCCAATTGGGCTGGCGTGGTCGCCGGATGGCAACCTGCTGGCGGTGGCAGGTGTTTCAGGACCGATTACCTTGCACGATGGTGCAAATGGTGCCGTTCGTCACAGTCTGGCCGGTCATACCCTCGACACGATGGCGATTTCATGGCACAAAGACAGCCGGGTGATCGCTAGTGTCGGACAGGATGGCAGGGTGCGACTGTGGGATGTTGTGGCAGGGACGCAAATAGCTGAAATGGCGGGCGGCGCAGGCTGGGTGGAGCGCGTCGCTTTCAGCCCCGCTTCCGACTGGCTGGTGTCGGCAGCCGGACGCAAACTGCGGCTGTGGAAAAGCACCGGGGAATTGATCTGTGAATATCCCGATGCGAACAGCACCATTACCGACATCAAGTGGCGTTCTGATGGCAAACAGTTCGCCATCTCGGCCTACAATGGGGTCGTGCTGTACGACCCCACAAAGTCGGAACCTCTCCGCCGCTTTGAATGGCAGGGTTCGACTCTCACCCTCGAATGGAGTCCCGACGGGAGTTATATCGCCACTGGCGACCAGGATTCGACCGTACACTTCTGGATCACCGATACCGGGCAGGATCTCCAAATGTGGGGGTATGCAACGAAAGTGCTGGAGTTAGCTTGGAGTTTCAACAACCGCTATCTGGCAACGGGCGGCGGTACGCAGGTCGTCGTCTGGGACTGTTCCGGTAAAGGACCTGCCAACACAAAACCGATTATGCTGGAAGGGCATCAAAGTCTCATCAAACATCTGAAATTTCAACATAGTGGGAATGTATTGGCATCCGGCGGCAATGATGGAATGCTGGGTATCTGGCGCGTTGAGAAGAAGAAATCCACCCTGTTGACCAGTGCTGTATTCAAAGACCCCATCGCAGGGATTGCCTGGTCACCAGATGATCGCTGTATTGCAGTCGTGGACGAAATCGGAACCGTGTCAGTCGCACAATTATGAGAAGAACGGCTCGTTACTGAGAATTTTCCAGGCATGTATTGGATTGTAAATACGGGCATCCAGCAGCGCCGTGAGTTGGCTCATGCTAGCCGTACCCCATCTCTTGTTCCTGAGTGTTCGCCACCAGTTGGTCAAGAACCGCTTCGCGCTGCTGGTCAATGGTTTGCTTGTAGCTCATGACATCTTCCATGCGGATACGACGGTGTTTGCCAATCTTACGGTGTGGAATTTGCCCATGCTCCAGTAGCTTGATAAGAAATGCACGGGAAACATTAAGAACATCAGCCGCCTGTATCGTCACCAATTCGACGTTATCTGGAATCAATGTGATATCTTTCCCAAAGATTCGAACATGAATTATCCATCTTCTAACCCATTAAAGGCAAAAACCACCCCGAAGGATGGTTTTTTATTTGAAAATAGTTTGTTGTGGGCCGTACAGGACTCGAACCTGTAACCCCTTCGGTGTAAACGAAGTGCTCTGCCAATTGAGCTAACCGCCCCTTTGCATAACTCTACAACAACTGTCTGCCTTTGACAATCCTTTATTACCTGCTACGACCCCAATGGTTTGAAAACTCAAACCGTCACATAAGAACTTACGTGCTATACTGAGACTAGTTTTTCCATCTATGGAGGATTATTCATGCTCTCCATCCCTCGCCCTCATCCCCATATGACCGCTGATGCAGGCTTTGTCGGCGGCATTTCCCAACATACCCGCTTTGGCGAGATTGGCGGCGCGGCGGCAGCCAACACCGTATTTCCCGCAGCCAAAAGCGACAATACCCTATCTTCCCGCCGTCAACCGACATAAACCCGCGCCAATGACGCCCGTTCCCGCCGCCAATAACGGCGGCTGTTTACAGCTTGGGCGGCGTTACCCCCACTTGTCCTTGGTACTTCCCGCGCTTGTCTGCGTACGAAGTCTCGCATGCTTCATCCGCTTCGAAGAACAGAACCTGCGCCAGCCCCTCATTCGCATACACTTTCGCCGGCAGAGGGGTCGTGTTGCTGATCTCCAGCGTCACGAATCCTTCCCATTCCGGTTCAAACGGTGTCACGTTCACGATTAACCCGCATCGCGCATACGTGCTCTTGCCCACGCAGATCGTGAGCACATTGCGCGGAATCCGGAAGTACTCCATCGAACGAGCCAGCGCGAACGAATTTGGTGGAATCACGCACACCTCACCCTTAAAATCCACGAATGACTCCGGTGAGAAATTCTTCGGATCAACGATGGCCGAGTAAACATTCGTGAAGATCTTAAACTCGTCCGCTACTCGCAAATCATACCCGTAGCTAGAGACACCATAACTGATGACTCCGTGGCGTACCTGCTTTTCTACAAACGGTTCGATCATCCGCTTTTCCAGTGCCATCTTACGAATCCAATGATCCGGTTTCAGTCCCATCATCCCCGTCTTTCTGTATCAGCCGTCGTTTGCTTACATTCGCTCCGGTGCGCTCATCCCCATCAGGTTCAGCACCCGCTTAAATACCACCTGCGCCGCACGATAAAATCGTAGTCTCGCCTTTGCAACCTCCGGCGAAACATCTCCGTGCATCGCTCGCACCTCATCATAAATCGGGTGGAAAATGCCCGCCAGTTCATGCGCATAAAACGCGATTCGGTGTGGCTCCAGCAGCGCCGTGCTCACATCAATCACCTCGCCCAATTCCAACGCCTTTCGCAAGAATCGTTGTTCTGCGCTGCCCAGCAGTTGCACATCCGCGTCCTCGTCGCTCAATCCCCTCGCGCCGGCCTCGCGCAAAATCCCCGCGCAGCGCACATGCGCATTTTGCACATAATAAACCGGGTTATCGTTGCTTTGCTTCACCGCCAGATCAAGGTCGAAGTTCAAATGGGAATCGGCGCTTCTCGCCAGCAAGATATAACGTACCACATCCGGGCTAGTTTGGTCGATCAAATCATCTAGCGTATCATAATCCCCACGTCGTGTGCTCATCTTCACTTCTTTACCATCGCGGATCATCCGCACCAGTTGAATGATGACCACATTGATTTTCGAGGCATCCATTCCCAGCGCCTTCACCCCATACTGTACGACCTTGTACTGCGCTCCATGATCTGCCCCTAGAATGTTCACGAGCAGATCAAATCCTCGCCCTAATTTGTTCATATGGTAGGCGATGTCAGGTAGTGTATATGTCGGGTTGCCGTCGTTTTTCACCACTACGCGGTCTTCGTTGTCTCCGAATGTGGTACTGCGGAACCACTTCGCTGGAGCCATATGCTGAGCCTTTTCGATTTCTTCGGCGTCCGCATTCTCCCGTGTCGCGCTCTCATAGATGTGTCCGGCCTTCTCCAGCGCTGCCAGTGTTTCCCAAACAGCCCCGCTTTCGTACAGGCTGTTCTCATTGAAGAACACATCATGCACCACATTCACCCGTCGCAGCGTTCCACGGATGATCTCGAACATCCGCTTTTCGGCGTATTCCTTAAACGGTTTCCAATCCGCGTCTTTGAGCGCGTCACCTTGTTCTGTCACCAGATCGCGTGCAAATTCCTGCAAATACACGCCCTGATAAAACGTTGTATCGTCTTCGGCTGGGATTTGCACGGGCTGCCCCAGCACTTCTAGATAGCGAATACGCAGGCTGTTCCCCAGATTCACCATCTGCACACCGGCGTTGTTGAAGTAATACTCGCGCTCTACAGCGTAGCCTGCCGCTTCTAGTAGCCGTGCTATCGTATCACCCACCATTGCTCCACGGCTTCGTCCGACATGCAGCGGTCCCGTCGGGTTCGCGCTCACAAATTCGACCTGTGCCCGTTTACCCAACCCTTTGTCCAATCGAAAGAAGGTATCATCTTCCGCGATGATGGTTTCCACCTGCGCCTTCAACCATTCCTCGCTCAACCAAAAATTAATGAAGCCCGGTCGCACTGCCTCTACACGGCTCACAAACCCCGCCGCTGGCAGATTCTGGACAATCGTGGTTGCGATATCAAATGGGTTAGTATTCGCTGCCTTGATGTCTGCTAGCGCCGCGATCTGCATCGCAATCGCACATGCATAATCGCCTTGGTCAGCTTTTTTCGGCGGACGAATTTCAATCGTTGGCAGCTCAAATGGAGGCAGTTGTCCTGTCGATTGCGCCTTCTGGATAGCCTCCGCAATCAACCGGGCGTGTTCAGTCGTTAGCAGTTTCAAAATGAATTAACCTCGGAAGTGAATGACGAACAGGGGTAGGGAAGTGGTACACTACCATCCCCGTTAGCGTGTGCCGGATTGTAGCAAATTTAAACTACTTGACAAGCCGCTCTGCTACCTGCTTTTGATCATGTGCAGTTCAATCACCCCGTCTTTCCCGATAACTGCTGTGCTCCCACAGGCATTGCATGACCATTGATTGTCATCAATTCGGGATTGTATTGCCCCACAGGTCGGGCATCGCAAAATAGAGGTGAGAGGGCGCACACCCGTTTGCGCAGAATCGCCCCCCTTGCGTCCCCACACTTTGCGGTAATCAACTTGCCAGATTTGAGCCTTTGCTTCAGCTAGCCCGCTGTTTTTGAGGATTGTTTGCATCTCGCCGCTTGTCCATGTTTTCCCCGGCATTAATTTGGTATTGATCCGCTGGCTGACCAAAATCAACCCGCCGGGTCGCAGCACGCGTACCAATTCGCGTACCACCGCCTCTGGTGAAGTCATGAACTCCAGTGCTTCAAGGCAGGTCACCACATCGAATGTGTCGTCAGAGAAGGGCAGAGTTTCAGCGGCGCACCAGATGAAGGTTGCACGCTCATTATAAGGATAAATACTCTCTGTGGCGAAGTGCAGCATACGCCGGCTTAAGTCAAGCCCAATCGTGTGCCCCTCAAATTCATCCAACCGCGCCAGCGCCAGCGGCAGTCGTCCGGTTCCGGTCGCCACATCCAATACTAGAGGGTCGCGCTGTGGAGCAATTGCATCCATGATTGGTTCAGCCAGATAAAGCGTTTCATATTCCCTTAGATAATGCTTCACCCCATCATACCGGTGCGCGTAGAGATCATATAACCAGATGACAACTCGCCGCCCCAGATAAACGCCCTCGCTGGCGATCAATAGCCACCACGCCAGCACGCCTATTATTGCGATGCCGCTCCCGATCAAAATGAGACTCACGACATCATTCATGCAGCAGTCCTTGTTCCCTCAGCCATGGTGCGCAGCGCTGAATACCTGTTTGTAAACTAACTTGCGCCGACCAACCCAATAATTCCTGTGCTTTCGTAGTTCGGTAAGTTTTGTGTGCGCTTAAGAATGTGATCAATGCGGGTAATTCTTGAGGTTCTCCCCTCAGTGTAAGTAGGGTTTCAATGAGTGGGCTGATGATCTTCATCGGGAATACCGGCAGCGCCAGCCACCGGCTGTGACCGGCCAATTGTGAGTAGCCGCCGATGAATGCCCTCCATGTCGGCGCAGGGTCAGCCGAACAGTTAAAAGCTTCTCCCACTGCCATAGGATGAGTCAGCGCTGCCACAATCATGCTCACGACATCATCTACATAAATCGGATGGACGAACCCACTCCCGTCACCTAAGAATGGGGTAGGGCGTAGCCGCGCTAACCTGAAAATTGTCTTTGTCCACGCGTTACTTCGGGGGCCGTAAATCATGCCGGGACGGATGATGCTGTATGGCACATCATGTGCTGTGCCGATCTCGCGCACCACCATCTCAGCCTGTGATTTCGTGATGTTATACGGTACACGCCCCGGCTTCTGAATGAAATCTTCGGTGATGTCGCCTTCGTAATGATAGCCATACACAGCAATCGAACTCACATGCACCACACGCTTAACCCCCGCGCTCGCAGCGCCCAACATCACATTGCGGGTTCCTTCCACGTTCATCCGTTCTTGATACTTCAGCGTTCCACCGAGCGCCGCCGCGACATGAACAACATAATCGCACCCCTCGCTGACGCTTCGCATCCGCTCTGCGTCTGTGATGTCACCTTGTACGATCTCGATGTTTTCCCGCGACTTCAAAAACACGCCTTTTTCAGGGCGTCGTGCCAGTGCCCGCACTTGTGCCCCTTGCCCGGCAAGTATCACCGCTGTCGCCCCACCCAAGAAACCTGTCGCGCCTGTAAGCAATACCCGTTGCCCGCTCAAGTCGGAATTATTCATGTTCCACCTGATTCAATCGTTCTGTGTAGACCCCTAGATGATTTGCAATCGGCCGTTCTCGTCCCGGAATCCGGTTATGGATAGGGGAGTTCAACACAACCGCTTGTCCTTGCTCACCCTCAATCACGAGCGTAGACGAACCACCACCGTCTAAATTTATCCCTTCAAAGACCCCAGACCCCAGCATGAATTCAATTAATTCCGGAATGGTTGCCCCTTCGCTGTAGTTCGGTTGCCGCCCATCGATAACCACAATAATCAGCGTTTTTCCCGCTTCGTCAAACCCTACCGCAGTTCGGGGATGACGTTTCATAAGATATTCATTCTCTACATCAGTAATCGATATAGGATCACCGTTTTGGATCAGCCGGATGTTTCCCGAAATTGCATTGAATATTCCATTATCCGGTGCTGTGAATGAAGCCTCATTTGTTTCGCTTATATACAGAGTATGATACCGTTCTTTCAAGGTGTATCCCTCTGTATAAACATCTCCTATTGCAGCGGATAATCCTCGTGTGTTTACCCCATCCCCACTATGTGGATAATAATCCCAGAATCCAATATCGCGCCACGGATCAAAAAAGTCACCATTGATTGCCAATTGCAGCTTAAACTCACTGAGGAACTCAGAGGTAGTACGAGCATCAACATCATAGCTTGAAGAGCTTGATGCTGGAGTAATGCGGAATGTCAATTCCGGAGTATCTAGATCAATGCGAACTACATGCACAATCATTGGGCCATCTTCTACGAGCCGCTCATATTCAATCCCCCGAAACAATGAGGTTCGCGTGGGTGCTGGTAATGGTCGATGTGTATACCAAAAAGCAGCACCCCCAATGATTAGTAGACAGATAACACTGATGGCTGCGACACCGCTAAACCATCTCTGTTTTTGTTTTCGTCGCCTCGCACAGATGCTGATGCCAGCCACACCCAGAACACATACCATCACGACAATATTCAAGACACTTTCATCAGTCATATCATCTCTGTACTGCTGTATATGGTTAACTCACCCCTGTTAGAGAGAGATCTTCTCGGAACTGCATACTATAGAGCTTTGCATAAAGCCCATCCTGAGCCATTAGCTCATTATGCGTTCCCAACTCAAGGATATTTCCTTTGTCGAGCACAGCAATCCGATGTGCCACTTTAATTGTACTCAACCGGTGCGCGATGATGACGGTTGTCCGCTCTTGCATCAAACGCGCCAATGCATCTTGCACCAGATGTTCACTCTCACTATCAAGGCTTGAGGTTGCCTCATCCAACAAAAGGATACGCGGATCTTTCAGAATCGCACGTGCGATTGCCACCCGTTGGCGCTGGCCGCCGCTCAGTCGTATACCCCGTTCCCCGACCACTGTTTCATATTGGTCGGGCAGTTCCATAATGAAATCATGTGCGTTCGCAGCCTTCGCCGCCTCCACAATTTCAGCATCGCTGGCCTCTAAGTTTCCATAGCGGATATTCTCACGGATACTGCCACCGAATAACAATGTTTCCTGTGGTACGATGCCAATCTGCTGTCGTAGGCTTGCCTGTGTAACTTCCTTCACATCCGCTCCATCAACCAGAAGTCGTCCCAAACTTGGATCATAGAATCGTGGGATTAGATTGAAGACAGTGCTTTTTCCGGCGCCGCTCGGCCCTACTAGTGCGACGATTTCACCGGGGGCAATATCGAGGTTAATGTGATGCAGAACCTCTTGCCTGTCATCGTAACTGAAGCTCACATCTTCAAAGGTGATGCGTCCCTCTGTACGCGGAAGTGTTTTAGCGCCCGGTTGGTCAATTACATCGGGTTGAGTATCTAGAATCTGGAAGACACGTTTGGTAGCGCCTAATGCCTCTTGCACCGAAGTGTATAGATTGATCAGTGAACCCAGCGCGCCTGCTACCGTGAGTCCATAGATCAGAAATCCGATCAGTTGACCCCCTGTCAATCGTCCGTCTATGACTTCTCGACCTCCAAACCAGAGTATGAGTGCCAGTGATCCAAATCCGAGGAATGCTACCAGAGGCCCGAAAACCGACCGGATACGCAGCAGGTGGATCGCTGCTTTGAATGCTCGCTTGATAGCGTCCTGATAACGACTAATCTCATACGGTTCGCGCACAAAACTCTTCACTTCACGAATATTTTGCAGCACTTCTTCTGTGACGACGGTTGCGCCTGCAATCTCATCCTGTATCTGTGTACTGGTTCGTCGTAGCAGGATGCCGAAGCCGGCACCTAATGCAACAATGATCGGTGTGAGCGCCAGAATGAAAAGCGTCAGACGCCAATTGAGCGCTAACATCACCACCACGGCCCCGATCATGATCAACGTCTGTTCGATCAATACATTCACATTGTTGGTCAGGACAGTTCGCATCACGGTCACATCACTGGATAACCGTGATACCAGTTCTCCCACACGCCTCGAAGCAAAAAACCCCAATGAGAGGGTCTGAAGATGGTTATAAACTTGGAGCCGCAAATCCATCACGATTCGCTCGCCTATATAATTCAGGTTGTAGTTTTCGATCAACGATGTGAAAGATCGAAGGAAGAATACGAACAACAGCCCGATAGTAATTTGGTCAAGTAGCTCCACATTATTCTGTTGCAGTACCGAATCCACAACTCCGCTGATGACTCCCGGAAACACCAGACTCAATGCCGCGCTGGCGATGAGTGCCATAATCGCCAGCAGCATCCTCGCTCGATAAGGCACGAGGTATCGAATCAGTCTGCGCCAATTCATTGGAGTATCTGGGACTTCAGCTTGATCTTTAGGGGAAGTGTTTCGGTTGCGTCTGCCAAACATGAGGTCTGTCTTTCTGTTGAGTGAAGAAACGACCAATATTATGCGCTTGCAGGATTAGATTGATGTTAGAGGGCAGGGGAATGAATAATGTCGCCCAAGTCGGCGTGAGGTTATGCTGAACTGGCAATACTGATGACAATACCTTGCGTATCGACCGGAACAATCCATGTGCGCGCTTTGATGCCGCTGTTCTCAAATGCCACTTCCATCGTCGTTGCGATCATCTTGTGATTTTGTTTTGCAAACGCGATCACCGCTGGACCATCTCCACTTAATGTAACAGCCTGTGCGCCTGCTCTTCGCGCCATCTCAACGACATGATCATATCCCCCGATGTGTGGTTTAAGGTACGGGATGTGCAGTCGGTCATCCATCAATTCGCCAATCAAGTCCAGATCGCCTAATCGCAGTGCTTCAACCAGTAGAGGAACGCGGCTTAAGTTAAATAGCGCGTCAGTCAATGCCACTCGCTCCGGCTTTACACGGGCAATCTCACTCGCATACCGGTCAAGTTCGGGTAGGGCAATGATAACCCTCAACGACGCTGCTGGTAGCGCCCGGTAAATGAATGAATCACCACTCATTACACTGGCTGTGACGCCACCCATAATGCTCGTAACGGTTTGACTTCCCATCCCGCTGACTTGCGCCGCCATTTCAATCATCTCGGTTCGTGAGTAATTGATTTTCATCAGGTTGTGCGCGCCAATAATGCCAGCAACCCAGAATGCTGCTTCGGCTCCCAACCCGCTCGTTAACGGAATCATGTTCTTGATGCGGACATTGACTCCCAGCGTAGCTTGTTCTTCCCGTTGGAACACCCGCATCATTGCCAGCGCGACTGGATGTCGTAGCCCGATTCCATAACGTCCGGCACCCTCACCTTCAGTCTCAACAATGAACTGCTCATCATCCCGTTGGCTGACCTCAACTGTTGTATGCAGCCCAATAGCGAGGCCAAGGCTGTTCAACCCGGGGCCAAGGTTTGTGACAGTAGCCGGTAAGGTAATTTTGACCTTATACATAGTGTGCCTGAGTGCTCACGATCAGGTTGTTGCAGGCCGTAAAGAGTGCGTTGAATGTTGCTAATTTTACTGTGATATTGCCGGAAGGACGAATGTGAATGTGCTTCCAACTCCCAGATTGCTAGAGGCCCAGATATCGCCCCCATGCCGCGAGATAATCGTTTTGGCGACGGTCAATCCCAATCCACCTCCGGGCAGTTCACGCACACGTTCATCGCGTGAGCGGTATAGCCGGTCAAACACCAATTCCAACTCGTCGTCTGCGATTCCTATCCCACGGTCAGCAACGCTGAAGTACACCTCGTGCACATCGCCCCATGCGTGTACCGCAACGGCTTGTTCTGGTTGTGAATAGAGGATCGCGTTATGTACCAGTTGATGAATCGCAAGCTGAAGGCGGCTCGGATCACCCATTACCGTCGGCAGCGGCTTCTGTATCGAAATAGCAATAGCGACTTGCTGCTGCTTTGCCATATCACTTAATTCATTCACCACTTTTTCGATCAGCGTGTCCATTTGTATAGGTTGATGTGCCAGCGGCATACCCGCCTCAATCCATGCCAGATCAACCAGCGGCGCAGCAACATCATATAACTTGGATGCAGTTTGTTTAATCCGGGTGATGAACTTCTGCTGTTGGTCATTTAAGTCACCGAATTTTTCAACCAATTCAGCGAACCCACTCATAGCCGAAATAGGGTTCTTGAGGTCGTGTGACATCGTGGTGACCAACGCTTCTCGGCGTGACTCCATCTCCTGCTTTTCGGTCACATCCTGTAGCACGATAACGCGCGTTCGGTCTGCCAGTGTGCTAGCAATACCCACCGCCAAACGTCGCTTAGGGAGTCGGACTTCGAGCGTCTGATCACCTTGTCGGTGAAATAAGTTGATTAATGCCGGGTTTTTGCTGAAGACCTCATCTGCTTTTCGGCTCATTACTTCTTCGAGCAGTACTCCCAACATCGACGCAGCTGCTGGATTCATGGCCGTTATGACGCCATCTTCATCAGCGACCAAAACCGCGTCGGATGTGCTCCGGAACAAAAAATCATAAAGAGTCTGGTCAGTCATGGGTATCTATAATTTCTTGCCAATCATTCCCGCTCACAGTAGTCTGGAAGCCAGACGGAAATGTGATTTGAGTTTGATTATCCGCGCGAACGACACTTACGCCATGTTGCCGTATGGTAATCGGTTTTCCCCAACAGTATTCGCCACCGACCCACACCTTGCGCTTTGAGATGATTCGTACACCAATCACCCGCATGAACAGATGCAGCGGTACGATCCCTGCCAGATGGCCTGTTTCACCCAATCCACTTACGGCATCACTATCATAAAACTCATTGAAGTGTTTCTGTTGACCGAGTATTTGCGTTTGAGCACTTAAGATTCGTTTGACTAGTTCCGCTGCTTGTTGCATATGACCGGTTTCAATCAACCCCTCACCAATCAACGTTAGCCAATAAGGCCAGACGCCTCCACTTCCGCTCGCATTTGCGGAATCATAATTCGCGTCATCCGCCGGGTTCATACTAACGCCGTTCGCCCTCCAGAATCGCTCAGGATCAGTGATAACCTTCACTAATTGATCTGCTATGTTCTTGGGAAGTGCCGTTGACCAGATTGGTATGAGCGTGTGAATATCCAGTTTGGTGAGTTCGGCAGTCCGAATATCAACCCTGTAAACTCGGCTTAAACCGTCAAAATGAACTGTGTCAATTTGTGAATAGACTCGTTGAGATGTGAAAACACCGCGTCCCCCGGCCCATACAAACCCCTCACTGCCGAAATCTTCACTCACGGCTTGTCCGGAATGGTCAAAACCGCTCAATTTTATCCGGAACTTGGGCAGTAAATTGACACCTCCTGCAACCCGGATAATCAGTCGGTTCGGAGGATCGAGCTTCTCAGCCAGAATGAATGATTCTTGCCCTCGTCCATCTTCAATAAGGGTTCTGCCTTGTGGTGTCAGATGGTTATCCCTGTCTCGATAAAAGTATCGTCCCTCACTGTCACTCCACAGGGTTTGTAGCCCACTCTGAAGCTTATTGATGACATGATCGATCTCTTGTTCACGATCTGTCTCACGCAGATAATAAGCCATCGCTTTAAGGCTAACAGCTTCTGAAAGTAGATATGCAAGTAAATCCGGCGACTCAATCAGCCGAATATCAACTCCTACGCTCCAGGCTTGCCATGTTGCAAAAGTGGGGGTAAATGTGTAACCGGTCTGCGCTTCGGTTTGCCACTCTGGCAGCCCATCCCCATCTTGATCATGTGTCAACCATCGTTGGAAGAACTTGAGTAGCGGTTTGAAAACGTCTTTCAGAAAAGCATCATCTTCAGTGTATTGAAAGATGCTCCATGCCAGTCTCGCCAGCAGAGGAGGGCATAACTCACCCTGTTTTTGTCCGTTCAAACCCGGTTTGCTGTCAATCCATCCGTCGGTTTCTTGAACAGCGATAAAGTTACGCACAAGTCCTTGAGCAACCTGCCCGTCGATTGGGGCGACTGCTAATCCTGCCAGATAGGTGAGTGTTGCGGCCTGTCCGCTCCATCCACGCGCGTGAATATTATGCCCTTGTTCAATAGTGCGCGTTGCGACTACCGAAGTATGTGGCAAGTGGCTCGTAGGCTTGAGGAACCCTTGAATCAATTCTCGATATGCAAACGCGAGTGTTAAGTCAGTAGCTTTATCACCTGTTTCAATCTGAGGAATTGTTGAACTCGTCGCTTCAATTCGTTGGACAGCTTCTTTCCAATCAGCCGACAGCCATTGTTTTGCGAGTTGTATCGAACGGGTGACCTGACTAGTTCCAGCATGTACCAGTTTGAGTTCTGTCTTACTTCCGGCAGGCACGGCAAATGTAGCCACTAATTTGGGTCTGCTCGGTGGAGTATGAATCGCTGAGCCATGACTCAACACAACTGCTGGCTGAATATCACCAATATTGCCGAAGCTGAGTGCATGTTGTCCATCATCATGTGGAATAACCAGTAGTTTCTGTTCGTTCCCATCAAGTCCGACGAACCCAATCACTTCCAGTTTAACTTGTACCGCCTCTTGCCCTGCGTTGGCTATCGTAAAATTGATCCCGACCGCGTGACTTTCTAACGCCCGATATTCAGCCCGCAGTCCTAAATGGGCAGCGAGTGTGGCTTCAAACTGTAAATAACCGGGCGCAAATCGGGTGAGAATCGGTGCTTTTGTATACGCATTTGCTTGATAGATAGCCCGCCCATCAAATACCCACATTGGCACGAGACTGACGAAACCGGCTCTCCCTCCATAGCGTGTTCTCAACGTGAGCGCCGCAGCATCACCTTCGCCCGGTCCAACTTCCCAGATTTGGTCGTCGTAATAATCCGTTGAACCCAGTCGCGCGTCCGCTGCCAATGTTAGGCAATAAGGTTCATTGTGGTTGATCTGCCAGCGCTGCAAACCGCTCATATTTCGCTACCGCCTTCAGGGTTTCGGTTCAGTATGACTTACTGAATCTTCTGCCACGTTCCATCCGTTTCATTGAATTGGAACTTCTCATTGTAAAGGCTGAACAGAATGTGATATCCGGGGCCTGCCTCCCAAATGCCGCTGGAATTCAGTTGTCCACCCGGATGATATTCATAATTGCTCACGTACCCGAATTCAGGTGTGACGCCAAAACCCAGTCGATTCATAATGTCGGGGGTTTCCCGCCACAACTTGCCGAAACCTCGTAAGGGCTGATACTTGTCAGCTGGCGGTACAATAGACGGGTCAGACTCTGGCTCGCCATCTTGGAATGTGTCTTCATAGACCGACCAGACGCCCTTACCCTGACCATCATCAAATAAAATCCAAATTTGTTCGCGTGGTTGAATCCAGAACATACGACCATGCTCAAACACTTGCTCAGCCACCTGAATTTGCCCCGTAGTTGCCGTAGGACGGGGATCGAGTGTGGGCGTGAGTGACGGCAAGGGAGTCGGTAGAATTTCAGTTGGCGTTGCTGTGGCCATCGGGCTGGCTTCGGTTTCGGGTGGCAGCTCACTCGTCGCTTCAGCCGCGGCATTCGCGTCGGGTGTCGCCGTAACAACCAGCACGACCATTGTTGGTGGAGGCCCTTGGCATGCCGCGACAATCAAAACCAAAGCAAGGCACAGGATTAAACGAAAACGCATTAGCAGATTCCTCGCTTTTGATGATACTCACCAGCGTGCAGTACTCCCCACTGGCTTCTCGATTGTAGCAGACCGCTTCTCTCGTGCAAGGTCATGAGCCATATCGTAGATTTATCAACGGTTAGTCAGCACTTATCATGTTACACTGGAAACAGAGGGTTGAAGGTGGTATCTTCCCAATACAAAAGATAGTTTGGGACTGGAGGCGAAAGATGCGCCGCAAATTCTATCTGTTCACCCTTATAACATTGGGGCTTTACTTGGTTCGGCTATGGTCCGAGCAAAATGCGCAGCCTATCCCGGCTCCTCGTGTGCCACAGCCAACCCCACCCGTGTCATCGCGTACTCGTAACCCTGTCGTGAAGGATGATTTGACCCAAATTGATGGCATCGGCCCATCCTATGAACGGGCATTGAATGCGATTGGGATTTATAACTTCGCTCAACTTGCTGCCCAAAATGCTGAAGTTTTGTCACAGCGTTTAACGGGGGTTCGAATTACCGCCAATCGTATTCAAAGAGATCAGTGGATCGAACAGGCATCTAAACGTATTTCTACATCGAACACCTAGGGGTCGAGGACCGGAATGACTACGATTCGCCCAAAAGCGATTACCCTCAATAAGTTGGAGGGGTATCTGGAAATAGCTTGGCAGGATGACCGCGTGTGTAAATACCCGCTCTCGGAACTTCGAGAAGCTTGTCCCTGTGTTGAATGCCGTGGTGGACATCAATTTATGGGCCGAGAATTTGATCCTACCAACATATTGGTACTTAAACCGAAGCGTTCTTATACGCTTCAATCCTTGGAAATGGTCGGTAATTATGCCCTTCAACCATCTTGGGATGATGGCCACCATACCGGCATTTACACTTGGGAATATTTGTGGCGCTTATGTCCGCCAGAGGAAATGAATTGATGCTTGATCAGTTGAGTGCTCTCGAATTCTTTGCATTAGCGGAACAGAATAATCTTCGCGCAGAAGCGATGGAAATATTCGAACGCTGCTTGACCGAAGGCACTCCTATCTACTTGGAGGAATTCATCCAATCGCAGCTTTGGCTAGAACCTCCACCGCTCGACCTGCTTCAAGGTTTAGCTCAAGATGTCCACCAACGCCTAATCACCCTTCGCGAAACACATTTTGATGTTCGTAATCGGCTGATTAGCGAGATTCAAATGCGTTTCGCAGTTGATCTTGCCCCTCTCTTCTTGACGCAAGATTTGGATACCTATCAGCAGGTCGAAATGGCTTCCGTTTTTGCCTATGTTACAACCCAATACCCGGATGTCACCCCTGAATCACACCTCGCCATAAAGAAGTATTTGTCTTTAGGCTTGGCAAACGCTTCACAGATTTCATCCGATGTCGCCTTGGTTCGTGACCTGCTTGATTATTTGCTTGACTGGCTAGATGCTCTCTCTATCTCGCTTGTTCATTACACCTTGCGCAGAAGTTATTATCAAGCTGCATCAACTTCAGCCTTTCAGCACTGATTTCTACATAATTACCTTCTTCATCTATGTGTTAGCATATGTGCATGTCGCATATGCTGACCTCATTCCTTCTCATCGATCATTTACTCGAGTAACCTGTATTTTCCTCTAAAAATTTATACTCACTCTGTCAAAATACATCTCATTTCTCAAAACGTTTAAAGCGAAAACAATTGTGCAGTTTGCCATATTAAAATCGTGCATTATTACATTTATAGCCTTGCCGAATACGTGGGCCGAAGTTATAGTATCTGAGATTAGCCGTTTATGAATGTTTTCATTTAAGGTTAGTCTTTTCTGAAGTTAGCTTCCGTTTATGGAAAGGATGTTTAATAGTATGAAGCACAGGAATCTTTTTGCCTTGCTCTTGCTTGCCCTTTTGGCGGTCGGTAGTTTTACCTCTGTCTTCGCTCAAGATACGTTGGAACCGGTGACCATCACGATCTGGAGCCAGGAAGATCCACTGTTCGAAGAAACGCTTCAGTCCCTCTTTGCAACTTGGGCCGAGACAGTTGCTCCCGGTTCAACGCTCGAACTCGTTCATAAGGATACCGAAACCCAGCGTAATGACTTGCTTGCTGCTGGTTTGGCAGGGCAGGGTCTGCCGGATATTATCCTCGGCCCCAATGACCCCATTGGTGTTTATGAGGATGCTGGTTTAGTACAACCTCTCGATGAACTGTTTGACATCTCCCTCTATCCCTATAACATCGGCGCTGCTCAGGTTTCCGGTGCTACTTTTGGTGTTCCGCTCACTGCTGGTAACCACCTCATGTTGATGTACAACAAGAGCCTTGTTGCCACCCCCCCGGATACATGGGATGAGCTGTACGAAATCGCTGCTCAGGTCGAAGCTGATAACGAAGGTGTTCAGGGTTTCGCTTATAACCTGAATGAACCATTCTGGTTCCTGCCTTTCGTTCATGGTTTTGGTGGTAGCGTGTTCGATGAAGATGGCAACTTCACCATGGATACTGAAGCATGGGTGAATGCCTATCAATTTGTCCATGACCTCAAGTTTGTTCAGGAAGTTGTACCCACTGAATGCGATTATGGTTGTGCTGATGGCGGCTTCAAAGAAGGCACGACTGCCATGATTTTGAACGGTGTTTGGGCGTTGGGCGACTACCTGAATGTCGAAGCATCACCAGCTTTGGGACCGGATAATCTGGGTCTTGCTCCGTGGCCGGCTCTGCCCAATGGCGAACGTCCGAAACCATTTACCTCTGGCAAGTTCCTCAGCATTCCCGTGACCGTTGAAGGCGCACAGTTGGATGCTGTTGTTTCGCTGGTCACTTGGTTAACCACTGATGTGGATGCCGTTCAGACTATCTCCATCGGCACCAACAACCTGCCCGCTATCGAGGCTGTAACCGTTGATGCTGAGAAGGACCCGATCCTCGCTGATGCGGCTGCTATCCTCGAAACCGGTATCGGTATGCCTGCTGATGCAAACCTGCGTTGCATGTGGGATGCTGTTCGTCCGAACTTGGAAGGCGTGATGGCTGATAGCATCACTGCTGCGGATGCTGCGGCTGAAGCGCAGTTCGCTGCTGAAGACGCTTGTGCATAACGCGACATTCTTCTCCATAAATTAAATCTCGAATCCCGGGGCGGAGCCGATGTGCTCCGCCTCAATTTTTAGGAGACCCATTATGGAAAGCATAAGTGGCTTGACTGCCGATACCATTGGCGCGACGTTAAGTCAGGTCATACCGCTGCTTATCGGTGTCAGCATTGGCATCGTTGTTCTCGAAGTTAGTTTGTATTACTTCCTCACCCGTGTCATCAAGACTAAACATGCTTTGGCCTATACACTGCTGTCACCGGCTGTAGTGGCGCTGGTATTGTTCCTTATTTACCCCTTGATCTTTAACGTCATACTCGCCTTCTCCGACCTGAAGCGGAATACGTTTGTCTGCTATAGTCCTGTTGCTCGTGGCCGCGAGTGTGAACTTGATCACCTCTACGGTCTCGATTACGCCATTAACAACTTCACGCAGGTATTTTTCCGTGTGCGTGATGGTGAAATTCAGCGTGATGCTGATGGTAACTTGGTATGGGGACGTCTTCTGCGCACCGCTGATTCGACCTTCCCGGTTCTATTTGGCCGCACAGTCGTCTGGACGGGCGTGAATGTGATCTTTCACTTCTTAGGTGGGCTTGCCCTTGCCCTCATCATGAACCAGAAAATCCGCTTTCGAGGAATCTACCGTTCCCTCATCGTGATACCATGGGCGATTCCCACAGTGATTGTGGGTTTAACTTGGCGTCAAGAATTTCATGCGGATTACGGGTTTGTCAATCAAGTTTTGACATCCTTGGGCATGACGAAGGTAAATTGGCTAAGTGAAGAGCTTCCAGCCTTCATTGCAGTCATATTTGTCAATGTCTGGCTTGGCATCCCGTTCTATATGGTCATGCTCCTAGGCGGCCTGCAAAGTATTCCTGCCGAGTATTATGAAGCCTCTCAGATGGACGGTGCCAATGCTTGGCAGCGCTTCAAAGCCATTACCATTCCCTTATTGAGGCCCATCCTCATTCCTGCCATTACCCTTGACGTAATCTGGACATTTAATCAGCTCAATGTGGTCTATTTGGTCACACGCGGCGGCCCTTCCGAAAAGACGAATATCTTGGTTTCCGCGCTCTATAATGCTGCATTTGGTGAATCGGCAACTCAGGAATTGGGTTTTGCGGCAGCCTTTTCCATTGTTATTTTCTTGATTCTGTTTGTTTTTGCAGTCGTCTGGATTACAACGAGCGGTGGCTTAAAAGAGGTATATGATCGATGAGTACAGTCACAAAATCAGCCCCATCACCCGATGGATCAGCTAGCTCAGGTTTCACCATCAAGCAAATTCGGCAGGGAATTGCGATCCTACTAGCCGCAGGCGGGTTACTCCTAACCCTGCTCAACGGCATGAATCTTGCTTATCTACTGATCGGCGCGTGGGTCGGCTTGTCGATCTGGAAGCCTTATCATGGCATCTTGGTTTTCTACTCGTTGATCTCCATCTATCCGGTTCTTCGTGTGATCAGTATTGCGCTTCGCCCGTCCGACAGCTTACTTTCCCGCTCGTTAGACATTATCCCCGCTAACGCCACCTTGAATAACATCGTCGCACTGTTTCAAGAAGAAGCGTTCTTGCTCTGGATATGGAACAGCTTTGTCATCACGGTGAGCGTTTCAATAATGGGTGTCATCATTGCAGCCACAGGGGCTTATGCCTTCAGTCGTTGGCGTTTTCCGGGTCGGCGTCCTGCCCTTATTTTCTTGCTCACCACGCAGATGATCCCGGCTGGCATGCTCCTCGTCCCTATCTTTGTGATCGTGGCACAGCTCAACCTCTCCAATAGCATCATTGGTTTGATGCTTGCTTATACTACAACCGCAGTCCCCTTCAGTATCTGGATTTTGAAAGGTTACTACGACACGATCCCGGTTGATCTTGAAGAAGCAGCGATGGTGGATGGATGTAACCGCCTTGAAGCCTTTTGGAAGGTTATCCTTCCGCTTTCCACCCCGGCGCTCTCCATCGTTTTTCTCTTCAACTTCCTCGCTGCTTGGTCAGAATATCTGGTCGCCCGCGTGATCCTTCAAGCGGGTGCGGTCCGAACATGGCCACTTGGCCTTGCTGATCTCATCGCACAGTTCGATACGGATTGGGGAAAATACGCTGCCGGCTCAGTTTTTGTGACGATACCGGTGCTGATTCTCTTTGTCTGGCAGTCGAAATATTTGATTTCAGGCCTGACATTGGGGAGCGTAAAAGGCTAGTCGTGGTTTAGTAGAGTTAGGGTAGGGGACTGCTGACTATTGCAGTCCCCTTTTGAATCATCCATCAGCCGAAGTAATGAGATCAATCGAGTCTCGGCTCGCCAGCAAGCACTCATCAACACCCGCAATCGAATAGCCTAAATTGCTTTCCAAGGTGGCCGTCGGGTTCAAGTAGTTATACATCCGTCGAGCGGCATCGCTAATGAGCGGGAAGGTTTCGCTGGATTCCAACCATGTCGGGCCGTGCATCGCAATCACCAGCACATAATCCCCACCCGCAGAGAACACGATTCCTGCGTTCCCGTGAGTATCGTTGATATAACCGTGCTTGTGTGCTACACGTGTATTCGGTGGCACACCTGAACTCATCATGAGAGGCAAGCCGAGGTTGTTGTCACTCATAATATCGAGCATTTGTCGGCATTCACGCCCATTGAAGGCGCCCGGAAACTGGCTTATCAGTATGCCGGTTTCATTTGCGGCACATTGATAGATCCCCGCCAGTAACCACCCCATATTATCAACCGTCATTTGGTTGGAATAATCGGGTTGTGCCCTTACTTGGTCAGCTTGTGTCGTAGGCGCGCGTACTGGGGCAGGGGTAGCCCCCGGCACAAGAAATGGAGCCACGATAAACGTGTTCCCTGCACCTAATCGGCTCATGAATGCTGTGACCGCTTGCGCTCCCGCATATTCATCGCCGGATCCTATCGTTCGCATCAAAGCGTTTGATGCGCTGTTTTCACTACACACCATCATTCCCGCCACCGCCAGTGCCGTTTCCGGGGTAGGGGGGCCTTCCAATATGCTGTACAGGGTTGCCAGAATTGGAATTTTATTAAGGCTCATGCCGCTGAAGGCAATTTGGTTTCCGAATGTTAGAGCCTCTCCCGTTTGCAGATTCATCAGGAACATTGCCGCTAGTTTGCTCGTCTCTGGCTCGAAACCAGCCTCCAACATCTCTCCCCATATGGCGTCACCTATTCCCTGAAATGCTGGGCTGATAGCTACAGGTGTGCCTTGCGTGATGCTGCTAGCTTGGACTGCGGCTGCCGTAGGAGTGAGTGTCGGGAAATTAAAGTTTGTTTGACTGGTCGCGGGTACATTGAAGATATTGCCTTCAATTTGCAATAAATCATTCGCCACCCATCCGAATCCATTCGGAGCATCTGGATACCGAATTTCAACCCACGGAAATTGGGTGTGTCGTGATGTAATCTCATATCGCTCACCTTCACGACCGATCCCTACGCGTGGGAAATCAACCCCCGGCCCGTATCGAATATTGATCTCACCCCGCACAACCCCATAAACGCCTGTTATAGATACTGGCGAGGGTGTTACGCTGCCGTTGATAGGCGCTACTGGTGTCGAGTTCACGAGTTGTACCGTAGGTGTTGCGGCCACAATCCCGCTTGTGCCAACCTGTACTTCGGTATAAGGAACATTGCTTGTATCGCCAACCACATTCACCAGTTCCCGGAATACCCACCCGATTGGTTGCTGCGTTGTCGGATCACCCAATAGCAGCCATGGGTAAAATTGGCTTTGTCCTAATATGGGGTATCGTGTGCCGCTTGTGATTTGCCCGAGGAGTGCTGCATTAACATCAGTTCCTGCTCGCAAATTCGCTTGTCCCACTGCCTCAGCAGTAGCGTTCGTGCTTTGTTGCCCTTGTACGATAAGGGGTAATCCAATCAACAGCACAGCACAGCATATGACAAGGATTATGAATGCAAAACGTTTCATCAGGACTTATCTTAAACCTATTCTTTTTCACGACCCGTGCATTATAGCACGCTCATAAACCCTCTAACCTGAGTAAATATTGAGAAACTCGGTGTTGACTTTAGATGCCGATTTGATAACATATCATTACTGTATGCCGAAGTGGCGGAATTGGCAGACGCGCTACGTTCAGGGCGTAGTTCCTATTACTGGAGTGTGGGTTCGACTCCCACCTTCGGCACAGAACCCGGTACATCCGGGTTTTTTATTTCCTACTCCTGAGCTATCATTTGCTGAAGTGATGCGTGGATGAGTGTAGGTATGTCCGAAACAGCTCCCGAAAAACCAAAACGCTCGGATCGCAAGCGAACCGGCCAGCTTTCCGGTCTTCAAATCATGTTTGCGGCTATCCTCGCCATCGGCTTGATCTTAGGCCTGAATTTCACCAGCTTGGTTTCTGCCGGTCAGCCGCTTCAGCAGAAATATAACCAATTGAAATTAGAGATCGAGCGTCTTGAACTCGAACAGGCCAATCTTATTCAGGAACGGGATTACGTTGAAAGTGACGCCTATGTAGAAGCATGGGCGCATGATGAAGGGAAGATGGTACGCCCCGGTGAGCGCTTGATTGTCCCTGTCGGTGAACCACAGTCCGCTCAATCCACACCCCAGCCCGAAGAAACCGTATTGGTACAAACCATGCCGCCCCAAGCCGAGTCTTGGCAGCTCTGGTGGTCACTTTTTTTCGACAGTTCTCCGCCCCAGTTCTAATGCTTCGTACTGGCTTACAGCTGAGGTGGTTGGCTTCCGGCCAATTCTTTGATCCGTACCGGAACATTTGCGTCCGCTGTATATAAAACCCGCCCGACTTCTGCAAATGCTGGCTTCACAAAACCCACACCAAGATGCTCACCATCTGGGGTAGTGACGCTGCTCGTCAATATCCCGGCATCTTTTCCCTCTATGAAGAGCTTTGTTGGCGCGCTAATGATCTGCTCTAGTTCCAGCTTCACGATTGTTTTTGCAAGTCGGTTTCGGCTCTCCATCCGTGCGATGATTTCTTGCCCCGTGTAGCAGCCCTTCGAGAAACTAACTTCATCCCATAAACCGGCTTCTAAGGGGATAAAATCCGTGCTGAGTTCGCGCCCAATTCCCGGTCTTCCAGCGCGTATTCGCAGCACATTGAAAGTAAGTGATCCTGCTGGTCGTATCCCGGCGCTTTGTCCTGCTTCCAAAATTGCACTCCATACAGACTCTGCCGCAGGCGTAGGCGCAATAATAGCCCACTGCGCCCAACTGAGTGCCTTACGTTCCAGCAGGATGATCTCCACATTTCCAATGCTCAGTGTTTTTGCTGCAAAGCCTTGTGTGTCATCATATTCAA
>JAFLCH010000004.1:0-19621 GCA_017303775.1 Anaerolineae bacterium | reverse complement strand
CTGGAGGCTTCGAGGTCTACGTTCGTAATCAAGTAGTCGCACTGAGGAGCATATGCCATTTCCATATCAACTCGCCGCATGCGTAGCTCAATCGCTTCTTGTGTTTCACCTCGCTTGCTCATTCGGTTAATGAGTTCTTCAACCGATGGCGGTTGTATGAATACACGGATGACATTGTGAGGGTACATACTGTGAAGGTATGTTGCTCCCAATACTTCAATATCGGCGATCACATCTGCTTCATGCATGATCGCGCTTTCAACACTTGCCCGTGGCGTTCCATAAAGGTGCTCGTGAACAGTCTGCCATTCCACCAATTCATCTCGATCAATCATTTGCTGGAATGCTTCCCGATTCAAGAAAAGATGTTCCCGTCCCTGTTCTTCGTTCGGTCGCATACTGCGGGTTGTTGCGGTAGCAACTTGGTGTAAATCGGCTAACCTACCCATCACCGTATTCATGATCGCGTTTTTCCCAACGCCCGGTGGGCCTACTAAAATGAACAGTAGTCCCCAGTATTGTGGTGTCTCTTGCCTTGACGACACATTATCCCCCGGAATATGCACTTCAACGATGTTATCAGCATGATACACCGCCGCTAACACACAATCAATTAGAAAATACAAAGAGCAGACCCTAAACTTCTGGGTCTGCCCTTTGTTTGCCTCAAATCACTGTTTCACTCAGGTTTCCTAGTCGTTGGCGTTATTGTTAACCTGAATATCAGTAATCCACCATCCGTCTCGCGTATACTGGCTCGTAAATAACCGGAACCGCACACCGATGTTTTGGTTGATGTAACTCCTCAAGTCATGTGATTGCTGCCGCCAATCATCACCATCAGCCGGAGTCCACGTATCGTAGCCCCAGATATTCGGGTCGCAGAAAGGTCCTTGCGGCCACACATAGATCGGGCAGTTGTTGCTCAGATTAGTCTGCGTCCATGTGAACCCGCCGTTCGTGCTCACCTCAACTGCACCATAAGTATTCGATTCGAAGGCAAACAGTGTCCAGAATTCCAACCGTGGACGCCATGTCGTGCTGGTGTAACCGGATGGTGTATTCAAGTTAATCACCCCATCCAACAGCAGCGACTGGTTACTATAGTTGGTCGAGTTAATCACAGGGAATGAACTACCAACACCTGCCTTTGGACTATCGCTGAACGAGAACCGGTTCGTACCAACTTGCAGTTGGATAACAGCGTCACCGCTGCCCTCAAAGTATTCGACCACGACCGTATACGTTCCCGCAGCCAGCGATAGTGTCCCAAGATTTACGGTACGCCCATGGAACGTCCAGTTGTTGATTGCGTTCCAGAATGGCGATGATGGCCCCGGATCAACACGCACGCGCACACCGTCATCGCTTGTCGAGATGAACGTGTATTCACCACCCGATACCGTGATCGTTCGGATGAAGCGCGCCCCAAACTGGTCATACCATGTATTCGTGAACCCTCCCGGCGGACGATCCGAACTCCCCATATCATAGTTGATCTCAGTCGTGAAATCCTTGATGTAGTAGTTCGGTTGCGTCAGGGCAGGTCGAGCTGCGATGAACGCGTCCGTTCCCGCCACTGTCCTTGGGATCGCATTAAACCACGTGCTCCATGTACTGACATCGCATCCGGTTTCATTCAAGTCACTTGCTGTCGGTGTCGTGCGTGAAGGATTGTATGTCCATCCTCGGCAGTCAAACCAGTACGCTGTCCAGTTGCCCGGTCCCAAATCAGCCGCGCCACCGCCCGATCCGCGCCATTGGTCAGGCGACAGACCCCAGTTGCCTTCACCGATCCAGTTACGCATATTCTGCGCCGCATCAAAGAACGGCACCGTAAAGACCTGTGCGGTCCGGAATGTGATCTGGAAGTCGTCAAGCCACCAGCCAGTTCGCACATTCGAGTTTTGCAGCGCGTTCAGCACAAACCGTACCTTAATTCGTCGTCCTGCATAATTCCGCAGGTCAAGTTGTACCCGTGTCCATGCATTATTCCGGCTGTTTTCACCGATCGTGTAAATCGTTTCCCACGAAGTTGACGAACTGTACGATGTGCTCGAACCCCACCGGTAGATATAGTTGTAACCTTGCCGGTTGCGCGTCGGTGGCACCGCCACCATCTCGTTCTGGTCTTGCACCGCCACTTGTACTTGGATCGAGTCCCCGCCGCCGATCCAGTATCGGTGCCAGAAGTACATCGTCGGCAAATCGGTACTTTGTGTGCCGCGCATATCAATGATCGGCGTTAGCTCAAGCACGTTATACGTCTGATGACGGTAATTCGCCCCATTCGTCGCGCTGTCGTGCATCGACTGAACACCGCTGCGGCGATCCCAGTCGATGCTCGTCCAATCTCCACCGCTAGTCCACCGGTTATACCAGTCGTCAGGGAAGTCGATGTTGTCGAAGTAGTTTGTGCCACTACCTGCGCCAGCCGCTGGTGCACCGGCCACCGGCGTGATGCTTGTCCCCGGCGACCACAGCTTGTATGAGCCTTCCGCATAGTTTTGGATGCGGATGTTATCGATATAAACCCCGTCCGAAACACTGCTGTTGGATCGAGCATCCAACCGGAACGAAATCGTGAAGTCGTCGTCGTACCGGTTGGCGTTACCGACCAGCGTTGCCCAACTGACACCTGTCAACGACTCAATCGCGCCTTGCAGGTCAATTTCCACCCGTTCCCACGCAATCTGGTTCGCATCAGTCGAGTTGTAGTTGTAGCTCCAGATGGCGGTTGGGCCGATAGCCGTCGTGCCGCTTGCACCATGAGCGCTTCGCGTCAGTTCGACATGGAAGTTCTCATTTGCCGCCAGCCGCCGCCAGTGCCAGAAGGTGAGATACGGTCGTGTCGCCGCTCCAAAGACCACGCGGTTGCAGTCTAAGTTACCATCACCAACCGGTGGTAAGTTTTCCGGTGTGTCATTATTGAAGTCAATTGGGTAACGTAACGTCATCGACGTATCTTGCCCGTTGACATAATTACCAAGCGGGCTGTCAGTGAATGAACGCCCTGTTTGGAAGGCACCGCTCGTGTTGGTGATGCCCCACTGACCGCCCATCAGCCAGTTATCAATGCCCGTCTCCGCATCATCGCAGAACGGATAATCCGTGTACTGCGGAATGCCAATGCGTTCAATCGCGATGTTATCAATGAACCAGCCTTGCGCTTCATTGCTGTTGTTTACCAGTAGCGCAAACCGCAGCCGGAACGGTGTTGTGTTCCAGTTGGGTACTTGGTTCAGTTGCAGCTCATACTTCTGCATCGCTTGTGTCACGCGGCTGCCCGATGTGCTCACGCTGCGGATAGCGCTCGTCCCAACGCGCTGCCATACCGCTGGCGTACCATCAACCATGTCCGTATCGCGCGTATATTGCACTTCGATGCTGTCGCCGCGTTCAAGATCAAATGCGTGGTAGAACGACAGGATTGGCAAACCGCTGTCGCTTTCCCAGTCCAACGCCCCGCCGCTGCCATCCGCGTTGATGTCGCGCAGGTCAACCAATCCATCAAATGCGATGTAATGGATGCGGAAATCGGTGCTTCCCTGTTCACTTCCAAACCGGTCATACCGGCCTGAATTTGTTGTGTTCAATCGGATGTCCCAGCTCATCGAAGGTACACCAGTATCATTCGACGCGCCGTTAGTCGTGGTTAGGTCCCATCGCCCCGATGTGATGAAGTCGTTCTTCTGCTGGGGTCTGTCCAAATCCCAGAAGCTGCCGCACGTATATTTGCTCACCGTGCAAACACCGAATGTGCGTGCTGCCGGTGCTGAAATCACCTTCACGTCGTCCAGATACCATCGGCGCACACTGGTTGCCGCGCCGCTGTCCATCACGAATCGCCACGTGACCTGATTGCTCCCTAAATTCGGGATCGGAAGCTCATTACGCGTCCACGCGTAATTCTTACCGCCTGTGTGCAGCACATATTCCTGTCCGCCTGCCCAGTTCGGCCCACCGCTGCCATCCGCGTTGTACGGGGCATAGGCCGCCAGTTGCAGTCGCACACTCGTATCGCTCGTGCTGCCGAAGTCCCACACATCCCAGAAGGACATCGTTGGGTTCGTCACGTTCGTCAGGTCAACATAACCGCGCAGCTCAAGGTTGCAGCGCATATTCTGCGGGAAGCCATTCGTCACCGAAGCGAGATTTTCCTTCCACGCCCATGTCAGTGTGTTCGGTTGGCTGCCGTTGATTTGTGTCCACGGGCAGTTTGCCGCGCCTGTGGCCTTGTTCGTATCCGCCGGCGTATTGCCCTTGGAAGTCGACATCCCCAGCGACACTGCTGCGCCGCCCGTCCGGTCATAGAATTCGACCACCAGCGTATGCGGGCCGGGAGCCAATGTCTGCGTCACCGATCGCGGGCTGCCAGTGTTATGGTCGCTCCAGTAATTGATCACGGTCGTTCCATCAATGATTAACCGTGAACCGTCATTGCTGTCGAGTGTAAAAGTAATGGTTAATGAATCAGTGCCGAAAACATAAATCGGGCGCGTCCATCGCACCGAGAAGCCATCCGTCAACCAACCATCAATCGGGCTGTTGTTGCCCCAATTGAAGTTCAGATTCAGCTTGTGCTCTGGCCCGATCTGCTGGTTGAACAACACCCGGTCGGGTACGCCGCTCAAATCAACGTTCGAGAAGTACTCGCCGCGCCAATCGTCGCTGCCCAGATACACGCTGCTGTCAACGCGCCACCACACCGGTTGGTCGATAGGGTCAACATGTGGAATATTAAAAGCCGCGTCAGTCGCGGTCGCTGTTGGCGGTTGGGTAGGGGTATTCGTTGGCGTCTTGCTCGGTGTCACCGGCGACGGCGTTGGCGAAGGGCCTGCCGTCGGCGTCAGTGTCGGCGGGCGCGGCGGGCTGGTAGGGAAGCCGCGCGCTTCTGGTGGGTTTGCCGCCACATGCGTCACGGTTGCCCAGAATGCTGACGGTCCACCACGATCCACCAGATTCTGCGGCGTCAATGCACAGCCGCCTCCATCCGTTGAGATCAGATTACACACCGTGTTGCTGAACACGTTTCCCAGTGCTGGGCCGGTTGCGGCCACCGCCGCGATCAGTGCGATCACGACTAGCACGAGGATAAGCGCATATTCAATCAGTGCTTGACCGCGCTCTCCGTGCCTTTTGGTGTTCTTCAAGATATCGAACATATTGCTAACCCCTCATCCAATCAACCGCTTGTTTGGTTGTTTCAAGGACATGGTGAATAGGAAAATCCAAGTTTTTCTCTATGACTATCTTACTCGACTATTCACAAATATCAGTTTAATTTTTGTCCGCATCTTGTTCAAATGCGTTGACAATTCCTCAATTCTTGTCGTGACCTTTATCACTCGTTTATGCTGTACCCCTGTGGTATCCTTCCCTCAAAACGACTTTTTGCAGGAGGTTTTGCTTCATGTCAGCCCTTATTATAGATGGAAACAGCGTTGCTCAGCGCCTCCAAACACAAATTGCCCTTGAGGTCGAACAATTCAAACAAAAACAGGGTTATCCCCCCGGTTTGGGTGTTGTCCTTGCCGGAGACAACCCTGCCGCGGCTCAATACGTCCGCATGAAATCCCGTGCCTGCAACAATGTGGGGATGACCTCTGTCACTCGCCTCATGACTGCCGCCAGTTCGCAGCAGGAGGTCGAATCCGCCGTCGCCGAACTCAATGCCAATCCCTCCGTCCACGGCATCCTTGTCCAGTTACCGCTCCCCCCCGGCATTGATGAAGAACCCGTCCTCCGTCTGGTGAGCTTGGATAAAGATGTAGATGGTTTCCATCCCATCAACATCGGTATGTTGGGCATGAAAGGTCGTGAACCCCTCTTTACACCGGCTACACCCACCGGTTGCATGGTTCTGCTCAACGAGGCCGGCGCACAGCTAGAAGGTGCGAATGCGGTTGTCATCGGGCGCAGCAACATTGTTGGCCTTCCCGTCGCTCTCATGCTCATGAAAGCCAACGCGACCGTCACCGTCTGCCACAGCCGCACCCGCAATATTCCCGACATCGTCCGTCAGGCCGACATCGTCATCGCCGCCATCGGACGTCCCAATTATGTAAAAGGTGATTGGCTCAAGCCCGGTGCCATCGTCATTGACGTAGGGACAAACAAAATTGATGACCCCGCTGACCCGCGTGGTTATCGCTTCATTGGTGATGTCGAGTTTGAATCAGCCGTCAATGTCGCCGGAGCTATCTCCAAAGTGCCCGGTGGTGTCGGCCCCATGACCATCACCATGTTGCTCACCAATACCCTGAAAGCCGCGTGGCGCATCGCCGGTCGCTAGTACACCCTATGTGGTGTAAATTGTTGCGTCTCTGCCCTGAATGTGGTTTCCTAGTCACAAGATCATGCTCGTGAGTTGGAAGGTCTGCTCATGTCACCACATTCCAAATCATTGCCTCTTCAGAATGTCTGGAGTGTCAACCTGCTGGAGCAGGAATTTCTCCGTGAAGGGTTGCGCACCTTCGTACAGACGTTCATTCAGTACGAAATCAACGCCCTCATCGAAGCCGCCCCTCATGAACGCAGCCATACCCGTCGCACCTATCGTAACGGCTATCGTCGGCGTACTTGGTCAACCACAGTCGGCACCGTCACCATCGAAATCCCCAAGCTTCGCAAAGGATCATATTACCCCTCCTTTCTCGACTCCCTCCGCGATTCCGAGTCGGACTTCCTCGAAGCCCTACACCGCATGAATCGGGATGGGGTTTCCAATCAAACATTGGTAAACCTGCTCAGTCAAACCGGCCTACCGCAGCCAACCCCCTCGCAGCTTGCCGAGATCGCCGAAGAATTTCACAATCTCTTGGATCGCTTTCGCCGGCGTTCTCTCCATCTTGCTGGCTCAAATCGTCCCGTGGCCGCCATTGCCACCACGCTTCTCGACAGCGCGCTGCCGGAAGAATTCACCCGCTCACGCTCAATGCTTGTCATTGATGACAATGTCAATGCGCTCCTCGATGCACTTCCTTTGTTACAGCGTCTGCGTCGAGCGCACGAAAATCAACGTGACGCGATAGCTGCCTGATTTCTCATAGTCATTTACCAACCTCTCACTGGTCGTAGCACACCGCTCCAACCACTGCTTCGTTTACTTTTCGAAAGGACATCACATGAACGGCGTCATCCCCATGGTCATCGAGCAAAGTAACCACTCTGAACGTGCCTATGATATTTACTCCCTTCTTCTTAAAGACCGCATCGTCATGCTGGGTTCTCCCATCAACGACTCGGTTGCCAATCTTGTCATCGCCCAACTGCTCTTTCTCGAAAATCAAGACTCCGAACGCCAGCTTCAAATCTACATCCAATCCCCCGGTGGGGAAGTCTATGCCGGTCTTGCCATCTACGACACCATCCAACAAATCTCAGCCCCCGTCAGCACCGTCGCCCTCGGACGCTCTGCCAGCTTCGGCACGGTCATCCTCACCGCCGGTCGCAAAGGCCTGCGTTACGCCCTCCCCAGTTCCACCATCCACATGCACCAGCCCTTAGGTGGTACACAGGGGCAGGTCTCGGATATGCTCATCCAGATCAACGAATTCACGCGCCTCCGCCATTACCTCAACGACATTTTCGTCCAGCATACCGGTCAGGAGCGTGACATCATCGAGCGTGATACCGACCGCGACTTCTATCTCACCGCCGAACAGGCCGTCTCCTATGGCCTCATCGACTCCGTACTCATCCGTCGCCCCCTCTTCGCCAATGTCATACCCGCGCCATCCGTTCTCACCGCTTCCTCTTGATGAATCCCGATGACCGGGGCAGGGCAGTCGGCTGTTGCTCCGGTCAAATTCAAACCACATTCTAACCTTCACGATAGAACTTTAGTGCTATAATAAGTGTGCTGCAAGTTGATGTAGCATCTTTGACTTCACAGCCATTTATTTTACCGGGGATAATCATGGCTCCAACCGCTTACAACCCTCTCAACCCCTCCATCCGTTTGGCGGATATGGCGGCATTGGCGGCGTTTGTCTGCGGCAGTTCCCCATCTTCCCGCCTACGCCCGTTCTTTGTCGGCGGCAATCTCCCTGCTTCCCGCTGCCATTGCCGCATGGCGGCAGCCAACACCGTACTTCCCGCCGCCAACAGCGCCAAACCCCCGTCTTCCCGCCGGCAAACGACATAAACGCGCGCCCTCTACGCCTGTTCCCGCCGCCAATAACGGCGGAGAAATTTCGGTGAATATCGCTTAACGGTTTTCAAGGCGTTCATGTTAAACTTCTCTCACCACAGAGGAGTAACTCATGTCAACCTTGTTGGTTCGTAACATTCACACCCTGCTCACGATGGATCATCATCGTCGCGAATTGCGTGACGCCTCTCTCTTCATCCGCGATGGCGTGATCGAAGCCGTCGGCTCCCTCGCCGAAATGCCCGTCCAAACCGCAGATCAAGTGCTGGATTTATCCCACCACATCGTTCTTCCCGGCTTGGTCAACACCCATCACCACATGGTGCAAAGCTTGACCCGCGTGTGTGCGCAGGATAGCGAACTCTTCGGCTGGCTCAAAACCCTCTACCCCATCTGGAGTCGCCTCACCGGTAACGCGGTCTACACCGCCTCCAAACTCGCGATGGCCGAACTCATCCTGTCCGGTTGCACCACCTCCAGCGATCATCTCTACATCTATCCCAACGACGTAACGCTCGACCATCAAATTCAGGCTGCTGCCGAAATCGGTATCCGCTTCCATGCTGCGCGGGGTTCCATGAGTGTAGGCGAAAGCAAAGGCGGTCTCCCGCCCGACTCAGTCGTCGAAGATGAAGCCTTCGTCCTCAAAGATACCCAGCGTCTAATCCAGCAGTATCACAATCCCGCTCGTCACGCGATGTTACGCATCGTTGTCGCCCCTTGCTCACCGTTTTCAGTCTCCCCCGACCTCATGCGTGAATCCGCTTATCTGGCTCGGCATTATGCGGTCAGCCTTCACACCCATCTTGCCGAAAATGATAATGATATCGCCTATGGCCTCGAAAAATTTGGGCAGCGCCCCGGTGATTACGCCGAGTCCGTGGGTTGGGTCGGGAACGACGTCTGGCACGCCCACTGCGTCAAGCTCGATGCAGACGAAATCAAACGCTTTGGCCACACCCATACCGGCGTCTGTCACTGCCCCTCATCCAACATGCGCCTCGCCTCTGGCATCGCTCCCGTCCGTCAAATGCTCGACGTTCGTGTGAAGGTCGGTCTAGGCGTGGATGGTTCCGCTTCCAATGACAGTGGGCATCTCCTTGCCGAAGCGCGTCAGGCCATGCTCCTTCAGCGTGTCATGGGTGACCCGGCTGGGTTGTCAGCCCGCGAAGCCCTGCAAATGGCCACCTTAGGTGGAGCATCCGTCCTCAATCGGGATGATATAGGCGCGCTTGCTCCCGGCATGTCCGCTGACTTAATTGCCTATCGCCTCGACACAGTAGCTTTCGCGGGTGCGCAGCACGATCCGGTCGCTGCGCTCACCTTTTGCGCTCCTGCCTCCGTCGATTATTCTGTGATCGGTGGGAAGATTGTGGTAAAGGAAGGTCACCTTCAAACAGTTGACCTCCCCCGTGTGATCGAAGATCACAACCGTGTCTCTCGCCAGCTCATTAACGGTGAATGATGGCCTTCCTTAGATTGGGTGTACAGTGTGCAGTCATTGATGATGAAGGCCGTTTGTTGCTTTCTCGTCGTGGTGATTTGAATACATGGGATCTTCCCGGTGGTCGCTTGGATTGGGGCGAAGACCTGCTGGAAGCATCTGCCCGCGAAGTCGCCGAAGAAACTGGCATTATTCCCCAAATCGAACGAGCCGTTGGTTTGTATTATCTTCAAGGTTGGAATCGCCTCAACATTGCTTTTGCCGGATGGCCTTTAGGAGGTCATCTGCTCGAAAAAACCGCCGAAACACGCGCCAATCGTTATTTCGACCCGCTCCATCTTCCGCCTATGCCTTGGAACATCATTGCTCTCGATGCGCTTGCCGAAACGCGCCACTTACCGAGGATGATCGAAACGCCGCTTCATGAACGCCGTCGAGTGAAACGTCGTTTGGCTTTACGCTGGCTCACCAACTTCCTCGCTGGTCGTCCCGAACCACGTTTCCCGCGCTTCACCGTTCAAGCTGTCGCGCTCGTTTGGGAAGATACGCATCGCCGTTTGCTGACTTCAACTACGCGGCAGGGCAGGGCGCTTCCTCGCATCCTCTGCGATGGCACAGCCGCCCCATGGTTACAATTATCCCGCCTCATTCAATCGCATACAGCGGTCTATCCATCATTTCGCTGGGTTGGCCTCTGGCAAGACATAGGACGTGGCGAGATTGATTTGATTTTTGCCACAACCATCGAAGAAACCGAACGCGTCGGTGATCTGAATTGGTCGCTTGCTCGGAATACTGCTTTCATATCGCATGAGATGGAGTATGTAACGCGCGTCAAATCGAGTTATCATCTGGATGCAGTTTGGTTTTTGAACCATGATTTACGCCTCAAACCGGATACCATCATCACAGCGGAGGAAAGAACACGATGACCATAGTTGATCGTTTAGCAGCAGCACGCGGTGATGTACTGGCCGACCTAGTCTTGCGGCGGGCCAATCTGGTCAATGTCTGGTCGGGTGAAATCTACCTGACCGATATCGTCATTCATCAGGGGCGTGTAATCGCCCTCGGCTCAGGTTACAGTGCGCGGCAGGAAATGGACATACAGGGGCGCTACATTTCTCCCGGTTTCATTGATGCCCACGTCCACATCGAAAGCAGTCTCTGTACCCCCCCGGAGTTTGCCCGTGCTGTAGTGCCGCACGGGGTAACTGCCGTTGTTACCGATCCGCATGAGATTGCTAACGTATTAGGTTTGTCCGGAATCCATTACATGCTGGAACGTGCCAAAGACGGTCCCCTTAGCATGTTCGTGAACGCCCCCAGTTGTGTTCCCGCCACCCACATGGAAACCAGCGGCGCGCGCCTTGAAGCAGATGATCTCGCTGCACTTCTCGACAATCAATGGGTTACCGGTCTTGCCGAAGTGATGAACTATCCCGGCGTGGTTTATGCTGATGAAGGGATGCTTGATAAGTTGGAACGGTTTCAGTCGCGTGTCCGCGATGGTCATTGCCCCGCGCTCACCGGCAAAGAGCTGAATGCCTATGTCTCGACGGGTATTGGCAGCGAACATGAATGTACCACCGTCGCCGAAGCGCAGGAAAAACTCCGCCTTGGTCTCACCATCTTTATCCGTGAAGGCACAACCACCCGCAATCTGCTTCCACTTCTTCCACTCATAACTCCCCAGAATCACACTCGCATTTGTTTCTGTACCGATGACCGGCAGCCCAACAGCCTCATGGACGAAGGTTCCATCGACTTTATGGTTCGAAAAGCAGTCGCTAACGGTGTCGATCCGCTGATGGCCATTCGTATGGGCACCCTCAACACCGCTCAGTACTTCCGCCTCTATGATTACGGTGTCATCGCACCCGGCAAATGGGCCGACATGTTTGTGTTCTCTGACCTTTATAATCTTCAGCCTGAGATGGTTTTCCGTCACGGTCAGCTTGTTGCGCAAGATGGCAAAATGGCAGTAGAAAAACCATCACTTCGCCCTGTTCGTCAGCCTCCATCGGTCAATGTTAACCTCGCTTCACTGGATTTCTCCGTGTCCGCATCAGGCGCTCATATACGCGTCATCGGCGCACAGGGGGATCAAGTGGTGACAGAGCATCTTGTCGAAGCGGCGTCGGTTGTGGATGGTTTGGTCGTATCGGATGTAAATCGCGATATACTCAAAATGGCAGTCATCGAACGGCATCATGCGACAGGTAATCAAGCGCTATCGTTCATCAAAGGCTTTGGCCTCCGCCGTGGTGCAATAGCCGGAACGGTTGCGCATGACCATCATAACTTGGTTGTGATCGGTGTAGATGACGCCAGTATGAAACGTGCCGTCGAGGTAGTTGTTGAAATCGGTGGTGGGTTAGTAGCAGTCAATGGAGATGAAGTGTTAGGGATACTTCCACTTCCGGTTGCCGGTTTGATGACCGAGAACCCGCTTGAACAGGTGCGACATGCCTACGATAACATGATCGCGCATGCCCAAACACTCGGTAGCACGATGCCCGATCCATTCATGGCCATGAGTTTCATGGCTTTGGAAGTCATCCCGAAACTCAAACTTACGGATCTCGGTCTCGTTGATGTCGAGCAGTTCAAAATTGTGGATTTATTTGTAGAGGCGATTTGAGGCAAAATGAAGCCTCCTAATTCCAGATTTGCGAGGGAAACATGACAGTACCGCAGGCAACGATTGATGCAATTAAATCTCATGTGTCGGCGCAGCGTGACGACATCATCACCTTTCTCAAAGAGCTTTGCGCCATACCCAGTTACGACAGCCAGATTCGGGCTGTAGGCGAACGCGCTGAAGCCGAAATGAAGAAACTGGGCTTCGATGAAGTTTGGTGGGATAGCATGGGCAATATTGTTGGTCGTATTGGCGATGGTCCCATCAAGCTGTTGTACGACAGCCACATTGATACAGTAGGTATTGGTGCGCCCGAAGAATGGGAATGGGACCCATTTCAAGGCAAAGTTGAGAATGGGGTCTTTTTCGCGCGCGGTGCTTGTGATGAAAAAGGTAGCACCCCCGGTATGATTTATGGTCTGGCGCTCGCCAAAAAACTCGGTTTGTTGGAAGGCATTACCGGCTACTACTTTGGCAATATGGAAGAATGGAACGATGGCATCGCTCCCCATGCCTTGGTCGAAGTGGAAGGGCTGCGCCCCGACTTTGTCGTTATTGGCGAACCGACCAAAATGCAGGTGTATCGTGGGCATAAAGGGCGTGTCGAAATGCAGGTCCTCGCACGAGGTAAGAGTGCGCATGCCGCCAGTAATTTCTTGGGAGATAACGCCATCTACAAGCTTCTGCCGGTGATTGATGCTATCAGCAAGTTAGAGCCTGAACTTGGCGACGATCCCTTTTTAGGGCATGGTCGTATCACCGTTACGGATATGCATGTCAAAACCCCTAGCATCAATGCGGTGCCTAATGAAGCATTGATCTATATCGACCGTCGTATCACCTTCGGCGAAGAACCGCAGGCCGTGCTTGAACATATTAAACGTGTTGTCGGAGATCGCTCGGATATTGAAGCCTCGATTCTGCTTTACGATACACCGAGCTATACAGGGTTTGTCTTCCCCTTGGATAAGATTTATCCGGCTTGGGCTTTGCCGGAAGATAATGCTTACGTACAGGCTGGCGTACAGGCTGGCGCATTACTTTGGGGGAGTCCGCTGCCCACCGGGAAATGGGATTTTTCGACCAACGGCACCTATTGGTGTGGTAAGGCTGGTATTCCCAGCATCGGTTATGGCCCCGGCGATGAAATTCACGCCCACACGGTCTTGGATCAGGTTCCGCTGGATGATGTAGTCCGTGCAACCGAGTGGTATGCGTTGCTACCCGGCTTGCTGCCGAGGACGAAATAATGCAACTCAGTTGGATCGAACCGGGAATTCTGGCTGCCAGTGATATTCCATCTAACGCTGCGGATGTTCAATTGCTTCACGCACAGGGTATTCGTGCCATCATTACCCTGACCGAAAAACCGTTGTCGCTAGTCGAAGGTATTTCTGACCAGCTTTTGGAACGGTTGCAAATACAAACATTGCACTTGCCTGTCAATGATTTTCAAGCTATGACTGCCGAGCAGGTTAAAGCAGGGACTGAATTTGTGCGTTCAATGCAGTTACACGGGAGTCCGGTTCTGGTTCACTGCTATGCAGGGCAGGGGCGTACAGGGATGTTTCTACACGCTTACTACCTATCGATGGGCTGGTCACTAGAGTCTGCACGCAATCAGGTGATGAAGCGGCGCATAATCTGCCGCTTCGATGATCTCTCTGCGCCGCAGCAAAGATTTCTCGACCAATATTCCGGTTTGCGTAAGTAACAAACGGTTTAGTCGAAGGGTATATGAACGATGATTATGCTCACAGGCCGTTTTTCAATCGATCCCTATAAACGAGCGGCATTCTTACTCTTTGCCAAAGGTATGATCAGCCGTACTCGTCGACAAACCGGATGCATGGGTTTTGGAATATTTGAGGACATCGTTCAACCCAATACCTTTGTGATTTTCGAACAGTGGGAGCGTAGTGAAGACTTTGACCGTCATACAGCAAGTGACTTGTTTTTGCACGATGACGAAGTACTCATGACATTCGTGGTAGGTGAACCCAGTTTTGATGAGTACGAATTCACTGTCCCACCGGAGATGAATTGATGCAGCACATCTACTTGATGCGGCATGGGGAAAGCCTTGTCAACATTGAACATCGCTTGACTTGTCGTAAGCTAGAAGGGGACTTAACGCTGCGAGGTCAGGAGCAAGCTGTTCAAGCTTCACAATGGTTAGCTGATAAGAAAATTAGGAATATCATCCACAGCCCATTTCATCGAGCAGCCCAAACCGCCCACATCATTTCTCAAAGACTTAACCTATCCCTCACTCCTCATGATGGATTGCGAGAAATGGACTGCGGAGATCTTGAGGGACACACGAATCCTGAGAGTTGGCAGATTTGGCAGTCGGTCTATGACCGATGGTTGCAGCGTGACTGGAATGCTGTTTTCCCCGGCGGAGAAAGCTTTCAACAAGCTTTTGATCGTTTTAACCTATGTTTGCAATCGTTGGAATCCAATGAAAATGTGTTGTTGGTGACGCATGGTGGTATCACCAATACAGTCGTCCCTTATCTGTGCGTCAATGCAGCCGCCTTACAAGGGAATCGGGTTCTAAACCACACAGGAATGGTAATCTTGGAACCTTACGGAGACGGTCGGTATATCTGTCGCGCTTGGAACCAGAAGGAACACTTATCTGGTGTAGCGTGCTAAGGCGTATTTACTACTAAGGAGAATAGGAAAGATGCAGACCGATTTGAGAGGGCGTGACTCAATCGCTCCCGAACTAGAATGGACGCGTGACGAGATTGATACGCTTCTAGATGTTGCTTGGGATCTGAAGCGGAAGCGTTCGGTTGGTGAACCGCATGCCTACTTGCGTGATAAGGTGTTGGGTTTGTTATTCTTTTTCACCAGCACCCGTACTCGCGCTAGTTTTGAGGCCGGTATGGCGCAGTTGGGCGGACATGCTATGTTCATTGATAGCGAAACCACCCAGATTAGCCACGGTGATACAGCCAAAGAAATTGGTGAAATCATTGGCCGTTACACTGATGGTATCGCTATCCGTCAGTGCGATTGGAATTTTGGCAACAAGTATATTCGTGAAGTAGCTGAAGCCAGCCGCGTTCCGGTTTTGAATATGCAGTGTGATGTCTTCCATCCGTTCCAGATTTTGGCTGATATGATGACCATTCAGGAAAAATTTGGGCGTGACTTACGCGGCAAGACGATTAACGTCAGCTATGCCTATGCCAGCAGCTATCAGAAGCCGCTCAGCGTACCTCAAAGCCTCATTTTGCTTATGACGCGTTATGGTATGAACGTTCGCTTAACGCACCCGCCCGAATTCGGTTTGATGCCTGATATTGTCGAACAGGCTAAGGAAAATGCCCACCAGAGCCGTGGCTCATTTGAAGTCCTGCATGACTTCGATGAAGGCTTCAAAGGCGCGGATATTGTTTATCCAAAGAGTTGGGGTTGTTGGATGACCACGGAAGATAAGAATGAAAGCTCCCAAATTGGCAAGAAATATACGGATTGGATTACTGACAGCCGGCGCATGGCACTTGCTAATCCGGATGCTGTTTATATGCACTGTCTCCCGGCAGATCGTAATATCGAAGTGACGGACGAAGTGATAGATGGCCCTCAGAGTATTGTTTATGATGAGGCCGAAAACCGCTTGCATGTTCAAAAGGCTGCGATGGCGCTCACAATGCGTTGAGCGTTAGGCTAATTTTGGGCCGTCAGCTTTCAATACTACAATAGGTTTGAGAGCTGGCGGTTTTTTGTCTCTGCCACCCACTTAATAAAAAGAAAGTTTATCAATCATGGTCGGAAAACTTGCTACGATTGCGATCGGTGGAAACTCTCTCATTACAGATCCCAAAAAACCCGATATTCCACATCAATGGGATGCCGTGCGCGAAACCTGCGAACATATTGCTGCCATGATTGCTGAGGGCTGGAATGTGGTAATTACGCATGGAAATGGCCCGCAAGTTGGCTATATCCTCCAGCGAACCGAAATTGCAGCCAAAGCGGGAATTCATGAAGTTCCTTTGGATCTGATTGTGGCGGATACGCAAGGCGCAATTGGCTATATGCTGCAGCAAGCTCTCGATAATTCTTTGCGCCGTCTGGGCATTAACCGGACGATATTAACAGTTGTTTCGCAAGTTCAAGTTGACCCCGACGATCCCGCATTCCAAAAGCCCAATAAACCGATTGGCGGTTTTATGACCGAAACCGAAGCGCGCAAATACGAGGCTGAGGGCTGGCATGTCATGGAAGACGCCGGGCGAGGTTGGCGTCGAGTAGTTGCATCTCCTAAACCACTTGCTTTTCAAGAAATGAATGCTATTCGTGCCCTGATTATGAGTGATTATATCGTCATAGCCGGAGGCGGAGGTGGCATTCCAGTTGTTCGTAATGCCCATGGTGAACTGCGAGGAACCTATGCGGTGATCGATAAAGATCGAGCGAGTAGTCTTCTCGCGCGTACCCTTCGGGCAGATTTATTTGTGATCTCGACAGGTGTCGAAAAAGTTGCGCTTCATTTCAATAAACCTGAGCAAAAATTTTTGGATCAGATGACACTGGCCGAGGCGCAGCAGTACATGGTGGAAGGCCATTTTGCTGCTGGAAGTATGCTGCCCAAAATTGAGGCGGCAACAGACTTTGTGCGCAATGGTGGTCCTCAGGCCATCATTACAGATCCGCCCAATCTTGCTCGTGCTCTACGTGGAGAAACCGGAACGCGTATCATCCCCGGATGATGGAAGTAATGCCCCTTAATTCATTGATGCTAGGTGGTTTGGTATGGCTGATATTAAAGAACTGCGCTGTCCTATTTGTAATCGCACCTATTCACCCCTAGACGTGACCTACACTTGTCCACAGTGTGGCCCGGTAGGTACGCTGGAGGTTCTCTACAATTATGAACACCTGAAAGCGCAACTTGACCGGGATGAACTCCGTAATGAGTTGCAGCAGTCCATGTGGCGCTATAAGTCTTTGCTTCCTATTCAAGCCGATTCGTTTGTTCCGCCTCTTCGAGTAGGCATGACGCCCTTCTATGAAACGTCGCGAGTTGCTGAAGCCTTGCAATTGAAGCGGGTTTGGCTCAAGGACGATGGTCAGAATCCAACAGGTTCATTGAAGGATCGTGCTAGTGCGATGGTGGTTGCTCGTGCTATGGAGCAGGGGATAAAGATTGTCAGTACAGCCAGCACTGGGAACGCTGCTGCGGCGCTTTCTGGAGTTGCTGCATCAGTCGGAATGGAAGTTGTTATTTTTGTTCCCTCAACCGCTCCCGAAGCAAAAATCGCGCAGCTGCTAGTTTATGGGGCGACAGTCCTTCTTGTAGAAGATACATATGATGTTGCTTTTGAGTTGTGTTCCGAGATGTGTTTGAAAGAAGGTTGGTATTGCCGTAATACAGGTATGAATCCCTATACGGTCGAGGGTAAAAAGACTGTTGCTTATGAAATTGCCGAGCAGATGAATTGGACTGTCCCGGATGTGGTTATAGTTGGTGTAGGGGATGGGAACATTATCGCGGGGGTTTATAAAGGGTTTTGGGATCTATTTCAGTTAGGGTGGATAGAGAGGATTCCGCGACTAATCGGTGTACAAGCATCAGGGAGCAGTGCGTTGGCGCATGCTTGGGAGCATAACCTTCGTCCCGAACATATGCAGCCCATGCCAGCTAATACTGTCGCTGATAGTATATCTGCTGGTGTTCCGCGTGACCGCGCTAAAGCGTTGCGTGCTGTGAGACAAACAAATGGGGCATTTATTGCCGTTCCGGATGACGAGATTTTATCCGCCATTCCAACATTAGCACGGATGACGGGGGTTTTTGCGGAACCTTCATGCGCTGCTGTGTACGCAGGCGCGAAACGTGCTGTACAATCAAAATTAGTCGATGCTGATGAATCAGTATTACTACTCATGACCGGTAATGGCCTAAAAGACATTAAACGTGCCCAACAATCGGTTGCCCAAGGCTTGCGGGTGCAGCCGACAATTGAGTCTGTACGGCAGGCATTGCAAATCAGGTGAATCATCTATGAGCCAGAAGCCTCGTTATTCAATAGTTGCGCCAATTTATAATGAAGAAGGTAATATCGCTCGCCTTTATGAACGCATTACCAAGGTATTGGAATCAACAGGTGAGACTTGGGAATTAGTAACCGTTAATGATGGCAGTCGTGACAAATCATTTGAATTGTTAACCGAACTCGCCCATAAAGATCATCGAATTAAGGTGGTCAATTTCGCGCGCAATTTTGGTCACCAACTTGCGGTCACTGCCGGATTGCATCACACCTCTGGTGATGCAGTCATCATTATTGATGCAGATTTGCAAGATCCTCCTGAATTAATCCTCGACATGATCGAACGATGGAAAGCCGGGTATCATGTTGTTTATGCTGTGCGGCAGGAGCGCAAAGGTGAAAGCTGGTTTAAGTTGCTGACAGCGAAGTTATTCTATCGTATCATCTACCGCATTACAGACGTCGATATTCCTTTGGATACTGGCGACTTTCGTCTGATGGATCGTAAAGTAGTCGATGCTTTGAATTCAATGCCAGAGCATAATCGTTTCATTCGAGGCTTAACAAGCTGGATCGGATTTAAGCAAACTGGCGTAACCTATGTACGAGAAGCCCGCGAGTGGGGCGAAACGAAATACCCACTTAAGAAAATGGTACGTTTTGCGATGGATGCGGTGACGGGGTTTTCTTATTTCCCGCTTCAGATTATGGTCTATGTTTCATTGATATTAGGGGTTCTTGCTGTTCTCGCGATACCCATCATTGCAATTCTGCGCTTGATACTCGGTTTCCAATTCTTAGGCGGTCAGGTAACGAACATTGTTTTGCTACTTCTCTTGAGTTCTTTCCAACTCTTCTTCCTATTTATCATGGGGCAGTATGTTGCACGTATCTATGATGAAAGCCGCAGACGTCCCCTTTATATTGTGGCCGACAAAGTAGGATTTGAAGGGAATGACGCGCAGGCTGGCCATCCGGTAAAACAATCGGTTGCCGAGCCTGAAGCAGGCGGGTAAACTCTCAGGACTGCATGATGGGGGAGAGTTTATGTCTGATAATCGCCAGCAGAACGCGCTACAATTGGTTCAAAAATACCAAGAACTCGTCTTGCTGTATGAGTCGCTTGATAAGGAAATTGATAGTTTGATCATGTCTCATGGAGGTGGCTCGGAGAATCTGCCTCCTGAAGAGCTTTCTCGCTATCGCCATCTGGCACGACGTCGTGATGATGTGTTAAACGAGATGCGTGAACTTGAGCTTGAGCTGAATATTGACGAAGAATAGCTGTATAGGTTTTTCCAACTTAGTGGAGAAGTGAAATTGATTACTGGACCTACCTTTGAGGAAATGCTGCATCCTCACAA
>JAFLCH010000399.1 GCA_017303775.1 Anaerolineae bacterium | reverse complement strand
ATGACCAGCAACGTCGGCAGCCAGATCATCAAGCAGATGGGGCCGGATGCCGACAAAGCGCAGCTCCGGCAGGCCATCATGTCCGAACTCGATCATCAATTCCGTCCGGAATTTCTCAACCGGCTGGATGAGATCATTATGTTCCAGAGCCTGACGCAGGAAGACATCACCCGCATCGTGGATATTCAGCTTCAGCGCCTCAGCCGCCTGCTCCAAAGCCGCCGCCTGACGCTCGAACTGACGGCGGATGCCAAGCGCTGGTTGGCCGAACGCGGCTACGATCCGGTCTTCGGCGCGCGCCCCCTCAAGCGAGTCATCCAGCGCGACCTGCAAGACCCGCTGGCCAACGCCATCCTCGAAGGCCATGTGCAGGAAGGCGACCATATCGTCGCCGATGTCGATTTGAACGGCGAGATGCTGAGTTTTACCACCATCCCGCAGTCGGAAGTTTTGTCATAACAACCTCGCCACTTCCCCCGGACGGCTGCCCAAAACACCGTCCGGGGTGGCAGTGGTCAGAAACCGCCCAGTTGCGCTATACTTCCCATCCCTGCAAATCCGACCGGCAAGATGCTTGAAAGTCAGGTTTGAACGTGACGACCCAACCCATCCCGGATGCCACCTTACGTCAACTGCTCGATGTTGCCATCGCCGCTGCCCGCAACGCCTACATCCCCTATTCCAACTACCCCGTCGGAGCTGCTTTGCGCGCCGCCGATGGCAGCGTCTATGGGGGCTGTAATGTGGAAAACGCCGCCTATCCGGCCAGTATCTGCGCCGAACGTACCGCGCTCGTCAAAGCCGTCAGCGAAGGGCAGCGTGCTTTCGATCTGCTGGTCGTGGTCACCAAAAACGCTGGCTCACCCTGTGGAGTCTGTCGCCAGATGCTCTACGAGTTCTCGCCCGAACTCCGCCTCATCACGGCGGATTTGGACGGTAACATTCGTTCGGACAACAGCCTTTCGGAACTGCTGCCGGATGGCTTCGGCCCCAACCGCCTGCCTCGTTAATCCCTGAGGATTATCTGTGCCCGTATTTCGCATTACACGATTGCTGCCGGGGTTCACCTACCATGTCGCGCACTGAACGCGCTTTTCGCACCTCGGCCATCATCCTCAAGCGGCGTGACTTCGGTGAAGCGGATCGCCTTTTGACGATTCTCACCCCCGAACGCGGTAAGCTGGATGTCATCGCCAAAGGGGCGCGCAAACCCACCAGCACCAAAACGGGGCATGTCGAACTGTTCACCCGCAGCGATATGCTCATCCACAAAGGGCGCGACCTCGACATCGTCTCGCAGGCCGAAATGACCGCTCCCTATCTGGGCATCCGCGAAAATCTAGCGCGCGGTGCTTACGCCAGCTACGCCGCTGAACTGCTGGATCGCTTCACAGGAGAAGCCGACGACAGCTACAGCGATCTTTTCGAACTGCTGGATGAAACCCTAGCACGCCTCTGCGACGAAGCCGATCCGCGTCTGGTCGTTCGCTACTACGAAATCCAACTGCTCGATCTGGTCGGCTTTCGTCCGGAACTGAGCGAGTGTGTGGTCAGCCGCGAAACCGTCGAAGCCGAAGATCAATACTTCAGTTATGTCTTAGGCGGTGTGGTCAGGCCGGGCTATGTGCATGACGGGATGGGCGTCGTGCCGGTCTCGATGGTCGGCCTCAAACTGCTGCGTCACATGCAGCGCAGCCCATTTTCCCACGTCCGAACCCTCACCATTCAAGCGGCGCTGCACGATGAGGTGGAGCGAATCCTCTTGGGATACATCACCTTCTTGCTGGAACGGAAACTGCAAAGTGTTGACTTTGTCCGCCGTGTACGAGAAACGTGAAACAAACATGTTCACGAACGCCTTAATGGATGAACAAATTGAGTGGCAGTATAGTAAGAAAGCCAGTGAGCAGGGTAATGAACGGGGAAATTTGCCGTGACGGATCATGAAAACGCCGAAGCACTGACCGCCGGTAACAGCGATCTCACCATCGAACAAGTCCTGACAGCGTTGCAAAACAGTGCCGCGCTGCCGGTCGAACAGCGCTTGCAGTATGCCCAACAACTGCTCACCCACGCGCTCAAAACCCGCGATCCAGCGGCCAGCGCCCTAGCCGCCAACCTGATGGATGAAGATCCGGCAGTCGATGCGCACCTCGAAGCGCTTCTCAACCACGCGATCGAGGATCAGCCGGACGCGGTGTATGCCTTCGTGCGTACCCATCTGGTCGAGAAGTGCGATGAATGTTGGGTCGGACGCTTGCAAACCGCCGCCACCGTCGCCCTGCAAGTCGCCATCAGCGATGCCGATACCGAAACAACCGCGAACTGGCTCACCCTCATTGGCCGCGAACCGGCTAACTACGAATTGGGCGAGGTGCTGCACAACGGCATTCTGGCCGCCCGCGAACGAGCATACGAGTCGCCGGAACTGGCGCGTGTCCTCATCGTTTTGGCCGCGCGGCGTGACACAGCCATCCTCGACATGCTCTTGGAAGACGAACTCTTCCTCAACGCCCTGCCGGATAACATGGGGCGCGTGCTGCGTACCTACGATGGTGACCCGCTGGTGCTGCTTCAGAATCGCGGGGTGGAGTTGTTCATGGTGGGCATGGCGCGCGCCGCCCGTGACTGCGCCTCGACCATGTTCAGTCCTGCCGCCGTCGCCAGCATCTGGGAATTGTTCGCCACCGGCAAGCCGGTCGGAACGCTGCCCCCCCGCTATCAAGCCGAAGCCATCGTCCACACATGGCTGGAACGCGGCATCAAGTGTTTGAGCGCCGACGCGCTGGAAACCCTCAGCATCCTCATCCTCACCAGCCGCCGTGATGAATTGTTCCTCCAACTGGTGCATCAGGAAAACGGGGCGAAGATCATCCTCCCCCGCCTGATTTACATCCTCGAACGCAGCCACCGCACCATCAACGATGCCCTCAACCTCATCGGGCGCATTGTGACCGCCGGAGACATGACATCACAGGAAGCCGCCGATACCTATGTCTTGATGCTCGATGGCTTGGAATGGCAAAAAGAATCGCTGCCGCTGGTTCAGCAGTTGGCGCGCACCCTGCAAAAGCAGGTGGATGTCACCGTGCGGCAGGACATTTTCTGGCGCATGCTGGATATGGGCAGCGAACTGAAAGACGAACTCGTCACCAAAATTGCGCGCAAACGCTTGACCGAATCGCTGCAACAGCAGGAAGATGATGCCGAACTGGTCGAAGATCTCCGCCGCTTGGTGGTCGATCTCGAATGGAGCGAAGCCGCCCGCGCTGACCTCACCGAGTGGTGGCGGGCGTTCGTGCGCCAGTTACCGGCCTCACGCCTCGGTCGGTTGGATAAACTGC
>JAFLCH010000398.1 GCA_017303775.1 Anaerolineae bacterium | reverse complement strand
GAAAGCGGGTGAGACTTCCCCTGAGGAAGCTGTTTTTCGGCCTGAGTGCCGGATTTTGGCGCGCATTCTTTGTGACAGGTGTCGTTTTGCGTCATCTGTAAGTTGCGTTATGCTGGTGGGGGGATCCATACTCGGTAACGAGTTGCACAGGAGCAAATTGAAATGCGTAAACGTTTTTTGCTTGCAGCAGTACTGGTTTTTTGTCTTTCGGTATTTAGTTTAGGGACATCATTGGCGCAGGATGATGTGGTGATTGTGGCGGCTGATGTGCAGGACATCATCACGCTCGACCCGGCACGCGCCTATGAAACCACGAACCTGACCGTTTTTCATGCTGTCTATGAAACATTGATCAACACACCGGCTTCCGACCTGACGGCATTCGAGCCGGGGCTGGCGGCGAGTTGGGAAGTTTCGGAAGATGGCCTCGTTTATACCTTCAAGCTGCGCGAAGGCGTGACCTTCGTTTCGGGCAATCCGTTGAGGGCAGAAGATGTGCGCTTCTCGTGGGTGCGCTTGAAGAACATCAAGGGCAGCCCTTCGTTCTACGCGGATGCTGTGTCTGCGGTTGAGGCTGTGGATGATTTGACGGTGAAGGTGACGTTGAGCGCACCGACTCCGGCATTCCTGAGTATTGTCACCGTACCGTCCTTGAGCGTTCTGGACAGCGAAGTGGTGAAGGCCAACGGTGGTACGGACGCGGAAGACGCGGACGTGACGGATACGGCTGGTCCGTGGCTCGACCAGAATTCGGCTGGAACCGGCCCGTTCACCCTGACCGGCTGGACACCGAACACGCAGGTAACGATGGTACGGAATGACTCGTACTGGCAAGGGGCAGCGGCGCTGGCAGGCGTGACGCTGGCGCAGGTGAACGACTCGACCACGGCGCTGCAACAGTTGGAACGCGGCGATGTGGATATTGTGGATAACATCGAAAAAGATCTGGCGGAACAGGTGACGGCGAACAGCAGCCTGAAGCTGGAACAAGGGCAGAGCTTGAACCTGTCGTACATCGCTATGTCGCCGAATGAAACGCTGGGCGGGCCGCTGGGCAGCAAAGATGTGCGGCAGGCGGTGGCCTATTCGATCGATTATGACGGCATCCTCGACGGGCTGCTGCTGGGTTACACGGATCGTCCGGCGGCCATGCTGCCGCTGGGGATTCAGGGGTCTGACCCATCGCTGCGCTACGAGCGCGACCTCGCTAAGGCCGCAGAATTGTTGAGCGCGGCGGGTTTCGCTGACGGCGTGGATGTCACGCTGTCGCTGGGTTCGGGCGGTATCTGCGGTATTCCGGCGGAAACTATCGGGGCGAAGATTCAGGCTGATCTGGCAGAAGCGAAGATCAACGCGACGGTCAACATTATGCAAAGCTCGAACTTCCTGACCGATTACCGCGCGCAGAAGCTGCAAATGGTATTGGGGACATGGACACCGGACTATCTGGACGCGACGATGTGGTCGGACTACTTCTCGTACCCGGATGTCGGCCCGTCCTTCCGGATCATGCTGGATGTGCCGGAGATCGCTGCTGCTGCGGCGGCGGGCGCGGTAGAAACGGATACGGCAGCCCGCAACGCGCTGTACCTCGATTATCAGAAGGCGCATGTGGACGCGGCGGTGTTCGTGCCAGTGTGCCAGAACCGGATTCTGGTGGCGACGAGCAGCCAGATCGAGAACTATGTGTTCCATCCGGTGTACTTCTTCGACTTTTACGCGATGAGCAAGTCGTCGTAATTTTTTAGCACAATCGCAGCCATGAAATACCCGCCCTTCCGGTGTGGGAGGGCGGGTGTGGCGGCGATCAATACGATAGGAATCGTGTTGGTATGGGTATTTGGCGTTATGTCCTCCGCCGCGTGATTCTGGCGGTGCCGATGTTGTTCGGTATCACCCTCGTGATGTTCATCATGTACAACCTGACACAGGTCGACCCCATCGTGATGATCGTGGGTGAGCGCCAGTTGAACAATCCACAAATTGTAGAGGCGGCACGCGAACAATGGGGGTTGAACCGCCCGCCGTGGGAGCAGTATCTGACGTATATTGGCAACTATCTGCGCGGCGATCTGGGGCTTTCGTTCCTGACGCGGCGACCGGTGCTGGATGATCTGGTGCTGTACCTGCCGGCGACACTTGAATTGGGGATCGCGTCACTGCTGTTCGCGGTGGTGCTGGGTATTCCTATCGGGGTGCTGGCGGGGGTGCGTAAGGGAAGCTGGTTTGACCGGATCGCGTGGGTGATCTCGCTGATTAACGCGTCACTGCCGCCCTTCTGGACGGGATTGATCGTGCTGTTTTTCTTTTATTACCAGTTGGGCTTGATGCCGGGGCCGGGGCGACTCGCGCCGCGCATGACCCCACCGGAAACGATGACGGGGTTGTTCACGGTGGATTCGCTGCTGACGGGCAACTGGCCGGCGTTCTGGAACGCTATTCATCACTTGATGCTGCCGGCGTTCATCCTCGGCAGCTTCACACTGGCGATCATCATGCGGGTGACGCGAGCGGCGATCATCGACGAACTGCGCAACGATTACATCCGCACGGCCCGCGCTAAGGGGCTGCCGGAACGGATGGTGATCGTGGGACATGCGCTGCGCAATGTGCTGATTCCGCTGGTGACTATTCTGGGGCTGGCGTTCGCCGGATTGTTGAGCGGGGCGGTGATGACGGAAACGGTGTTCGACTGGCCGGGGATTGGCACGTATCTGGTGAAGGCGGCAAGCGCGCTGGATTACCCGGCGATTCAGGGGGGTACGCTGCTGATCGCCATCATTTACATCATTATGAATTTATTCGTCGATATTCTTTACGGATTCCTTGATCCGCGAGTGCGCCATGAACGTTGATACGACCACGCCTGTCCTGATGAGCACGCCGTTCCGATCACGACCGGTATTGTCGTGGCGCGCGCAGGTGCGGCAGCATATGGGGCGCTACCCGTCGTTCTGGATCGGTTTGCTGATCCTGCTGCTGTTTTTGGTGCTGATCGTGGGGGCACCGTTGATCGCCACGCATGACCCGCTGGCGCAGGATTTGAGCAAGCGGCTCGATCCGCCGTCGATGGAGCACCGATTCGGCACGGACGAATTGGGGCGAGACATCTTCAGCCGGACGATTTACGGCGCGCAGGTGTCGCTGCCGATGTCGCTGGTGGTGGTGGTGGTGTCGCTGCTGGGCGGGAGTCTACTGGGGGGAATCGCGGGGTTCTTCGGCGGGTTTTTGGATGACATCATCATGCGGACGGCGGATGTGACGCTGGCCTTCCCGGCGGTTGTGCTGGCGCTGGCGATTTCGGCGCTGCTCGGCCCCAGCCTGATCAACGCGGCGATTGCGTCGTGCT
>JAFLCH010000397.1 GCA_017303775.1 Anaerolineae bacterium | reverse complement strand
GCAGCAGCGACCTTGAAGGGGTGATATTCTGAGCTTGTCTGCGCCACCCTCGCCTGTATTTTGCCTCCCCTAACGCTTTGGGGGAGGCGGCACGAAGTGCCGGAGGGGGTGCCGCAATCTTTGTCGGCGACGACGACGACGACGACGACAAACACCCCTCTCGGCGGCAGCATCAGCTTCTTCCCGCCGTATTTCACCGCCACGCCGCCGCCGCTGCCGCCGCCAACCCCTCCCGAAGCGCTCACCACGCCGCCTCACGAGGCCGCTCCCACCGGGAACAAAAAAGAGGCTTCTCGCCTCTTTCCATCAATCGCGTCCGTACCAGTCGCTCAGTGTACCGAAACCTGCACCACCGCTTCCCAAACCGTCTCCGTCAGCCGCCGCAGATCGAACGGCTTCGAGCAGTACCGGTACACCTGCTGTTGGAACTTCCCGATCAGCTTGTTCGCCGGGTCGTTAAACGCCGTCAGCACAATCACCGGAAAATTCGCGTCCGGGTAGCGCACCTTAATCTCGTCCAGCACCGCCCACCCGTTCATCCCCGGCATCCCGATGTCCAGCAGCATCGCGTCCGGCAGCTTTTCATCAAGGTAATCCAGCGCCGCCTTCCCGTCCGGCACATGATGCGCCTTCATGCCCGCCCGTTGCAGCTGCGACTGCACCAGATTACCATACTCAACCGTGTCTTCAACGATCAGGATGTTGGGTTGGGATGGCATAATAAATCTCCGTGTTGAACTGTTCTTAAGTAGACTTATCTTCAGTATAAACACGGCTTACTTACAATGAATTAAGATGTGTGAAAAATTTACGAATTTTACAACTCTAAATTATTGCAAGCCCTCTCGCCCGCCTTTAATCCCTTAATTTACATCCTAAAAACCCCGAACTGTGTCGCCTCCACCGTCCGGTTCAAACACGCGCTCAACGCCAGCCCCAGCACCCGCCGCGTCTCTGCCGGATCAAGTATCCCGTCGTCCCACAGCCGCGCCGTTGAATAATACGGGCTGCCCTCCGTTTCATACCGCTCCAGAATCGGCTGTTTGAACGCCGCCTGTTCCCCTTCGCTCAAGTCCGCCTTCCCCTGTCGTTTCAGTTGGTCGCGCTTCACCGTCAGCAGCACATTCGCCGCCTGTTCTCCCCCCATCACGCTGATCCGCGCGTTCGGCCACATCCACAGGAAACGCGGCCCATACGCTCGCCCGCACATCCCGTAATTCCCCGCCCCAAAACTCCCCCCGATGATCACCGTCAGCTTCGGCACCCGCGCGTTCGCCACCGCGTGTACCATCTTCGCCCCGTCCTTCGCGATTCCCCGCTGCTCATATTCCTTACCCACCATGAATCCGGTGATGTTCTGCAAAAACAGCAGCGGAATCCCTCGCGCCGCGCACAGTTCAATGAAGTGCGCCCCCTTCAACGCGCTCTCCCCGAACAACACTCCGTTGTTCGCCACAATCCCCACCGGATACCCCTCAATCCGCGCGAATCCTGTGACCAGCGTCGTCCCATAATTCGCCTTGAACTCCCGCATCTTGCTCCCGTCCACCACCCGCGCGATCACCTCACGCACATCGTAGCTCTCGCGGAACGTCGTCGGCACAATCCCATACAGCTCCTCAGCCTCATACAGGGGCGCTTCCACCGGTTTGATGTCCATCTCCACCCGTTTTCGCCGGTTCAGCGTCTCCACAATCCCCCGCACAATCTCCAGTGCGTCCTCGTCATCCTCCGCGAAGTGATCTGCCACCCCCGACTGGTGCGTATGCACAAACGCGCCTCCCAATTCCTCCGCGCTCACCTCTTCGCCCGTAGCCGCTTTAACTAGCGGCGGACCGCCCAAAAAGATCGTCCCCGTCCCTTTCACGATCACCGTCTCATCAGACATCGCCGGTACATAAGCCCCACCCGCTGTGCAGCTTCCCATCACGCATGCGATCTGTGGAATCTTCGCCGCGCTCATCACCGCCTGATTGTAAAAAATTCGTCCGAAGTCGTCCGCGTCCGGGAACACCTCGTCCTGCATCGGCAGGAACGCTCCACCGCTGTCCACCAGATAGATACACGGTAGATTATTCTCCAGCGCCACCTGCTGCGCCCGCAGATGCTTCTTCACCGTCAGGGGGTAATACGTCCCGCCCTTCACCGTCGCGTCGTTCGCCACGATCAAACACTCCACCCCGCTCACCCGCCCGATTCCGGTCACGATTCCCGCCGAAGGGGCTTCTCCCTCGTACATCGCCCACGCAGCCAGCGGCGACAGCTCCAAAAAAGGGGACCCCGCGTCCAGCAGCTTATCAATCCGGTCTCGCACGAACAGTTTCCCCTGTTCACGCTGGCGTTGCTGGTAAGCCGCCCCCCCACCTTGCCGCACCTGCGCCAACCGTTCCCGAAGTTCTTGCATCAACGCTCGGTTATGGGCTGCGTTCGCGCGGTAGCGCTCATCGTGAAAATCCAGTTGCGTTTCCAATATATTCATAGTGTTTGTATTGATCTGTTGTCAAAAATCAGGCTAAAGTCTCGTATATCTCTGTCGCACTAACTGTACACTTATCACTATTGATCCGCCAAAATATCGAGGAATCTGATGCTCAAATCCCGCTTTCGCTTTACCTTTAGTGCAGTCATCATCCTGACACTCACACTCACCTTTAGCATCGCCCAAACCCGTTCCGAATCGCTGCCTTTATCGCTCAACCAAACCCTCACCGGTCAGTTGAGCGTTGCCGGTGAATCCATATCCTACACGCTCGATCATCCCGACGATCAGGATGTCATCGTGTTCTTTGAAGCGGATCACGTCCTTCTCGATTCCTACTGCCTTGGCGATTCACCCGCCTCGGAAGATTGCTACCGTTTTGGCGGGGGAGGGGATGGCTCGGTTTCCATCACCCGCTTGCTCCCCGCTTCCGGCCAATCAACGCTCACTATCACCCTGACTCGTCCTTACAACGGCCTCACCAATTATCAACTTTCAGCCTACGCCCTCACGCCCCAACCGCTCGAATTTTCGCAACCGTTTACCCTCACCGAACCATCCGACCAACCATTTCAACTCTACGCGCTGGAAGCCGACCACGCCGAACCCTTCACCGCCTACATTGCCGACCTCGATCCCGACGGCTCATTTCTTTGGGCCGCTCACCAACCCTTTCTGCAGCCGTCTGTTTCCGCCGAACAACCCTCCTTTATGCCTACCTATGTGGATGGCGCGTCATCCGGTCTTGAAGCACAAGGTCTGAATCGCTTGCAGCTTTACCACCTCGCCGATGACCAGTTCCGCTTGTTAGTCGGCGCGTCCTCAGCGTATTCACTCGCTTCTGAATCAGCCTTGCTGCCGGCGCTGAACGCTTCTCAA
>JAFLCH010000396.1 GCA_017303775.1 Anaerolineae bacterium | reverse complement strand
GAAGATCTCCGCCGCTTGGTGGTCGATCTCGAATGGAGCGAAGCCGCCCGCGCTGACCTCACCGAGTGGTGGCGGGCGTTCGTGCGCCAGTTACCGGCCTCACGCCTCGGTCGGTTGGATAAACTGCTGGAAGGCAAGCGCGTCCTCGAAGAAGAACGCAGCGCCCTACAAACGGTTAGCGCGGTGCGGCGCATGATGGGCGGGCGCGCGATCTCGGAATTTGCCGAAGCGGTAGACGCCGCCTATTCGGTGCTCGGTGCGCTCTCCGAAGCCTTCGAGGCCAACAGTAAACGCGCCACCAACTTCGACCCCCAGATCGCCCGCGCCGAACTCAACGCACAGGCCAACCTGCTCTCCCCGCAAGAACGGCAGGTGCTCGCCAACAACCTGCGCGAATTGGCGCAAATCATCGCCACCATGGGCGACAACCGCACCCGCGCCAACCTCATGCGGCGCGGCGAGGAACTGGATCGCGAATTGATGAAAGGTGAAGAACTGCCTCACAGCGCGGTAGATGCCATGAAGTGGTTAGCCGGTTACTGGGGCGGTACGCAGGCTGATGACGGGGCTGAACAGAGCTAGCCTGCTTTGGTGATCGGTTTCCATCCAAATACGGATGCTGTGACTTGCTTTGCTGCCCTATAATATCCCAAAAGCTATCCCATTCAGTAGGAGCGTTATGCTGTGGCGAAAGTCATTTTCTTCAACATCCCGGCTCAGGGGCACATCAATCCCTCGCTGCCCGTCATCACTGAACTTGTGCGGCGGGGCGAACAGGTCATTTGCGTCAACACGGCGGAAACCGAAAGCCAATATGCCGCCACCGGCGCGAGATTCGTACCTACCCCCAACACCGACAAACTGAGCCAGCTTGTCAGCCAATCGAGCGGGGGTGATATTCCCGGTAATGCGCTCGCGCTGGTGCAAATTGCCGAAGTCATCATGCCCTTCGTCCTTGACCTGCTCCAGCGGGAAAAGCCGGATTATGTCATCTACGACTCGTTGTGTTCATGGGCCAAGCAGGCAGTCGAAAAACTGGGCATCCGCGCTGCCACCTCGCTCAGCACCTTCGCCATGACACCCGCTTCGCTCCCGCCTTTCACACCGGTCATGATTCTGGATACGCTGCGGCAGGCCGTTCCGCGCTTCCCCCGCTATTGGCAAACCGCCGCTCGTATGCGGCGCAATTTTGGCGTAAAAGGAGTCGGGCTTTTCGGCGCGGTGATGAGCACCGGGGATTTCAACATCGTTTACACCTCCAGCCTCTTTCAGCCGGGGGCGGAAAAACTGGGGGATCGCTTTCGCTTCGTCGGCCCATCCATCGCCGAACGTCCGGTGGCGGTGGATTTCCCCTACGAACAACTCACCCGGCATCCTGTGGTTTACATCTCGCTCGGCACCATCAACAACCAGAATACGGCCTTTTACCGTCAGTGCTTCGAAGCCTTCCACGACTTCAACGGTCAGGTCATCCTCTCGGTAGGCCGGCGCACCGATATTGCGGCGCTCGGTGATGTGCCGGAGAACTTCATCGTGCGCGGCTTTGTCCCCCAACTGGATGTCCTCCAACGCAGCGACATCTTCATCACCCACGGCGGGATGAACAGCGTCCACGAAGGCTTGTACTATGGGGTTCCGCTGGTCGTCATCCCGCAGCAGGTTGAACAGGCGGTAGTGGCGCGGCAGGTCGTGCGGCACGGGGCTGGCATCGCCCTCGGCGATCAACCGCCCTATGGTCAGGTCAGCGCCCGGCAGCTTCGCGATGCCGTTAACCACATCCAATCCGAACGCGAAACCTATCAAGCCGCCGCAGCCCACCTCGGCGATTCCTTCCGTGCCAGCGGTGGCTACATCCGTGCTGCGGAAGAACTGATCGCGTTTGGTCAAGGGCGGCTATCAGCATTTTGAGGTGACACATTCCATTAAGACAACTGTCGTAGGTGCGTTATACTACGGATATGCATACCGATCCGATCTTCCGTGTCACCGATTCACAACTCGCGCTGCTGGAACACACAATGCACCATTCATCCCAGCCCGAACTCCGGCAGCGGGCTATGGCTATTCGCCTCCTGCACATGGATTATTCGATCAACGATACCGCCAGACTATTCGCCCTTCCACCGGCGACTATTCGCCAATGGCGGCGGCGCTGGCGGCAGGGCGGGCTGGCTGCCCTCTCGGATGAACCCTCGTTAGATGATCCGCAATTCCCCATTCTGGAACGGCTTCGTGCCTTACAAGAAATCAGCCTTGAACTCACCCGCCAAACCTCTTTCGATGATTTGTGCCGGCAGGCGGTTGAACTGGGGCGTGCGCGGCTGCGTTTCGACCGGCTGGGGTTGTTTTTTCTGGCCGATGAACCGGGGTATTACAGGCATTCCTTCGGTACCGATGAAAACGGGAATACGGTTGATGAACGTGAAGAATTCCCGATCCAATGGAGGGGGCCGGATGAATTAGAGGAAGTGCTGAGTACCGGCAGCAATATCATCTTGCGGCAGGATCAACCGCTTTTCAGCGGCAGCGGTCAAACAATTGGCTGGGGCTGGAATGCGCTGGCGCTGCTCTGGGATGGCAGTAATCTGATCGGGTTTCTGTCGGCGGATAACCTCATCCACCAGCGCCCACTGCAACCCGATGACCTTGAAATCCTCAAGCTGTACGGTTTGGCCTTGGGCGCGTTGTGCAGCCGCAGGCGCAGCGAAGACCTCCTGCTCAAAGAGCGCAACCTGCTGCGGGCGATATTGGATCATACGGTTGATTACGTGTACGTCAAAGACCTTCAATCTCGGTTTCTGGTGGTCAACCAGATACACATCACCAATACTTACGGTGTCAGCAGCGCGCAGGACATGCTGGGGAAAACGGACTTTGATTTTATGTCCGCCGGGCAAGCGCAATCCTTTTATGATCAGGAGCAGGAAATGTTCCGTACCGGCGTGCCCATCCTCAACCAAGAAGAAGAACTCATCAAGAGTGATGGGAAGCAGCTTATCTTCCTGACGACCAAAGTCCCTTTGCGCGATTCGAGCGGGAAGATTATCGGTCTGGTCGGCGTGGGGCGAGATATTACCGATGTTAAACAGGCTGAAGCCCAGCGCTTGGAATTGGCCTTGGAACGGGAACGCATCCAACTGATGGAAGAACTCGTCACCAACATCTCACACGACCTCAAAACACCCCTTTCGATCATCAAAACCAATCTCTATCTCATCGAACGCTTGGATGACCCGGAAAGGAAACGCGCCAAGCTGGAAATTATCAACGAGCAGACACTGCGCTTGGAAAAACTGATTCAAGATACCTTGATGCTTTCCCGTCTTGACCAGACCGAACGCGTGATCTTTCGCAGCGTGAACCTCAATG
>JAFLCH010000395.1 GCA_017303775.1 Anaerolineae bacterium | reverse complement strand
CGGGAGGGCATGCGGGCGGGGGTGATGCCGGCGCGCTGGAACCAGTATTCGAGGCCGGTGACGATTTCTACGTGCGTGTCGCCTTCGATGAGGCCGTCGAGCTTGGCGAGCCATGCGCGGCGTTCGGCGGATTCCATCCAGTGATTGAGATGTTCGTAGGTGTCGAAGCGGTAGATGAGGCAGTACTCGTGAGGGCTGCCGCTGGCGGGCATGTGAATATCCAAGCCGATGCTGCCTTCAAAGTGCAGCAGTTCCGCCGAGACATCTTTGACCCAGCGCTGGTAGGCGTCTTCCTGACCGGGACGAATGGAACGGGAGACGATGAAGGTGACGGGGTCGGTGGGCGTTAGGCTTGATGTGTGGCTCATGGGGTGATCCTCGATTGACTGCACCTTTTAGACGCCGTGAAGGTCTGCCCTGTTACCCCGATGATGCGGTTAGCGCTCCTCCCCTTTGACGGCGGCGGCGAGGGCTTCGGCCACGTTGCGAACTTCGAGCAATTTGAGGCCGGGGGGTACGCCTTCCAGCTTGCGGCGCGGTTTGGGCAAGAGGACGCGCTTGAAGCCTAACTTGGCGGCTTCGTTGAGGCGGGAGGTGAGCTGACCGACGGCACGGAGTTCACCACTGAGGCCGACTTCCCCGACTATGGCCAAATCCGCCGGAACGGGTTTATCAAAGTAGCTGGAGGCCATGGCCATCGCCATGGCGAGATCGGTGGCGGGTTCGCTGACTTTGAGGCCGCCGATGACATTGACGAAGATGTCCTGCTCATGGAGCTTGAGGCCGACCCGTTTGCTGAGGACGGCGCTGATGAGGAGGAGGCGGTTGATGTCGACGCCGTTGGGGGTGCGGCGGGGGTTGCCGAAGGAGGTGGGGCTGGTGAGCGCCTGCACTTCGACCAAGAGGGGGCGCGTGCCTTCCATGGTGACGGCGATGGCTGAACCGGGGGCATTGACGACGCGCTCGGCGAGAAAGGCCTCGGAGGGATTGGGGACTTCGGTCATGCCGTCCCCGGCCATTTCGAACACGCCGACTTCGTTGGTGGCACCGAAGCGGTTTTTGACGCTACGCAGGAGGCGATAGGCCTGAAAGGGGTCGCCTTCGAGATAGAGGACGGTATCGACGATATGCTCCAAGACTTTGGGGCCGGCGATGTTGCCCTCTTTGGTGACATGACCGACGAGAAAGACGCTGATGCCGCTGGACTTGGCGAGATGCTGTAGGCGCGTGCCACATTCGCGCACCTGAGTCACGCTGCCGGGGGAGGAGTCGTGCTCGTCGGTGTAGGTGGTCTGGATGGAGTCGATGACAAGGATGGCGGGGTTGATGCGCTGTACTTGATCGAGCACCTGCGTGAGGTTGGTTTCGGTGAGGAGGAAGAGTTCTTCGGCCTGCAAACCGAGCCGGTCGGCGCGCATTTTGATCTGCCACGCGGATTCCTCGCCGCTGACGTAAAGGACACGCCCGACGGATTGGGCGAGCAGGGCGCAAATCTGGTTGAGGAGGGTGGTTTTGCCGACGCCGGGTTCGCCACCGAGCAGGATGATGCTGCCGGGGACGATGCCACCACCGAGGACACGGTTGAATTCTTCGACAGGGACAAACAGACGCTCACCGACATCGGCGCTGACTTCGCTGAGGCGCTGGGGGGTGCTGGCAGCAGACGAGGCGCGACGGCCCGCAGCGGCAGGCGTCTTGCCACCGACCGCTTCGACTTCTTCGATCATGGTGTTGAACTGACCGCAGTTGGGACAGCGGCCAAAGCCCTTGGGGGATTGGTAGCCGCAGTTGGTGCAAACGTATTTGGTGCGTAATTTCGCCATGTGGACGCGCTCACTCGACAGGAACAGATGTGCTAAGACTTCATTATAGCACAGCTTGATCCATCAAGCAGGCAAGATGAATGGGTAATGAATGTCGTGCATGTGTTGTGCAGACAACAAAATTCTGCAAGTGGGTATGTTAGGTTGAAACTGTTCGTAAGAAAACACTTTAGGAGAAGAAAAAATGACCACAAAAACGATTTCAACCCATCTCCCGATCACACGATCTATTGTACTCGGCATCATTGGTGGATTAATTGGCGGTGTTGTTTTTGGCATCATGATGGCGATGCAGAACATGCTACCGATGGTGGGTATGTTAATCGGACAGGAAAGCCCGATTGTAGGGTTCATCATTCACATGGTGATCAGCGCCTTTATTGGAGGGAGTTTCGGGATTTTAAGCAGCCGACTGCCAAGCAGTTGGGCCGCTTTCTTGATTGGAGGCGGTGTTTATGGTGTTATCTGGTGGGTATTGGGTGCGCTCATTTTGATGCCTGTAATGCTGGGTATGAATGAAATGGTGCTTCAGATTGGCGATATGCAGATTATGAGTTTAGTGGGGCATATCATCTTCGGGGTTGTTATGGGCGGCGCATTTAAGGCCGCAGCGGAACGTATGTCATAAGCGGGTACAGCGAAACCCACTGCTGTAACGAAGTTGTTGCAGCAGTGGACTAAGTTTGAATGAGAGTAGGAATCGAGCCGTAGTGATGAATGAGCATGATGCAATTGTGCGTCAACACCCCTTTTTCAATGGGTTGACGGATGAGCAGATTTGTTCAGCCCTTGAACTTATTCCACGCTCGGAGCATGTTCGCGGCGAATTTCTTTTTTATGCCGGGGACGTGGCGGATTTTGTGTTTCTTCTGTTTGAAGGGGTGGTCAAGAAGAGTTATGTGAGTCCGGGGGGCGACGAGAAAATTATCAGCATCATTCAATCGGGGGACATCTTTGGGGAGTTGTTTCTGGGCAAATATACGCTTCGAATCGCATCTGCTGAAGTTATTTTGAACGCAAAGGTCGGGCGGATTACAAAGAAAAATTTACTCCTGCTGTATCAGCGTTTTCCTCACATTAGCATGAATTTGATCGGTCATCTGGCAGATGAACAGCGCGAAACACTGGCACGATTACATTCCCTCATGCACATTGATGCACGTCACCGGCTGCTGGGGATGTTGTTGAGTCTGGCGCGCCGTTCTTGCTGCCCCGGCAATGAATGGTACGCGATTCCCGCGGGTATCACGCAAGATGATCTTGCAAACATTGCCTGCCTCAACCGAACTACCGTTAGCCTGTATATCAATGAACTGCGGACTCAAGGAATACTCGGCGGAAAAGGACGCGTGTTGACTGTAAACCGTCTGGCGGTGGAACAACTCTTGAGACGTTCTGGCATCGAAATCCTCGAATAAATTGTGCATCGGCTTTTCTTCAACAAATTGAAAATCGACCAATTGGGGGTAGAACGGAAACCTTTTCGTTCTACTGATCTATTCGGGTTGTTCGGTTCAGATTGACAGTTAGCCGATTACAGCGTATCTTAGATAAAGTGAAC
>JAFLCH010000394.1 GCA_017303775.1 Anaerolineae bacterium | reverse complement strand
CGATCTGCGCGATGGTCTGCCCCGCTTGCAGTTGGGTGAGCAAATCGGCGGGTTCGAGGCCGAGTGTTTCGGCGACGATCGTCAACATGCCGCCATCACGGAAACCGCGCCCCGGACGCAGGCTCTCAACCGCTGCGGAGGTCGCCGGATCGATGGTGGTGGCGCTGGTATCCTGTGCGCCGACGATGAAGGCCGAGGATGCCAGTGCGGAGAGCATCAGGACTGCTGCACCGTATTTCAGATTTTTCTTGTTCATGTTCTTCTCCATGTTCTGCTTCTGCTTGGGGAGCACTCGATTGTGCTCCTCCTCCCTGCACCATACGTTAGCAGTCACTTGTGGAGAAGGTGTGGAGATTTGTGTAGTGATTTCTAAGAGCAGTCTGAGGCCGCCGGAGTGGTGATTTGTCGGCGGGCAGGTGGTGGAGGTGAAGCGCTTCTTTGCCTGAGCCTCACCTCCCATCGGCTCACACGCGGGAAACCGCCAGCGAGTCGATGACTTCGGCGGCCAGTTCGTAGCGTCCGAAGGCCGGAATGATGTACGCCCCCTGCACCAACCCTTGAATATCCCGCAGCAGTTCCTGCGCGATTCGCACCCCTTCGTTCGGGGCGTTCTCCCCCGCGTCCTCGATACGCTTCATCAGGCTGTCCGGAATGCTGATGCCGGGGATTTCATTATGTAAGAACTGGGCATGCTTCAGGCTGTAAAGCGGGATCAACCCCATCAGCACCGGCAGCTTGAAATCCTCTCCGGTAATCTCGCGGAAGCGCTTGTGGAACGCTTCGATGCGCCGTGGCTCGAACACCGCTTGCCCCAGCGCGAAGTCCGCCCCATTTTCCAGCTTTTTAATCGTCGTCTGAATTTCGCGGTCAAGATCGGTGGCGAACATATTCAGCGCGCAGCCCACGGTGAAGGTGGTCGGCTGGCCGATGGAGTTGCCCGCTTGGTCGGTGCCGCTGTTCATCTTGTGCTTGATGATGCCGATCAGGGCGGACGGCGCAACATCGTAGTTATCCATCGCTTCCGGATAGTCGCCAATCTTGGTCGGGTCGCCCATCACCACGAAGAGATTACGCAGCCCCAGCGCGTGCGCCGCCAGCAGATCACCCTGTACCCGCAGCAGGTTGCGCCCGCGCGTGGGGAAGTGCAGCACCGTTTCCATCTGCAAGCGGGTTTGCAGGAAGTGGCACAGCGCCCACGGACTCATGCGCATACGTGCCGTCGGGCTGTCGGCCACATCAACCATATCCGCGCCCGCTTCCTTCAACAACTGCGCCGCCGCCAGCAGCTTTTGCGGCACAAAACTCCGCAGCGGTGCCATCTCCACCGTGATGACGAAGCGCCCTGTCGCCAATTTGCGCGCCAGTTCGGTCGGGCGTTCCGGCACAGCCAGTAAATCCTCGATGTGCGCTTCCAGCACCTCGATCTGCGGCAGCGGCAGCTTGGGGTTATCCAGTGCGCGGCGCATGGCTGAAATATGTGTAGGTGTGGTGCCGCAGCAGCCGCCGATGATGCTCGCGCCGATGGCCTTGAAGGTCAGCGCGGATTCGGCGAAGTAATCTTCGGTCGCCGGATACATCATGCGTTCGCCAATCGATTCGGGGAAGCCCGCGTTGGGCATCGCCGAGACGGTTGCTTCCGGCACTGCCTGCCGCATCAACTGGAGGATGCGCGAAAGCTGCTCCGGCCCACCGCCGCAGTTCACCCCCACCACATCCGCGCCCGCCTTGTACAGGTCACGGGCGACCTGCGCCGGTAGATCACCCAGCAGCGTGCGGTCGTCTTGATTGAACGTCATGTGGCAAATGACAGGCACCCCCGGCGCGACCTCGTGCGCGGCTTCCAGCGCTTCCAGCAGTTCCATCCGGTCGCTGAAGGTTTCCATCAATATCGCGTCCACACCCGCGTCCGCCAGCGCCTTGATCTGTTCCGCGAACGCGCTGCGGGCTTCCTCCGGACGGACGCGCCCGAACGGCTTGAGGCGCACCCCCAGCGGCCCGATTGAACCTGCCACGTACACCTGCGGGCGTCCGGCTGCGGCCTGCCGTGCTACCGCGACCCCCGCCTGATTGATGGTCGTGACCTGTGCTTCCAGCCCGTGTTTCGCCAGCTTGTAACGGTTCGCGCCAAACGTGTTGGTTTCGATCAGCTCCGAACCCGCGTTCAGATATTCGCGGTGAATGCGCTCGACCTGCTCCGGGTGCGTCAGGTTGAGTTCGTCGAAGCAGCTGCTGATCGGGACGCCGTGCTGGTGCAGCAGTGTGCCCATCGCACCATCACCCAGAATAGGTTCGGGTTGTTGAAGCCGTTCGAGAAAGGTTAGCGTTGGCATAGACGTTTTCTGTCCTGATCAATAATTGGGCGGGCTAAAGCAGCGTCTGCTTGAGTTGTGCGAAGTCTCGAACAAATTCGGCTTCGAGGGTGGCCTTGCGTTCTGCTGGCAGGAACGACGCCCGCAGCGCCTTCATCACCAGCGTCGTCAGCGTGTCGGTGTCGAAGTTGAACACCCGCGCCACCGTCAGGAATTCATCCGTGAGCGTGGTGTTGAACATGGGCGGGTCGTCGGAATTGAGCGTCACGTACAATCCCGCTTCAATGAGCTTGGGCAGCGGGTGATCTTCCATGCGCGGGAACACATTCAGGCAGATGTTGCTGGTGGGCGAAACCTCCAGCGGAATTTGCTTCTCGCGTAGATAATCGACCAGCGCCGGATCTTCAAAACAGCGGACGCCATGCCCGATGCGCAAACTGCCCTGATGCAGCGCCCCCCAGATGCTGGCCGCGCCTTCGGTTTCGCCGGCGTGCAGCACACAGCGCAAACCGGCTGCATGTGCCCTCGCGAACGAGATGGCGTGTTTTTCCGGCGGATGGCCCACTTCCGGCCCACCCAACCCCAGCGCCACCACCCCGTCATGCCTGCCGCTGATGGCGAGGTCGGCTGTCCACAAGCCGTCCTCCGGCGTCACATTGCGCGAAATATCCAGAATGATCCCGCTCTCGACCCCCAGTTCAGCCTGCGCCCACGCCCGCCCACGGTTGAGCGCCGCGAGCTGCTGATCGCCCTGCAGACCGGCCAATTTGTAGTGGATGTGCGGCGTGTAGGTGAACTCGGTGTAGCGGATGTTCTGGCGCGCCTGCCCCGCGAGGAACTCCCGCGTCAGCCATTCCACATCCTCCGGCGTGCGGATACACTCGCATACCTTGATGTATACCTGCAAGAAATGCGGGAAATCGGTGAACTTAAACCACTCGCGCATCCCCGACAGATCATCTGCCGGCAGTGTGATGTGGTTGCGCCGCGCCAATTCGAGCCATGTTTCCGGCTGTGTCGCGCCTTGCAGGTGAACGTGCAGCTCCACTTTGGGCATAGCACGGATGAACTCAGTGAAT
>JAFLCH010000393.1 GCA_017303775.1 Anaerolineae bacterium | reverse complement strand
GGTCGAACAGGTGAATCGTCCCGCTTTCCAGCAGATCGACATAATCGTAACCAAGATTGAACTTGCCCACGAACAGCGCCGGATCGCGCACCGCGCCGCTGTGGATGGCCTTCGCTGCCCGCCGGTACGGGGGCGAGTAACGCTTGTTCGCCACCGCCATCAGGTGCAGCCCGCGCGCCTCCGCCGTCTTACACATCACAGCCGCGTCGGCTAAGCTGCGCGTGACCGGTTTCTCCACCAGCACATGCCGTCCCGCGTCGAGGCTCGCCAGCGTGTGCTCCATGTGCAGTTCATCCGGCCCCAGCACCAGCACGCCATCCAGTTCCACATCCGCCAGCATCTGCCGGTAATCCGGATACCATCTGCCGCCGTAAATCGCCTGCACCTTGTGGGCGTGCTCGGCGCGCGGTTCGCTGAAGGCCACCACTTCCACCGGTTCCCAGATCATCCGCAGCCGCGCCAGCGCAGGCCAGTACTTGGACTGTGCCACGCCGCCCGCCCCGATGATCCCCAGCCGCACCTTCGTCCGCGCCGCCCGCGCCTCGTCCACGCCGATGCCGTAAACATCCAACTGCTCGAAGGCTTTGTGTACCGGCGTATGCCCGTAAGTATCATCCAGCATCAGACCGTCCTCCGCTGTGACCGCAGCAGCCGCACACTCACCACGCCGAACAACAGCGCCAGAATGATGGCCGCGCCTTTATAAGTGGCGATCTGCGCATCCAGCATCCCCAGATTGCTCAACCCATTGTTCAGCACCGCGATGAACAGCGCGCCAATCAAGGTGCGCCGCAGCTTGCCCTCGCCGCCCTGAAATGGATTGCCGCCGATGATCACCGCCACAATCGCGTCCAATTCCAACCCGTAAGCAGCGTCCGGCGCGGCTGCCCCCAAACGGCTCACGGTGATGAGCGCCGCCGCCCCCACCAGCACCCCGAACATGGCGAACATGCCCACTTTGTAAAGCGTCGTCGGCACACCGGCCTGTATCGTCGCCCGTTCGTCACTGCCCATCGCATAGGTGTAACGCCCCAAGCGCGTCCGGTTCAGCATGAACCCGCCCAGCACGAAAGCCAGCCCCGCGATGACGATGGGCGGGGTGATTTGCAGCAGCAGCGGCGTATTCATGAAGTCGATGAGCGGATGCTGCACCCGGATCGACTGTGCGCCCGTCAAACTTACCGCCAGCCCGCGCGCCCAGATCCAGCAGGCCAGCGTGACGATGAGCGGGTTGATTCCGGCGCGGGTGATGAGCAGGGCATTGAACACCTCCACCACCACCGCCGTCAGGAAGCCCGCCCCCAGCGCCAGCGCCATGCTGCCCGTCGCCGCGTACACCAACCCCAGCACCGTCCCGCTGAGCGCGATCAACGACGCCGGAGCCAGATCAATATTGCGCGAGATGATGGCGAAGGTCATCCCCACCGCCACCACCATCATGGCCGCGTTTTGCGCCAGCAGGGTGGTGAAGTTCGCCAGCGTCAAAAAGCGCCCGTTCAGCGCGGTGAACAGCACCACCAGCACCGCCAGCATCAGCAGCAGCCCGTATTCCGCCAGCAGTTCACTGGCGCGCCCGCGCGTCGGCTTCAGGTTCATCGATGCAGCATTCGTCATAATATCCCTATGCCCGTCTGGTCTGTGCCAGCCTATCCAGCACAATCGCCGCCAGCACCAGCAAACCGGTCGCCGTCTGCTGCCATTCCGCCGGTATCCGCCGCAGCGTCATGAAGTTCAGCACCATGTACAGGATGAACGCGCCCAGCAGCGTCTTTTCCACCCGTCCCACACCCCCGCTCAAACGCGTGCCGCCCAGCACCACCGCCGCGATGGTGTAAAACTCGCTGCCCGCCCCCAAGCCGGGGCTGATGACACCCGTCGAAGCCGCCATCAACATCCCGCCCACGCCGGACATCAACCCGCACAGCGTATAAGCCAGCACCTTCACCGGCAGCACCGGCACACCGGAAAGCCGCGCGGCGGTCTGGTTGCCGCCGATGGCATAAATGTAACGGCCAAACAACGTCTGCCGCAGCACCAGCCCCGCCAGCCCGTACAGCGCCAGCACAATGAGGGCGATCAACGGTATCCCCGGCATATTCAGTTCCGGTATCGGCGGCGTCCGTGTGATGGCGACCCACTCGAAGAACGGGTCAGTGACTCGCACCTGCGCGTTGTTCATCAGCACCAGTGCCAACCCGCGCACCCCGATCAACATCCCCAGCGTGGCGATCACCGGACTAATTCCGGCCACCTCCACCAGCAAACCCGTGATGAATCCCGCCAGCGTCGCCGCCCCCAATCCGATCATAATCGCCGGGAAGGGCTGCATCCCATCTCGCAGCAGCACCGCCGTGATCCCCGCCGCCAGAAACAGCACCGACCCCACCGACAGGTCAATCCCGCCGATCAAAATCACCAGCGTCATGCCAATCGCCAGCACCGCCACCACCGACATCTGCCGGAAAATGTTAAAAATATTGTTCGGCAGCAGGAATTTGTCGCTGCTCAACCCGAACGCCACCAGCAGCAGCACCACCACCAGCGCCGTACTGTTGTTCGCCACGAACCGCGACAGCCGCCCCATCGACCAACCCTCGCGCCGCACATCCACAACCGAATCACGCATGAGTGTTCCCCTGAATGGCTGAAAGAAGCTGTTCCTCGTTCGTCTCCGCCCGCCGCAGCGTCTGCGTCAGCGTACCGTTGTAGAGGATAAAAATCCGGTCAGAGATGCCGAGGATTTCGATCAAATCTTCAGACACCACAATGATCGACTTCCCCGCCTCCGCTAGCGCCCGCAGATGCCGGTAAATCTCAGCCTTCGCCCCCACATCAATCCCCTGCGTCGGCGCGATGAATATCAGGATGTCCAGATCCCGCAGCAGCCACTTCCCCAGAATCACCTTCTGCTGGTTGCCGCCGCTCAACGTCCCCACCGCCGTCGTCCCCGACGGCGTCTTGATCTGCAAGTCGCGGATGTATTCATTCGCCCGCTGCTGCTCATCACGGTTGCGGATGAACAACCCCCGCCGGAACAAACGCCACAGCGATGCCAGCGTGATATTCTCCTTCACGCTCATATCCAGCACCAGCCCCTCGGTTTTGCGGTGCTCCGTCAGCAGCCCGATCCCTGCCGCAATCGCCTGTCGCGGCGAACCGATCAGCACCGGCTGACCCTTCCGCCGGATCAACCCGCTCACCTCCAGCTCGATCCCGAACAGCGCCCGCGCCAGTTCATTCTGCCCCGCGCCCAGCAAGCCCGTCATGCCCACGATCTCGCCCGCCCCCACGCTGAAGCTCACCCCGCGCACACGCCCCCCCACCGACAGGTTCTCCACCTCCAGCGCCCGTTCACCGCCGCCCACATCGCCCGTCCGCTGCTGGAAGAACGTGTCAATCCGCTCGCCAATC
>JAFLCH010000392.1 GCA_017303775.1 Anaerolineae bacterium | reverse complement strand
TCGCCTAAACATCCAGCCGTTCAGCCGAAAGCAGCAGGGGTAGGGGATAATGCGCGATATAATACACGCGGTAGCGCTTCTCTGGCTCAAACGCCCGCAGCATCTCCGCGTTGCTAAACCGGAACGTCATCCGTTGCAGCCCCCCGCCTTTGATGATCACCTCATACCGCGGGTATCGCCGCCCTCGGTGGTAGGTGTACCCCTCGACCACATACACCACACCCTCCCGCTGGCTGATCCGCTTCGCCCGTAAATCACGCGCCTGCCAGTGCCCCAGCATCGCCCCGATCCCCACCGGCACCAGCATCATGACCGCCGCCAGCCCGATCCCCGTCACCGTCGCCGCTGGAGTCCTGTCGTTCTGGCCGCTTTCGATAGCCTCGAACACAAACCCCACCACCACCAGCGCCGTGAGCATGATCACCAGAATCACCAGCGTCTTGCGCCAATTCGCCTGCCGGCTTTCATAAACCGCCTCAACCTGTTCCCGTTGAGCCTCCGTCAGCTCTCCCTCACGGTTGACCGCAGCCTCCCGCGCCCCGAAACGCACCTCATATAACATGCCCGATTCCTTGTCTAACCGCTTTCGCCTGAATGATGTTAGTATTGTAGCAGTCAGGTTCTTGTCGATGAAAACGGGTTGCGCCGGAACAACATGCTCGAATTTTCCTGCCATACATGGGCCTTTAGTGATCTTACCCTCCCCGAAGCCTTGGGCACGATTGCCCGCATGGGTTTTCGCTATGTGGATATTGGCAGCGGCTCCAACCTCAACACCCAGCGCGCCGCCGAAAATCCCCAGCGTGCCGCCGTCGAAATCCGCGCCGATCTCGACCTCTTCAACCTCAAACTGGCCGATCTCTATCTCCTCCTCCCGCGCATCTCCCTCGCCGACGAGGAACGCCGTCAGAAGGAACTCGAACAATTTCGCGCCCTGCTGCCCTTCGTCGAAGCCCTCGGTGCCCCCGGCATCACCCTCTCCCCCGGCTTAGCCCATCCCGCCGAAGATGTCGAAGCCCTCGACCGGGTCATCGTCGCCCTCCGCGAGATGCTCAACCTCACCCAACCGCTCGGCCTCCAACTCAGCATCGAACCCCACATGGACTCCATGGCCGAGTCGCCCGAAGTCGCCCTCAAACTCATCAAGGAAGTCCCCGGCCTCCAGCTCACCCTCGATTGGGCGCAGTTGGTCTGTCAGGACATTTTCCACGACGACATCATCAAGCTTATCCCCCACGCTCGCCACATCCAGCTCCGGCAGGCCGCCCGTGCCCAGCTCCAAACCCCCTTCGAGCGCGGAAGAATCGATATACCCCGTGTCGTCAAAGATGTGCTAGACGCCGGTTATCAGGGCATCCTGTGCGTTGAATATATGAACACGCCCGGTTGGCATGGTATGATCGCTGTCAATCCGCTGCGTGAATGTACGCGCCTGCGAGATGCCCTGCGTGAAGCGCGCGATAATCGGCTCGGCCAAACATCATAATCTCAATTCCCGACGAGGTGTTTTTATGACCGGACTTACAACCCAAACCGCTTATATTGACGAGATCCATGCGTGGCAGCAGGACATGGAACGCCAGTTGCGCGCTGAAGATGGTTGGTTGACCGTCGTCGGCTTCGAGTGGCTCAAAGCCGGTCAGAACACCATCGGCAGCAGTCCCGAAAACGACACCCATCTCCCCCCCTCAGCCCCCGCGCATCTCGGCGTTCTCACCGTGGATGCTGACCGTGTGACCTTGCGTGTCACCGCCTTCGACCCCGTCACCATCGACGGCGTCCCCGCCGATCCCGCCCAACTTTACCTGCTCTTCGATGGTCACACCGATTCCACCGCGCCCATCGTGCGCATGGGATCAGTCAGCTTCTTCATCATCCAGCGCGAAGGGCAGTACGTCGCCCGTGTCCGCGATAACGAAAGTGAAACCCGTTGTAATTTCGCCGGTCGTGTCTGGTTCCCGCCCGACCCCGCCTATCGCACCACCGCCGTCTTCACCCCCCACGCCGCCAAACGCACCATTCAGGTCGAAAATTCGCGTGGCCGCCTCACCGACATGGACAACCCCGGTTATGTCGAATTCGAACTGCTCGGTGAAAAGCGCCGCCTCGAAGCCTTCCAAGCCGATGATGGCCGCCTCTGGTTCGTCATCCGCGACCAAACCAGCGGTCGTCAAACCTATGGCGCAGGTCGCTTCGTCTATTCCGCATGGCTCGATAAAGCCGCCAACCAGCTCGAACTGGATTTTAACAAAGCCTATCACCCCCCCTGCGCCTTTACCGAATTTGCCATGTGCCCTTATCCGCCGCCTGAAAATCGCCTCCCCATTTCGCTGCCCGTCGGCGAAAAATTTCCGGGGTAGGGCTTATCGAGGTTAATGATGCAGTCACGTCAGATTCTATGGATTGGTATCGCCGTTATCGTTCTCCTGTCCGTTGCCGGTGTCCTCTTGGTCACCCTCAACAGCACCAACCCCGCCTTTGATACCGCCGTTCGTTTCGCCAACGCCGCCGGTAAAGGTGATGATTCGCTTGCCTTCCCCCTCCTCAGTGACGAATTGCAGGCGTGGGTGCAGTCCAACTGTCCCGATGCCAGCGTATCCGCCTGTATTCAAGGCTACATCCCGCCGGAGTGGGGTGGCCTCATCAGTGCCGTTTTCCGCCGTTCCGCCCCGGATGGTGCAGCGTGGGATGTCGAAGTCATCGCCACCTATGAAAAAGACACCGGCGTGAGCGGTGTATGCAGCTACTTCCGCATGCAGCCGGACTCATCCGGCCAGTGGCGCATTCACCAGTGGGCAGGGTTCGTCTGGTGTGGTGATCCCAGCACCCGTAACATCGCCACCAACCCCGACACGCCCAATCGTGTGCCATGACCGTTCGTCGTTTGCTCTTGCCTGTCCTTTTTGGCTTGCATCTCATCCTGCTCTTGGGCTGCGTCCCCGCCACCGTGCCAGATAACCTCGACGACACCCCCGGCCCGCCCGTCAGAATCGTCGATGGCTTCTATCAGGGTACCGTCTTCACCGCCCGCATTCCGGACGGTTGGCGCGTCATCACCAGCGAAGCGCGGGTTCCTCCAGCCGTCATCTTCGTCGCGCCGGAAGATAAAGCCCTAATCCACCTCATGACCGGCGATGTCACCGATGAATCAGCCGTCCCAACCGGTCACCGCGCCGAACGCGCCCGCCTTACCCTTCCCAACGGTCAGGTCGTCACCGCGCTGCTCAGCGCCGCTCCCGCCGATTGGGACGCCTACTATCCCGTCTTCGAAGCGGTGCAGGCTTCTCTCCACCCCCCCGCCTGAACAAACAAAAACAGGGAGCATTTCGCTCCCTGTTCCATCGTCCGCCTGATGACCGAAGATCAACCGCCTCAAGCCGAAAGGGCAGGGCTGGCGTCCTCGTCTTCCGAAATCGAAAAATCAATATCCATATGCCCGAACCGCAGCTTATC
>JAFLCH010000391.1 GCA_017303775.1 Anaerolineae bacterium | reverse complement strand
AGGGTGAACAAGTCGAATACTAAGAGCGCCAGCAGCAGCGCCGGACGGTGTATCTGCTGCGGGTGGTTGAGCAGCCACGGCAGGAGGGCGAGGCTGAGCAAGGCTAAGAGGAGCGTGATGGTGACTGCTTTGAAGGCTGTGCCGAAAGTTTCTGGATCACCCAGCCAGCCGACAAAGACGAGGATTGTAACAAGGCCGCAGAGCAGGGCGAGGGCGATCAAGGCTTGCTGGATGCGGCGGGTGGCTTTGAAGTCCTGTAGTTTGTCCCAACTGATGAGATGAGAAGCGGCAAGACCGGCCATGAGCGCCAGACTGAAGGCGATGAGGAAGGCGGCACGTTCCTGACCACGAAAGAAGCGCAGGCCGGGAACGATGTTATAGAGCAGGTCGTAGATGGGGCTGTTGGCACCAAAGCTCAAGCCGAGAGCGATGAGGGCCACGATGAGCCAGAACCAGACATCCGGCAAGCGCCGCCAGAGGGCGATGAGCGCCAGTATGAAGCCGAGGAGACCCACATAGAGCGGCGACCATTGGCTGAGGATGCCGGGGAAGATGAACTGTAGGACATCTTGAAAGGGGAAGCCGTTGCCTTTGGCTTCGAAGGTGAGGCCGGTGCGGGCGGTGTGCATGAGATATTCGACGCCGGGCAGCAATTGGATGGCGGCTAATGCTCCGCCCAGCGCGCCGAATAGGATGAGTCCGGCAAGGATGTGCAGCGGGGGGTAGCGGCGCTGTCTTGCACGATAGATGAAATAGGCGATGAGCAGGTAGGTGATGAAGAAGGTGGTCTGGGGGTGGCCTGCGAGCCATGATAGGCCATAGGCGAAACCTGTGAGGGCAAGCCACGACCAACGAAGACGTTCATGACGGGTGGCTTCATGAAGGCCGAGAACAGCCAGCGGCAGCCAGATGGCGGCTTCCAAGAGGGCGAGCTGAAGGGGCGGGTAGGACTGCATGAAGCCGCCGTAACTGAAGATGAGGGCTGCGACGAGCGCGCCGAATACGCTGCCGGACTGCTGAGCGGTGAGGCGACGGACGAGCGCATACATGAATAGGGAGGCCGCCAGCACATGGATGGTCATCTCCAGTTCAAGGGTGTGGTAGGAGAAGCGATCAAGCAAGGCACTGAGGGCGAGAGCGGCGAGGCGCGGCGGGTAGAAAGCTGCGGCCTGTGTATCCCCGACGAAGGGAAACCCACCGTTGTTATACGGATTCCAGAGGGGAATGTCACGGTCGGCGAAGCGGTCATACTGGTAGGCGGCGAAGGCCACGAACTGACCGGAGAAATCCCCTTTTTCCAGCGAGGCTTGATCGGTGAGAACGGGGGTGAAGAGCCGCCAGAAAAAGAAGAGCCAGAGCGCCAGCAGAATGAGCACTGCCAGCGAGTCGGGGGTGGCAAAACGTCGTAAGCGCATCGGTCACTCCGTTTCTGGGGACATTATTCGCACACGCGTCAGGGTAAAGAAATCATTGGCCATGCCGCCATCGGGTGTGATGATTCGCAGGCGCTGGAATGAGCCTTCGGCACTTTGAGCGTAGAGACCGATCTCGGTTTCATAGATGCCGGGCGGCGCGTTTGGATCAACGGTCAGGGTGTGTGTATCACGGATGATTGTACCCACTTCCCACGTGGTGGTGGGGGCTTGCCAGTTGACGGGCATGCCATCGGACGCGGCGTATTTGGTCAGGGTTTGCGGGTCGAGGATGTTGGCGAAGACTTTGTAGTCCGTGTCCAGCTTACGCAACGCCCGCCAGTATAAGGTGAGTTCGATGGTATCACCGGCGGTAGGCGAAAGATCGGTGAGGGCATAGCCGACGAGTTCGATTTGACCGGCGAAGTTGATGCGCAGGGGGTTGGGCACATCGAGACTTTCGGCATCAGCACGGGGGAGGAGCTGGACGCTGCCGACGATCATCGTTTCACTGCCATCGGGTAATGTCATGCGTTCGCCCGTTTGGAGCTGATACCACCCGATGACAATGTTAAGGGTTTGGGGCGCATACGCTGCGGTTGGAACCCAGATGGCAACGGGGTTAAGCCACGTTCGCCCAGCGGGGAGGTCGGAAGTGGCGAGGGTACCACCGCCGGGGTAAACATCGCGCTGACCGACGATGACGCCATCCGGTGTGACAAGATGCACGAACAGACTCCAATCATCGGTGAGGGGTTGTTGGACGGTTAGCGTGAGGTCGACCATGACATAACTTTCGGGCGTAACGGTGGGCTGCTGAACGGCGGCATCGAGCACCGCGAGGACTCCGGTGTGAGCGGCGGGTTCGGTGAACCGGGCTAATGGACTGCCTGTGTGAGAAACTTGCGCGGGCCGAGCATAGGCCGGTGCGATGAGCAGGAACGGGGTCAGCAGGGCGACCAGCGCAAAGAAGGCTAGTACAGGCAGGGCGATGAACTCGCGGCGTTTGGATGGCAGCCACCAGACAAGACCGAAGATCATCCAGATGGAGAGCGAAGACAGGGCGACGAAAATCAGGCGACCCTGTGAGGCGGGTGTTTCGGCTGTCCAGCGGAGGTAAGAGATAAAGGTGACCAGCGGCCAAAGGAGGGTGATGCTGGCTGGTAACCAGCGTTCAAGCGACCACTGTCGACGCAAGAGGGTATTAGCGACAAACAGGAGTGCGCCGAGGAGACCTAGACCGCCCATGATGTTGAAAACAAGATAGAGCACTTCGGGATACGGAAGGTTCACGCCGCCGAAGAAGCCCCAATAGGCTTGGGTGAAACTGTGGCGTTCACTCCAGATTTGGGCGAGATTGGCGGGAATGGCACGCCGCCCAACCACCTGTAGAAACATGTCCAGACCGGTGGGGTCGTTATAAAGCTGCCAATTGTGCCAGTACCACCAGCCCGCGATGAGGATGGTGAGTCCGCCAGACACGATTCCGCCGATGATGAGTGGTCGCCAGTCTTTGAGGCGGATGCTTTGGAGGAGGAGGGCGAGGGCGATGACGGGTATGAAGAAGCCCAAATTGAGCTTGGCAAGTAAGCCTGCACCTGTACAAACGCCCAGAATGACGTAGGCACGAAGGGAGGGGCGCTGGTGGGTTTTGAGCAGGCGAACAACCAGCAGGGTGAGCAAATTACCGAGCAGGTTGGAAAGATTATCGTTGTTGACTGAGCCGCTGATGAAGAGAAACATGGGCAGGAAGGCGTTCAAAGCGGCTGCGGCGAGGGCGACGGTAGGATGTTCCGGCAATATTTCACGCGCTAAGGCATAGGTGACAAGGACGGTTCCCAAGCCGAGCGCAATGGAGAAAAAGCGCGCGAGGTGAACGGCGAGCGCTGTTCCGCGCCACGGGAAGGCTTCGGCATGGGTGACATGCACCATCATGTTGAGATTGCCATCAGGGCGCACAATGCCAATGTCGGCGTGCGGGTTGACGCGGCGAACAGCGTCCATGTCCGAGGTGTCGATCCAGCCGGTGAGCGCCGCGGCCATC
>JAFLCH010000390.1 GCA_017303775.1 Anaerolineae bacterium | reverse complement strand
AAGACACATGGATTCGCAGCCGCGATAAAGACAGCAGCCAGTATTCATGGGAATATGATGTCGAAGAACTGGGCTACAAATATCACACCAACGACATCAACGCCGCCATCGGGTTGGTGCAGCTCCGCCGCCTGCCCCAAACCAACGCCCGCCGCCGCGAAATTGCCGCCCTTTATGCCGAAGGGTTGCGTGATCTCGGCTGGTTGCAGCTGCCGGTCATCAAAGAAGGCGTCGAATCGGCTCAGCATAATTATGTCGTCCGCTTGGATGACCGTGACGGTTTGGCCGCTTGGCTGCACCAGCATCGCGTCGCCACCGGCATGCACTACATCCCTAACCACCTGCATGCCATGTATAAGCCCTATGCCACGCCGCTGCCCGTCACCGAACGAGAATGGACTCGCCTGTTAACGCTGCCGCTCTATCCGGCGCTCACCGATGACGAAGTGCAGTACATTATCGAAGTCATTCGCAGCTACCATGCCTGAACTATCGATCATCATCGTCAACTACAACACCCGCGAGCCGCTGCGCCGCTGCCTCGAATCGATCATCGCTCAACGCGGCGCGCTCGATCTCGAAGTGATCGTGGTGGATAACGCCTCCAAGGACGACAGCGCCGCCATGGTGCGTCAGGTCATGCCGGAAGCGCGCCTCATCGAACCGGGGCATAACACATGGTTCACTGGCGGCAATAACCTCGGCATCCAGCAGGCCGCGGGCGAATACGTCCTCATCCTCAACCCCGACACCGTCTTCCAGCCCAACACGCTCCAAACCATGCTGGCCTACATCCGCGCCCATCCCCGCGTCGGAGCCATCACCTGTCAGATGCGCTTCCCCGATGGCCGCGTCCAGTACACCGGTTCGCGCATTCCCGCCTATGTCGATCTGCTGCTTGGTTACACTTTCCTCGGCGTCCTGCTCAAACCGTGGCGAGATTCACGCCGTCGTCACATGTGGTTTGACGGCTGGAATCGGGACAGCACCCGCCCCGTCGAGGTCATCCCCGACTCCAATTACCTCGCTCCGCTGGCGCTCGTCCGTCAGTTAGGCGCGTTTGACGAATCCCTCAAGCTCTACTTCACCGAGGATGACATCTGCCGCCGCACACTGGATGCCGGTTATGAAATTCACTTTATCGCCGAAGCCGTGCTCACCCACGAAGAACATGCCAGCACCAGTCAGGTACAGCGCCTCGCCTCACAGGTCTATTTTCAGGATTTGGTGCAGTTTTCGCGCAAGTACTATGGGGCAGGGCGCACATGGCTTCTGCGCGCGCTCATGTGGCCGACCCGTCAAGCGATGGATCTCGCCCAGCGCCTGCGTGGGGAACGCAAGTCATTCTGAGTCGCGCCGCCGGATGAGCCGCTTGAGCCGTTCCCGCACCGCCCGCGCCCGTACCGCCCACGGCTGCATCGCCAATCCAACCGCGTAAGTCATCGCCTCTGCGCCGAACGCCTCTTTGAACTGCCGCACACCCTCCAGCGGTCGCCCATCGAATCCTGCGCTCGGCCCCATATTCATCGTCGTACATCCGGCGCGGATCGCTTCATCAATCGCACGGTGCAGCAGCAGCTTGGTCGGGTTCAGCCGCACCGCGTCAGGGTGCATCGAACTACCCCAGTACAAACTCCGCCCCGGCGCGTAATGGATGCACAGCAGCCCGCCGATTGCCCGTCCCTCGGCTTCCGCCAGCCACAGCCGCACCTCGTCGCTCGGCAGCGTTGCCAGCGCCCGGTACAAAGCCGCCGGGAAAGGTGTGCTGCTCAAACCCCATTTTTGTGCCGCCAGTTGTGTCAATTCATAATAACGCTGGAAGTCCTCATGCCCCGTGCCGCGCCGCGCCAGAACCTGCTGCTTTTCCGCCTGCCGGATGTCATAGCGCAGCGTTTTGGTGTACCGCTTTTCCATCCGTTCCGGCTCGGCCTCCAATCGCAGCACATGCGTCGTCAATGTGCTGCCCATCTCGCCCAGCATCGCCGTCGTCGCCAACCGATTTAGCGGGTCAAGATTGAGCGAAAACCAGCCCGCCCCCTTTCGTAACGGCTGCACCACCGCCGCCACATCCTCCGCCTCCAGCCTGCCTTCCTTTGCCACCGGCCCGCCGAACAGCGCGAACGGCATCGCCTCAATCCAGCGCCATGCCCCCACCCGATCCGTCATCAACCCGCACAGCAGCACCTCGCGCCCGTCCGCCAACTGCACCACCGCCGACACATCCTGCATGTGTGGGAAGGCCGTCGTCAATGCGTTTCGCCAGCGCGCCGTGTGGTACACCGTGAAATCGGGCTGGTTTGCGAAGTCATCTGTCCGTATCGTCACGCGCCGTCTGCCTATCCTCTGCTGATGCTTTCCGCGAGTATAACAGGGTCGGCTGGATACTTGAAGATCACTCAGCTATAATGACCGCGTTGACTCGCCATCCCGGAGAATGCCGTCAATTGCAGCGAACAGGATTACGACAGGCCATTTTTTTGCTCGCAGGCCCCTTCCGCCTGCTCTGGAGACCGTTGAGCAGTGCCTTTGTGGCGCTCTTGGCTTGGGTTGACGAATGGATTTGGGGGATGGAAGCCGTCACCGAACGCATCAGTCATGCTCGTGGGCGTCAGTTACCGCTGCTGCTGCGCGCTTTCGGTGCATCCATCGCCCCCGAAGTCGATTTGCGCCAGCCCTTTCATCTACACAATCCCCAGCATCGCCTCCGCGACTTGAGCATCGGCTGGCGTACCCACATCGGCAAGGACTGCCTGCTTGATCTCACCGCCCCCATCACCATCGGTCAGACCGTGACACTCGCCATGCGCGTCACCATCATCACCCACCTTGATACCTACTACAGCCCGCTCCGGCTCGAAGCCTTGCCCTCACGCACCGGCGCGGTCATCGTCGAAGACGGCGCTTACATCGGTGCAGGCGCGGTCATCTTGCACAATGTCACCATCGGGCGCTGCGCGGTTGTCGCTGCCGGGGCGCTCGTCCGCGAAGATGTCCCCCCCTACACCGTGGTCGCCGGCGTTCCCGCCCGTGTCATCAAAACACTCGACGCCCACACACTGCAACCGGATCACACACAACAGAGGAATCAGGCATGACGGAACCTGTGCAGTTCGGCCCGCGCTACGAAACCACACGACAGGCTTGGGAAAATATCTGGGATAGCGCCTCGGTCGAGCGTGAGCTGCAAGCCATGAACTACGCCCGTGCCAAACAGGCGCTCAAAATCTATACCACCTACCTGCCCAAAGACGGCATGATTCTCGAAGCCGGCAGTGGCTTGGGGGCGATGGTCATCACCCTCCGTCGCCTCGGTTATAACGTCGTTGGGTTGGATTATGCCGCCAACGCCCTCCAAGTTTCGCGCGCCTACGATCCCTCGCTGCCGCTGCTCGTCGGGGATGTTCACGCCCTTCCGCATCCCACCAATTCATTAGCCGGCTATCTGTCCTTCGGCGTCCT
>JAFLCH010000039.1:670-21917 GCA_017303775.1 Anaerolineae bacterium | reverse complement strand
GCGAATTCACCATGCGCACCAGCCGCCGGGGCAAGGCTGACCGCCTTGAAGCCGCTGATTTCCGCTAACCACTGCTGAAGGTTGTACATTAAGGCTAATGCACCCTGCGAGGAGTCGGTATCGGCGTGCGGGTGCAGGTGGGCAAAACCGGGCAGACGCGCCATGTCTTCATTGAGCTTGGGGTTGTACTTCATGGTGCATGAGCCGAGGGGGTAGAACCCCTTGTCGATGGCGTAGTTTTGCCCGCTCAGGCGGGTGAAATGACGCACGACCTGCAATTCGCTCACTTCGGGGAAATCCAAATCGGCGCGGATCAGTTCGGCAGGAAGCGGTTCTTGTGGCACGTCACAATCGGGCAGCAATACGCCACGACGACCGGACGCGCTTATTTCATAGATCAGTGGTTCACTCATGATACGGCTTCCTTTAAGGCAACAACCAGCGCATCAATTTCGTCTTTGGAGTTCATCTCGGTAACACAAATGAGCATGTTATCTTTGAGGTGGCGATAGTCCTTACCTAGATCGTAGCCGCCGATGATACCTTTATCGATGAGATAGGCGTTGATGTCGGCAACCGGACGCGGGCACTTGACCACAAATTCGTTGAAGAACGGCTTGGTGGTATCGACACGGAAGCCTTTGAGGTCGTCGATTTGTTTGGCGGCGTAGTGCGCTTTGTGATAGGAGAGTTCGGCGACTTTGCGCATACCATATTTGCCCATGAGGGACATGTAGATGGCCGCAGTGAGCGACATCAGACCTTGATTGGTGCAGATGTTGCTGGTGGCTTTTTCGCGCCGGATGTCCTGTTCACGCGGGCGGAGGGTCATGACAAAGGCACGACGCCCTTCTTGATCGACCGTTTCGCCGACGATACGGCCAGCAATTTTACGAACGTATTCGGTGCGGCAGGCGAAGAAGCCGAGATAAGGGCCACCGAAACTGAGGGGAATACCGAGCGGCTGACCTTCGCCAACAACAATATCCGCGCCAAGTTCACCGGGACTCTTGAAGAGACCTAAAGCGATGGGGTTCACAACCATGACGAGGAGCGCACCGGCTTGATGCACTTTTTCCGCGAGCTTGGTGAGATCGTCGATTTGGCCGAAGAAGTTGGGGTAGGAAACCGCGAGCATGGCGGTGTTTTCGTCCAACATTTCCATGAGGTCATCAATATCGGCGCGACCCGTATCACCGACAAATTTGAGGTTGTTGCCCTGATGGTAGGTGCGGACAACGGCGCGATACTGGGGGTTGATGGCGGGGCTGAGGATGATCTTCTTGCGCTTGTGACGGGCGACTTCGAGGGCAACGGTGACGGATTCGGCGAGGCTGGTCGCGCCATCGTAGTGGCTGGCGTTGGCGGCATCCATGCCGGTGAGGGCGCACATCATACTCTGGTATTCGTAGATGGCTTGCAGCGTACCCTGACTGACTTCGGGCTGATAGGGTGTGTAGGCAGTCAGGAACTCGCCACGCAAGATGAGGTGGCTGATGGCGGAGGGAATAAAGTGATGATAAGCCCCTGCCCCACGAAAGATGGCGTAATCACCCGCATGCTCATTAGCATCGGCGAGGGCGGTTAGTTCGGCGGCGACTTCCATCTCGCTGAGGGGCTTGGGAAGGTCGAGGCGCGGGAAGCGATGGCTGGAGGGGACGGCTTCGAAGAGGTCTTCGATGGTCGTCACACCAATGGCAGCAAGCATCTGCTGCCGTTCCAAGTCGGTATGCGGTATATAAGTCATGTTGATCCTGTATAAACTTTAGACCCGGTGAAGAACGTGTAGGTTGATGACTGAATTAACGATCCGCACAGTAGGCTTTGTAGGCTTCGGCATCCATGAGCGACGCGGCTTCAGCGGTATCTTTCAGCTTAAACTTGATGAGCCAGCCCTTGGTGTAGGGGTCGGAGTTGATGATTTCGGGCGTGTCTTCGAGGTCGTTGTTGACAGCGGTGATGGTGCCGGAGATGGGGATAAAGATATCCGAGGCGGCTTTGACGGACTCGACGACACCGAAAGCCTGCCCCTGCGCGAATGATGCGCCGACTTCGGGGAACTCGACGTAGACGATGTCGTTCAGTTGATCCTGAGCAAAGTCGGTGATGCCAACGGTGGCGATGTCGCCTTCAATCTTCAACCATTCGTCGTTCTTGGTGTACTTGAGATCGGGCAGGATTTTCAATTCAGCCATCAGAAGTCTCCTCAAAATATGAACAAAAAGAGCGTACAGGCCATGATGCTGTACGCTCTGTCAGATAACCTTCAGAGAAAGGGATAAACAGATCCTTGTACCTGAGAGTTTCATCAACCGGCCAGCAGCACCGGACAATTTGCCCCTTCGGCGTCTCATAAACGAGAACTCTCTCCGTTTATCCATCTATCAAATTCTAGAGATCATTTTAGCGGTATTCGGGCGGGCTGGCAAATGGGAGGGTGATGAGAAAGGGGCGAAAGGAGCATCCGCCGTTATTGGCGGCGGGAACAGGCGATGGTGGCGCGGGTTTATGTCGTTTGGCGGCGGGAAGACGCGGGTTTGGCGCTTTTGGCTGCGGGAAGTACGGTGTTGGCTGCCGCCATGCGGCAATGGCAGCGGGAAGCAGGGGGACAGCCGCCGACAAAGAACGGGCGGATGCGGGAAGATGGGAAACTGCCGCAGACAAACGCCGCCACAGCCGCCACAAGCGCCATAAAAATGGCGGATGGGACGAGCGGGGGATGGGCGACTTGGGACATGGCGAACCTCATGGATTGATACAAAAATGCAACTCTATTTTAGAACAAAAGTTCAATAGAGTCAAGGAGGAGATAACAGGCTGAATAAGGGAAAGGGTGCATTTCAAGATGAGGAAACTAGCAGACAAGGGATTGCTCTGCCATCATTAGAAATGCACCGATTAAAAGGCGATTATGATTCAGGCTCTACGGGAAGCCAGTCGAATAAGGCTTTGCGCGCAGAGTCGGTCAAAGCGAGGTTAAAGGCGATGTGGCCGGTGGCATCGGCTACAATGGTGGGACGGAGGAGAAGCACGCCATCCGATTTGAGGCCGACAGAGAGGTAAGCCTGTGCAGTACCAACCTGACGGGTGGTTTGAAGCCCTTCAACGGGTTGCAAACGGGAGAGGGTGCGCGAGAGTTCCTGAAAGCGCGGTCTGAGGGCGATTTCAAAAGGGCCGTAGCTGGCGGAAAGGGCGATGTAGCCGCCCTCGCGGCGCATAGCAACAACGGGCTGCCCGGTTGTCTGGGCTTGAATTGTGAACGTGATTAACCCGCTGGAATCGTCAAGTTTTACGGTATCCAAGAGTTCAAAATTTCTCATATGGTATTGCTCCAAAGTTCACAAAGATCGAAAAAGAGTATAACATAGAATTCAATTTTGAAAATGCACATATTCGGCATCCGCTTCAGTACAAAAAGCTTTATGTGAGGGTCATATGACAGAGAACGCTATACCACCGCGACCAAGCCCTAATCCCCACCCGCATACACAGTCCCGACTCATGCTGGCCGGCACGCTGGTGGTGGGGGTCATTTCGACGTTTGTCGTCCTGTACGCGCTGTTCAACCGAAGCGGCACAAGCACGCAAAGCGGGGTGAATACGGGGGCGGCGATTATTGAAGGGATTCCGTATACAGGGGTGGAGATCATTGACCCGCCACGAGCGGTACAGGATTTCACGCTGATTGATCAAGATGGGCAACCGTTGAGCTTGAGCGATTTGAAGGGCGAGCTGGTGCTGCTGTTCTTCGGCTTCACGAACTGCCCTGACCTATGCCCTTCGACACTGCTGGAATATAAAAAGACGCGGATAGCGCTGGGCGAGCTGGTGGATGAGATTGAATTTGTTTTCATCAGCGTGGACACGAAGCGGGATAGGCCAGCGGTGATTAAAGAGTATCTGACCAAGTTTGATCCGGCGATTCATGGGTTGGAAGGCGACCGGAGTGTGTTTGAGGCGATCAGCAGGGATTACAACCTTGAGTTCTTTGAAGAACCGATTGAGGGGACTGATCCGGAAACTGATTTCACGGTCGTTCACTCGGCCAGTTCATTCCTGCTGAACCAAGATGGCCAGTTGGTGACCGAGTTTGTTTACGGGACGAGAAGTGATGTCCTCGTCGAGAATATTCAGAAGCAACTCGGCGAATAGCGATTCGTCAACGACGCGGGACACGCGGGAGAATGTTGGTGACGACTTCGTAGTTGATGGTTCCCAAACGGGCGGCAATTTCTTCGGCGGTGATGATTTCACTGCCCTGCTGCCCTAAGAGAACAACTTCGTCACCGATGCTGACATCAGGGATGTGAGTGACATTGATGGTGGCCTTTTCCATGCTGACGCGACCGATGAGGGGGGCGCGCTGACCGTGGACGAGGACTTCGCCCCAGTTGTTGGGGGCGCGGCGGAAGCCATCGGCATAACCGACCGGCAAGACGGCGATGCGCTGTTCGGTCTGGGTGTAATAGGTGCGGCCATAACCCACGGCGTGACCTGATGGCAGGGTTTTGACGTGGGCGATCACGGTCTTCCAACTGAGCACGGGTTTGAACCCATCCGGCAGGGGGACGGCGGTGGAGGGTGTGAGGCCGTACATGGCAAGGCCAACGCGAACCAAATTGAAGTGGTTGTCGGCGGAGGCGATGGTTCCGGCAGAGTTGGCGGCATGAATGTAGCGGAAGTTGAAGCCTGATGCGCGGAGCGGTTTGAGGAGTTCGCGCAGATTGCGGACTTGAAAGGCGGTGTAGTCGGCATCTTCGTCGGCAGAGGCGAAATGGGTGTAGACCCCTTCGACTTCCAACGATTTCAGAGTAAGGATGTGGCGGAAGAGATTCATGGCTTCCTTGGGCATGACTCCCAAGCGTCCCATGCCGGTATCGATCTTGACATGAACGAGGAGTTTTTCACCCAATTCACGGGCGGCACGATCATAGGCGCGGGCGAGATCGAGATCATAGAGGGTGACGGTCAGGCGCTGGCGGACGGCTTGACGCACGGCACTGAGGGGGGTGTAGTTGAGCAGGAGGATGGGCGCATCGATGCCGGATTCGCGCAATTCGAGCGCTTCGTTGATGGAACTGACGGCGAGATAGACCGCGCCGTTGAGTAAAGCGGTACGGGCGACGGCGACGGCACCATGACCGTAGGCATCGGCCTTGACGACCGCCATGAGGCTGACTTCATCGCCAATGAGATTTTTGATGATGCGGACGTTACTGGCTAAAGCGTCCAGATCGAGTTCGACCCAATTGAGGTCGGTGGGTTGAACGAGGGCGGCGACCTCACTGAAGGAGTCGTGACGGGGGAGCACAGTTTTATCCTGCGCGTTTTGGAGCAATTCCCCGACGACCAGTTCCATACGGGCGGCTGCACCACCCGTGATGACGATAAGGTCGCGGTGGTTGATGAGGAAGCGATCTTTGAGCGCAGAAACTACGTCCTGCGTACTATAGGCCATGCAGACCTGACGGGCGCTCATGCCAGTGTCGAGGGCGGCGCGGCCTGCTAAGGCGGCTTCCGTCCCTTCGGTAATGAGTACGTCGGCCACACTGGCAGCGCGCTGGCCGATGAGACGGTGCGCGAGGGCACTCATGCCCCCGACACTATCCAAGTCACCCATGACGAATATGAGGCGATAATGTTCGGAATCGGATAATTGGGCGTTGACCGTTTGCATCCAATCCAGCGCGGCCAGCATGGATTGGGGTGTCGCGCCGATGGTGTCATCAACCAAGGCACTATTTTGGAGGCCGAGCAAGGGATTCATGCGACCGGGGAGGTAAGCGACTTCGGTTAAGGCTCGCAAACCTTCATCAAGGTCAATGTCGTAATGCAGGCCTACACAGAGGGCAGCGAGAGCGGCGGCGATGTGATGCTGACCGAGCCACGGAACCCAACGACCGACGTGACGTTCGCTGCCATAACGGACATCAAAGCCGGTTTTATCGGTACTGTTGACGACATTATAGGCAATGACATCCGCGCCGAAACTTTCGACGCCGAAGGTGTGGACGGCGGCACGGGTGGCGGAGACCAAGAATTGTGAAGCTTCGTCGTCGCTGTTGAGCACAGCGAGGCCAGTGGGCGCGAGACGATCTAAGAGAAGGCGATTTTCGGCAACGATTTCGTCAACAGTGGCGAAATTATCCATGTGCGCCTGCCCCAAACTCGGGATCACGGCAACATCGGGCTGCACGACCTGAACGAATTCAGCCATCATGCCGGGGCGGACAATATCCAGTTCAAGGACGACAAATTGATGATCGGCATTCAGATGAGCGAGGGTGCGAGGCAAGCCCAAGCGACCGGTGGAGTCATCGTGACTGCGAAGGACGCTGTAGCGTTTGGAGAGTACGCGGCTGATGGCTTCTACGGCGAGGGATTTGCCGGTTGTGCCAGCGACGCAGATGACCTGCGTACCCAGCTTGTGGAGGATGTAGCGAGTCCAGTTCATGAGGGCGGCATCGGTATCGCGGACGAGGACGACGGACAAGCCCTGCGTGTCGAAATCCGGCGGGTGAGTACAGAGGATTCCGGTCACCCCACGCTCGACTGCTTCACGCATGAACTGATGCGTATCTCCGCGTTCGGTTTTGAGGGCTACATAGAGTTGTGATTCACTCGCCTGACGTGAGTCGAAACAAAAGTCAGTGAATAAATGTGCGGCCGCTTCGCCAAAAAGCTGACCATTTGAGGCTTCGAGAATGTCGTAGAGACTGATCACAATTGTATCCTGAGCGGGATAAACATCATGCTACGTTCATATGTTATAATACCACCGTCTCAAAAGGAAACATACTTAATGTCATTCGAGTTTGAAATCATCAAGACACAGGGACGCGCGCGCGCGGGAATCGTGCACACGCCACACGGCGATATTCCAACCCCTGTGTTCGCACCGGTGGGCACACAAGCAACGGTGAAAGCTGTTCCACCGCGTGACCTGCATGAGCTTAAAGCATCACTGATTCTGGCGAACACGTATCATCTGCATCTGCGGCCAACGTCGGAACTGGTGCGTGAAATGGGCGGGCTGCACCCGTTTATGCAGTGGCCGGGACCGATCCTGACGGATTCGGGCGGCTTCCAAGTATTCAGTCTGGCAGAGATCAACAAGATTGATGATGATGGGGTGACGTTCCGAAGCCATCTGGACGGGAGCAAGCACCGATTGACACCTGAGCGCTCGATGTCCATTCAAGAAAATCTGGGAGCGGACATCATCATGTGCTTTGATGAATGCCCTACCCCGAAAGACCGGGCCGTGGTTGAACGGGCGGTTGGACGAACAACGCAATGGGCGAGACGCTGCCGAGAGGCTCACTCGTCAGACGAAAAGCAGGCGCTGTTCGGGATCATTCAGGGCGGGATTTTCGAAGATTTACGAGAACAGTCGGCGCGTGAACTGAGCGCGCTGGACTTCCCCGGTTATGCTATTGGTGGATTGGCAGTTGGCGAGAGCAAGGCGGAAATGTACGCGGCACTATCCGTAACCGAGCCGATGATCGCGCCGGAGAAACCCCGTTACTTGATGGGGGTTGGTGAACCGGATGATCTGGCGCAAGCGGTACAGATGGGGGTGGACATTTTCGATTGTGTGATTCCGACACGGCTCGCCCGACATGGCGCGGCGTTCAGCCGGTCAGGGCGCATCAATATGCGGAACGTTATCCACGCGAAAGACCCCTCGGCAGTCGATCCGGGATGCGACTGCTACTGCTGCCAAAACTTCACACGTGCTTATATCCGACACTTACTCAAGGCTGATGAAATTCTGGGCGCTTATTTGCTCAGTATTCATAACATACGCTTTCTCATTCGACATATGGAAATGATGCGACAGGCGATCATCGACGGGGATTTGAAGGCATATGCAGATGATTTTTTGAACCAGTATCTACGACTAGAGAAGGTCTAGTGTGATACGGGCGCAAAACGTCGATCATTACAAGCAGGTGAAGATTCTTGATTAGCCGGATAAAATAGTGTTATGTGGCAGCCTAAACGGACACTTGCAATTGTAACCTTAGCACTCGTTAGTTGCAGCTCACCGGTCACGCCGGCGACAACGCCAACGCGAGATGCTGTCACGCTGCGCCTATATGCGTCGACCCCAGCGATTCCACTGTTGAATGATTTGACAAGCTACTACAACGAAATCAACCCGTCGGTACACTTTGAGACATTGACGGGGAATCTGGAAACGATCATCGGACAGCTTCAGCCGGATGTGGACGCGTATGTACTGACGACACATTTGCCGAATGAGCGACCGATGATGGCGTGGCCGATCGGGCAAGATGGAATCGCGATTATTACGCATCCGCAAAACACAATTGAGAATATCAGCAGCGAACAGCTCAGAAACATTTATCTGGGGCATGTTCCGCAGTGGGATAACCTCGGTGGGGCGGAAGAGGACATCATCGTGGTCAGCAGGGAGAGCGGAAGCGGAACACGTGATGAATTCGAAAAGCTGCTGCTGGGACAGCGGCTGACGACACTTTCGGCACAAGTCGCACCGTCAAGCGATGCGATGGTCGTGAGTGTGGCGAACCAATCGGGCAGCATCGGTTATGTGTCGATGAGTTATGTGAATTCGAGCGTCAAAGTGCTGGCCGTGGATGGGGTGATGCCGACGATCAACAGCGTGTACGACAATACGTATCCGCTGCGATCGACGATTTTCGTGATCGGCGAGCGCGAACCTGAAGCGGAGTTCCGCGAGTTCATCGGTTGGATACAAAGCCCTGAGGGGCAGAAAATTGTGGGGCTGCGATATGCCCCGCTGCCTAACCCCCTACGTTAAAGTAGGTGATCAAGAGGGCGTAGAGAATCCCCAAGACCAGCATCCACATCAATGCAAAAGCCATATCGCGCGCAAGGCGGAGACGACCACGACGTTTTTCGACCGCCATTTCGGGCGTGCGGATACGATGCAGGGCGGTGGCGGCGGCGATGTTGGCGGGGTTCACACGTAAGACATTATCGAGGCAGAGGGAACTCTGGTCGAGGGAATCGACGGCGACGCTCATCCAGAGCCATGCGTCTTCAAAGTCGTTATCTTCGCGGATTAACTGACGAAGAATCGCAACGGCTCCGGCACGATCGTCTTCATGCAATAAGTCTATGGCATCCATCAGACGGTCAATACGATTGGGCGATTCTTCGTTGGTCATCGATACCCTCGACAAAGCCTATGCAGGGGGTTCAATCCAAGTTTACACCGGCAAACAGATCGGACTCATCTCGTTTATCGGAGAGCGGAGGCGGATAGACGCGAGTCAAGTCTTGATTGGCGGCGATGAGCTTGCGAACCCATGTTGGCAGCGGCGGCATGCCCCCACCAAGCTGGCTAGCATGGCAGGCGTTGGCTTCTTCCCAAACGCGGAAATACTCGCTGACTTTAATCCGTGTATGAATGGGTTCGGCATTTTCGAGGACAGCTAACATATCCACATCTTTATTTTTACCGAGACGGCGTGGATCTTCCCCGCGCAGGCGGATACGGAGCAGATTGAGACGTAACAAGGTACGAGAAACCGAGGTGAAGTAAAGCTTCTGGGGTTGATATGGCTCCTGCCCTGTTTCATAGGCCGGGTCTGCCGCTAGCTTGAAGGCATCGACGGTCGCACGCTGAATGGCAATATGATCGGGATGACCATAGCCGCCATATTTATTGAAGGTGATGACCACGTGAGGCTTAACCTGACGGATAACCTCGACGACGCGATTCGTAACTTCCTCACGCGGGGCCTGCCACAAGCAAGCAGGATCTTTACTGGTTTCGGAATTGATCATTCCACTATCTCGATAGCCCAGTTTGAAAACATACTTAAAGCCTAATCTGGCTGAAGCACAATCTAATTCAGCTAAACGCAGTTCGGCAATAGAAGCGTATCCATTTAAGCGTTCGGCGCTTACGGTTCCAACATCTCCGTTGGTGGCACAGATCAAATAGACCTCAGCACCTTCGGCGACATAACGTGCGATAAGGCCACCCGAACCAAAACTTTCATCATCGGGATGCGCGAGCGATAACAAAATGCGACGATGCGCCATGAAACCCTCCCAAATGTGAGGTTAACAGTGATATGTGTGATTAGACGACGATTTACCTACGCAATCATACATCAGCGGCTTGAAGGGCGAAATAGCCCTGTGCAAGCCAAAAGTTGGGACGTATACTTTTGCGCCGTGTCTGGAACCACAGATCAAGAGGTTATGCACAATCTATGCGTCAAATTTTCGGTTTCTTTTTCATTTTGGGTTTAGCCGCTACTGCTGTGCTGACTATCCCAAGCCCTGTGGCCGGACAAAGTTTGGCACTACAGGTAACCCTGCCGGGCACGAATACACCGCAACCCACGATTTTCACATTTGCGACCAATACACCCAGCGGGCCAAGCGCAACACCCAGCCCAAGCGCGACGCCTACAGCGACTTTTACCGAGACATCAACCGCTACGCCGACGGCTACGGCCACAAGCACTCCTACGGATACACCTTCCCCAACCCCTACGCCTAATGGGCCTGCTATCTATCCGGAAAATGTTAATCCGCTAACGGGGCTAGAATATCCCAACGAAGCAGCAAAAGCACGGCGCAATCTGATTGTGAAGATTTCCAACTACCCACCGCTGGTACGCCCTCAAAGCGGCGTCAACCAAGCTGATCTGGTTTGGGAGTATGAAACGGAAGGCGGTGTGACACGATTTGCGGCCATTTACCGCAACAATGCGCCTACGCATGTTGGATCCGTACGAAGCGCGCGACTGATCGACCTTGAATTGATCCCGATGTATAACGCGCTGCTGGCTTATTCGGGAACAAGCGAACCGATTCAAAAACTCGTCCTCGCGTCCGAATATGTATACCAAACTTTTTCGCCTCTGAAGGGCGATAACTGTGAGGACTCGGGATTCTGCCGCTTCCCACAAGATGGCTTAGCATTTGAACATACGATGTTCCTTGATACGAATGTGCTGTGGGATAAAGCGACCCGACGGAACGTAAACACTGGATATAAGGCGCGCGGGTTCGCGTTTAACCCAACACCTGACGCCGGCGGACGCCCAGCCAATGATGTATTTATTGACTGGTACGGTCAGACAGATGCACGATGGCAATATGACCCGACTAGCGGTCATTGGCTGCGGTACACCGATGGGATCGCCCATATGGACGCGGCTGATGGACAGCAGTTGTGGGCCGATAATCTGGTCATCATCGAAGTCCCACATAACGACAATCCTGACATCTTCCCGGAAGGGGCAACTTATCGCTCGATTCAAATCGAATTGTGGGATCAAGGGCGGGCGTTCCTGCTGCGGGATGGGCAGGTTTATGAAGGGTATTGGCGGCGACAGAACCAAGATCCCGGTTCCGCGCTCCAGATCATTTACGGCAATAATATCCCGATTATGTTGAAACCGGGGCGCAGCTGGGTATCGGTTGTACGCGGATTTGGGGATGTGATCATCAGCGAACAACAAGCAGATATGGCCGCTACGGCAACAGCGCTCTCGGCTATTGCCTCTCCGACGGTTGACCCGAACGCGCTCGATAACAGCGACGGCGGGTAATTAGAACAGCGATCAGGGCGCAGCTATACGCGCCCTATTTGTTTCCATCAACTGTCTCTAGAAATGCTAACCAATCTACACTGGTGACTAAGCCCGGTTTAAGGGATTCGAGATAGGCAAGCGCTTCGGGCATGGTTTTGTAGAAGACCCCGGTTCCTTTTTCGGAATTGGCGAACTTGGAGAAGATGCCTACAAACATGCTGGATAACACATCCTCGCTAAAAGCCGCGCCACCGCCGTAGTTAGGATGTTGAGCTAGAATGCCCAACTTTTGAAGAATGCTGACATCTACAATTCGACCATCGCGAAGGTCGGAGATAAAGTAGAGAGGAACTGGCGATTCTTTGAGACGTTTACGAAGATCATCAATAAAGTCCGTTTGAGGACGCGTATGTTCGGATGCTGACTTGTACCATTTGATAAAGATCAGGTCATCCGTAACATGACGCAGATCATAGAACATCTCATAACGCATGTTGTTTGCTCCGATTTCAAGACTATCGAAGAGAATAGCATACTAGCGTGTTGATGTGGGGCATTCATTAGGTGAATCTACTGGCCTATGACTCTCATTTTCATCAACTTTCAATGCAATCTCCATTAAGCAATATGCGTATGACCCTTGCGACCCCCAATGGGGGAGACTATAATAGAACGTTTGTACATTCCCCTTTCGAACGGCATTAGGTCGATAGGACAGAAACTTCATGACTCAGGACAAGATTGTAGTGCGCGGTGCGCGCGAGCATAACCTGAAGAATATTGATGTCGAAATTCCACGCAATAAATTGGTGGTCATCACCGGTCTTTCGGGTTCGGGTAAATCTTCGCTGGCGTTTGATACGATTTTCGCCGAGGGACAGCGGCGCTATGTGGAGAGCTTGAGCGCTTATGCGCGGCAGTTCCTCGGCCAGATGGAGAAGCCGGATGTTGACCAGATTGAAGGGTTGAGTCCGGCAGTTTCGATTGATCAAAAAGGGGTGAGCCATAATCCACGATCCACAGTGGGGACGGTCACTGAAATTTACGATTACTTGCGCTTGCTTTACGCACGGGTTGGCGTGCCACACTGCCCTATCTGCGGGGCGGAGGTGGTGGCACAGAGCGCTCAACAGATCGTCGATGAGGTACAAAAACTGAGTGACGGTACACGCATTCAGGTCCTCGCCCCAATCATCAAAGGGCGTAAGGGTACGCATGAGAAGGTGTTTGAGGAAATGCGTAAGGAAGGGTTCGCACGCGCCAGAGTTGATGGTGAGCTGCGCGAACTGAGCGATGACATCACCCTAGACCGGTATGTGATCCATAACATCGAGGTGGTGATTGACCGGCTCATCATTCGGAAGTATGAAGATCCGACTTCGGACGAAGCTCGAAGCTCGGAAAGCCGTTTGACAGAAGCGATTGAGACAGCGCTGGATATTGGTGAGGGAATCTGCATCATCAATAACCTGAGCGACACTCCACCGAGCGATACCCTTTACAGTGAGTTGCTGGCCTGTGTGAACGGACACGGCAGCATTCCGGAGATCGAACCCCGCAGCTTCAGCTTCAATACACCGAAGGGGGCATGTCCGGATTGTCAGGGGTTGGGATTCCGGTTGGAATTTGACCCTGATTTGATCGTCCCGAACCATGACCTGAGTCTGTCACAAGGCGCGGTAAACGGGAACGGATGGAATTTTGAGGATGACTCAAGCTGGGGCTACGGGATCATGCGGGGTATCTCGGAAGTGTATGGCTTCAGTATGGAAACACCATGGCGCAACCTGAGTGAGGAAGCGCAGAACCTCATCCTTTATGGGACAAAAGGGCAAAAGGTACGCATCCGCTACGCTAATTCGCGGGGGGATTATCGCGAGTATTCCACTGCATTCGAAGGGGTTTTGAATAATCTGGCGAGGCGCTACCGAGAAACTAACTCCGAGGGTATGCGCGAATTGTTCGAGCAGTATATGGCAAAAGTTCCCTGCCAGACATGCAGCGGGAAGCGACTGCGGCCTGAGGCACTGGCTGTCACGGTGGCAAAGCGGTCAATCTATGATGTGTCGCTGTTACCTGTTAATGAGCTTCTGGAGTGGGTTCAGTCCTTACGGGGAGAAGATGACCAGCAAGGCAGCCTCAACCAGCGAGACCAAGAAATCGCGTATCAGATTCTGAAAGAAATAACCGCACGAGTGGGTTTCCTGAATGATGTGGGGCTTAATTACCTGACACTTGCCCGTGCAGCGGCTTCGTTGAGCGGCGGTGAGGCGCAGCGCATTCGGTTGGCTACCCAGATTGGCAGCCGGCTGACGGGTGTTCTGTATGTGCTTGATGAGCCTTCCATCGGACTACACCAGCGAGATAATGCAAAACTTATCAATACGCTGATCGGAATGCGCGATCTGGGCAATACCTTACTGGTCGTCGAGCATGATGAAGAAACGATGCGGACGGCAGATTGGTTGATTGATCTGGGGCCGGGGGCGGGTGAGTACGGGGGGAAGATCATCGCGGAAGGAACCCCCGCACAAGTTATGAAGGTCAAAGACAGCCTGACGGGCGCGTATCTTTCCGGCAGGCTACGGATTGAAGTCCCAGAGGTACGACGCACCGGCAACGGAAACGCTATCCAAGTGCGCGGCGCGAAAGAGAATAACCTGAAGAATATCGATGTTGATATTCCGTTGGGCAAGATGGTGTGCATCACAGGGGTAAGCGGCAGCGGAAAAAGCACGCTGATGTTGGATATTCTGTATACGCGACTGGCACAGGTTATTAACGGCAGCAAGGAACGCCCCGGCGCACATGATACGATTGAGGGTATCCAACACATTGATAAGATCATTAACATTGATCAATCCCCGATTGGACGAACCCCACGCAGCAACCCCGGAACATATACAAAAATGTTTGATGCTATCCGCACCCTGTTCACTGAACTACCGGAGAGCAAAATCCGTGGTTATACGGCAGGACGGTTTAGCTTCAACGTCAAAGGTGGACGATGTGAGCACTGTGAAGGACAGGGGCAACTGAAGATTGAAATGCAATTCCTGCCGGATATTTATGTCACCTGTGATGTGTGTAACGGGAAACGATACAACCGCGAAACCTTGCAGGTGAAATATAAGGGCAAGAGCATAGCTGATGTATTGGATATGACGGTGACGGAAGGGTTAACCTTTTTTGAGAATATCCCTGTTATCCGCACCAAGTTAGAAACTTTGGATGCGGTGGGATTGGGCTATATCCGCATCGGGCAACCGGCAACTACCCTGAGCGGCGGTGAAGCACAGCGAATCAAACTCAGCCGTGAGCTGTCAAAGCGGGCAACCGGCCAGACTTTGTACATCCTTGATGAACCATCGACCGGTTTACACGCGGCTGACGTGCTGCGGTTGATCGAGGTATTACAACAACTGGTTGATAACGGGAACACTGTACTCGTGATTGAGCACAATCTGGATATTATCAAGGTGTCCGACTGGCTGATTGATCTGGGGCCAGAGGGCGGAGATAAAGGTGGAGAAGTGATCGCCTATGGAACGCCGGAGGAGGTTGCTATGGTGGAAAAGAGCCATACCGGGCAGTTCCTGAAAAACTACTTGAACCCAACACCAGCACCTAAAACTAAGAACCGTTAACCTCGAATGATTTCCGAGCAGGAGTATCTCCACGACACTCCTGCTCATTTCCACGCCCTTCCACATTTTATCGCTTGTTCAACCTACTCAGTTCTTCGATTCGGGCTGCTGTGCAAGGTGTGATTCGTGGAACGAAACAGTTGCCTTATCATGCATGAAGGCCAATATGTTATGCAACATGTATGATGATTTATAGGCTTTTTGCACAGTTTTAGGATTCTTTTAGTTTTATTCGGCATAGTGTTCGTTTATAATTGACAATAGAAATGCAATTATTTTTAGTGAGTTTTGAAAGCGCCGGTTAAACCGGCCTGAGGAGCCAAAATGGTTGTTTCGCTTCAGCAGCACCAAACCCGCGTTCCGATTGAATTTACTCAAAGTGCTTATGAAACCGCGCTTGCGCAGTATGATCGGGCAGTGGGGAAACTCAAGCTCGATGACAATGTGGTTGAATATATGCGTTGGCCGCAACGGGAATTCACGGTGAACTTCCCGGTTCGGCGAGATAATGGCAAGATTGAAATGTTCACCGGCTATCGGGTGCATCACAGCACAGTGATGGGGCCATCGAAGGGTGGTATCCGATACAGTCTTAATGTAACGCTGGATGAAGTGCGAGCGCTGGCGATGTGGATGACTTGGAAGTGTGCGCTCGTCAATTTGCCTTACGGCGGGGCAAAAGGTGGCGTGCTGGTTGATCCGAAGTCATTGAGTGTACGGGAACGAGAAGGATTGACCCGACGCTATGCTTCCGAACTGCTTCCGCTCATCAGCCCTCACTCTGACATCCCGGCGCCGGATATGGGGACTGGCCCGCAAGAAATGGCTTGGATTATGGATACGTACAGCATGACTGTCGGTTATGCTGCGCGGGCGGTTGTGACAGGAAAACCGATCAATATCGGCGGGAGCCAAGGCCGGACGGAAGCGACCGGACGCGGTGTGATCATTTGCATGATGGAAGCACTGGAACGCAAGGGAATCAATAACCCTGCAAATACCAGCATTGTGATACAGGGTTTTGGCAACGTGGGGTCACACGCGGCGCTGTACGCACAGGAACTGGGCTTCAAGGTGGTCGGTATCAGCGATATTGATGGTGGTATTTATAACGCTAATGGTTTGAACGTCCCGGCAGTCCGCGACTGGATGGCGAAAACCGGAACAGTGTGTGGATTTAATGGCGCAAGCGCGGTTACTAATTCCGAGCTGCTTACCCTGCCCTGCGATGTTCTGATCCCGGCAGCAATGGAAGGCCAGATTACGGAACACAACGCACCCTATATTCGGGCGAAGGTGATCGTGGAAGGGGCGAACGGTCCGACGACGACGGAAGCCGATGACATCATTAATGATCGCGGGATTTTGCTGGTTCCGGATGTGCTGGCAAACGCGGGTGGTGTGATCGTTTCGTACTTTGAATGGGTACAGGGGCTGCAGGAGTTCTTCTGGGACAAGGAAGAGGTCTTCCGGCAGCTTGAACGGATTCTGGTGCGCAGCTACGACGCGACGGTGGCGACGGCTGAAAAGCACGGCGTTGATCTGCGAACGGGCGCACAAATGACGGCTATTCAGCGCGTTGGCGACGCACTGCTGACACGCGGGTTCTATCCGTAAGTTCAACTTCCCACAATTTGACTAGTTAGAGGTGAGCAGACTGCTCACCTCTTTTTATTGGTGGCAAAAGGGTTGTTAGAAGATTTACACAAGCATCGCGCTACCAATCCCTGACAGGATGAATACAATAGGAAGGGTTGGGTACACTATGGAAATATAGGTCTAATGAACTTCCTCGATGATTTGAAACAACGCATGGGCTTGCAACCGCCACCACGCTACCCTAACCGTCCAGAGCCAAACACACTTCGTGAAACGATAGAAGCAGGACAACGATACAAGCGGGCAGAACACTTCCAAGCAGCACAGGATGCATTGAGTTCGGCGATGCAACTGGCTGTTAGTTCAGGCGATGGAAGCGCAATGGCGGTGATTACACTGACCCAAGCGGAGGTTTACAGCGCGCTGGGGCGATATGACGAGGCACAAGAGTTGTTGGAGAAGGCTTACCAAGGAGCACAAGAAAACCGGCAACGCACCCAGATGGCCTATCTGCTGGCGACCATGGGCTACGTTGAGCAGCGACGAGGTGATTGGAAGGCCGCGCAGAATCATCTGGAGCAGGCCGTTAATACCGCACGGATCAACCGGATCATGGGGGCTGAGGGACGAGCGCTGGGATTGATGGCCGATAATTATCTACATGATAAGAATGCAAGCTATGCCATCCATTTGTTGAAGGACGCGCTCCCCAAGTTGAACGCGGCAGGCGAAATTGAATTGAGCGGGTATTTTGTGGGACGACTGGGCGAAGCGCTGATTATGAGCGGGCAGGAAAGTGAAGGACAACAGCTCATTGAACGCGCACTGCGGCTCTCGCGACAGATCGGCTACCGGCAATATGAACGACGATGGAATATCACATTGGGAAAAAGGGCGCTCGAAGCGGGGTTGTTTGAGAACGCTCTGCAATATTTTGGAGACGCGATAGCTCTGTTTGAAAACGTCAGTGACCGGCGAGAATTGGTTGAATGCCTCGGATTGGCAAGCAAAGCCAGCCTGCAATTACAGGACAGCGACACGGCAATTGATTACGCCCGACGCGCAAAAGAAACTGCGGAGCAGTTAGGCGATGGAGAGCTGGCGCTGCGAAGCGAACTCACACTGGGAATTACACTCGCTCACGGGAAAATGTATGAGGAAGCACTGCCGTATCTGGAGAAATCTGCGCAAATGGGCGGTGTGCAGCCGATCGGATACAGCGAGACCGAGGTGAACCGGAGCCTCGCAGCCATTCGAGTCGAGATGGGAAACCATGAGGCTGCCACAGAAACCTACCGACAGGCTATTCAACGGGCGGAACAAGCAGGGCATCCTCTTGAAGTCGCACAGGCGATGCGTGATCTGGGGTTGTTCTTCGTGGGGCAGCACAAAACCGGCGACGCAATTCATGAATGGGCGCGCGCACTCGCTATCTACGAGAGTGAGCACCAATATTCACAGGCTGCGCGATTGTACTGTGATCTGGCTGCGGCACGGAAGTTCATCGGGCAAGGGCAACGGGCGATCAAAGATTATGAACAGGCGCTCATGCTGTTGAGCAACTTACAGGATGATTGGGAGACGCGCGGTTTAGTCCTTTCGAACGCGGCGACGGCATACGCAGAACAGGGCGATCTGGAGTCGGCGGATTCGTTCTTCAATGAGGCGCTGGCAATCGCACGACGGTTGAACAACGAGTTCGCGGAGGCAACGCGGCGAGGGAATTATGGGTGGTTTTTGATGGCGACGGGACGACCACAGCAAGCCCTTTCCACACTGGAATATGCGCTGCGCATGAGCCAGAAGTTGGGGTTAGGGCTTCAGAGCGCGATACAGACGGATAATATGGGGTTGGCCTATGACAGCATGGGGAACTACGACAAGGGGCTTGAGCTACACCAAAGCGCCGAGGCGCTCATGGAAGGAATCGACAATCCCCATTGGCTGCATATCATCCGAGCGAACCGCGCGAACAGCTTACTTGGCATGAAGATGAAAGATGAGGCGAAAGCATTATTCGAAGCAGCGCTGGAACAGGGACGGAAGAGCGAGGATGTGGAATTGGTTATCCGCGGGTTAACGGGAATGGCACGGATCGCACTGTTGGAAGACGAGGCGGATCGGCGCGGCGGGTGGTTGGAAGAAGCCAGCGGACTGGCACGACGGGCTGATATGAGGCGGCTGCAGGCGGAAGCGTTAGCGGTTCATAGTGAGCAGCAGGCGGCGATACAGGCTTATGAACAGGCTGAACGCTTATGGCAGGAAGCGAAGAAATTGTTTACGATTTTGAACTCACCACAGGCAAGCATTGAACCAATGTGGTTGAAAAAGGCTTGAGGCAGACCGGGAAAGGGCGAAGCAGACTCCGCCCCCCAGAAGCCAAAACCGAGATGTCCATTAGCCCGCTTCGGTACGGAATGGGCGTTCGATGATCGCACCTTCAGGGGAGACGAGGCTAAGAACCTTGCTACCATGAGCATATTCGAGACGAATCCAGAGGCGCTCGATGAGGCGCTGACGCTGATCATCGGTCAGGCTGTCGTCATGAAAAGCCGTTTCGATCTGTTCAATTGCAGAGATTTCACTTGGTGTCGGTGTAAACCATGCCATGAATTTCACCCTCGCTCTCAACTAATAATCAATCCTTATTTAATACTCTAAGGGTGATCCGGGCTAAAGTGCATTAAGAAATATAAAGATTTTATGAAGAATGCGGCGGCGGCGTAAAAGCCCCCTGCCTCATTCGTAAATCATAATTAATTGAAGCAGATTCGCAATCAACGGACGTTACAAAATTCAGACTAAATCCTATGGCTAAATTCTGGTTCATCTCAGCACCCCTGTTCGGACATTTGGATTGGGGCGGCTTCCTTAAGACGGCACAAGCCTTGCAGCACAGCGGACATGAAGTGCTGTGGCTGAGCGAAGGGGGAATCGGCAACGCGGTCAGCGCGGCGGGAGTCCCCTTCCGGGCGATCCGACGAACGGGCTGGTTATGGCCGCCACCCCCTGCCCCCGATTTGAGCAGCATCCCTCCGGCAGAGGCGGTGATGCTGCGCTACCGCCGGGCGCTGGATACATGGATGAGCGAGGATCTGGTAGGGGAAGCGATTGCGTGCCTCGTCGAACTGGCGGAGGCAATCGGTAAACCGGATGTCATGGTTACCGATCCTTTCTTGACGGCGGCGGCGGCGACCGCCGAAGTGTTGAATGTGCCACTGGCGGTTTGTGGATGGCCGGCGCAGCGGGAGTTGAACGATGATTTTCTGTTCCCGGTGCAGAAGACACTGGGAAACGAGAGCCGCACCCGACTGAACCGCCTGTTTGAGCGATTCGGCTTGGAGGGGCGGTATTTTTCCAGCGGGCCAACGCCTTCGATCATCAGCCCACATTTGCATGTGAGCTACTTTAACGCGCTGTGGTACCAAGCGGACGCGGGAAACATTTTGCCGCAAACGCTTTTCGTGGGCGGGACGGCGAGCGCCGCGCGTGATGCTGCGCCGGGATGGTTAAGCGATATTCCAGCGGACGCGCCGCTGGCGGTGGTGACGCTGGGGAGTGTGTTCACGGGTGACCTCGGTTTCTTTAGCTGGGCGGCACAGGCGGCAGCCCGTACCGGTTATGTGCCGGTGGTGGTGATCGGGCGGAACCCGATTGCAGCGGAGAAGAAAGCGGAGTTGAAGGCGGCGCTCCCGCCAAATACGCGACTGCTGAACTGGATTCCGTTTGAGCATGTGCTGCCGCGAACGCGCTTGATGATCCATCACGGGGGGATGGGAACAACGCACGCGGCGGTGGTACACGGTATTCCACAGATGGCGGTTCCACACGCAGCCGATCAACGGGGGAACGCCCGACGGATCGCACAGGCGAAAGTGGGGCTGAACCTGACGGCGCACGAGGTGCGGCACGGGGCGCTGCTGGAGGGGGCGAAGGCGCTGACACAGGATGCACGAGTGCAGGCGACGGCGCGAGAGCTGGCAGCGGATTTCGCGGCGCTGGGGGGCGCGGAGCGGGCGGCAGAAGCCATTGCCGACCTCGCTTAAGCCGGGGCTGTTTTGCAGCAGCAGCGGCAGCAGCGCGGCGGTCAAAAACGGCGGGAATGAGGGAACCGTTTGCAAGCATCATGACCATTTCGACCTTATGTGAGGGGAAATGGCGGCAGTGGCGGCAGTGGCGGCATTGACATTGGCATTATCGTGCCAAGCAGCCCTCCCCCACTTCAGAAACGCCGGTCTAACAGGTTTGTCGTCGTCGTCGTCGTCGGCGCCGACAAACAAGGCGGCGGGAATGAGCGAGAGCGGCGCAGACACGCTCAGAACTTCGTCCTTAAAGGCTGCTTCTGCCGATTGGTGAGGGGGAGATGGCAGGGTTGGCGGCAGTGGCGGCAATGGCATTGGCAGTAGAGTGCCAAGTTACAAGTGATCAGTGACA
>JAFLCH010000039.1:0-660 GCA_017303775.1 Anaerolineae bacterium | reverse complement strand
GCCGCACAAGGCGCTGCACGCCGCATGCAAGGGAGGCAAAATACAGGGGAGAGCGGCGCAGACACGCTCAGAACTTCACCCCTTTGACAGCGGTTTTTACCATATTGGTGAGGGGGAAATGGCCGGGTTGGCGGCAGTGGCGGCAATGGCAGTGGCAGTAGAGTGCCAAGTTACAAGTGATCAGTGACAAGTGGGAAATGCCTACTGAGGCCAAGACCAGAACCTTGCCGGAGGGGTTGGCGGCGGCAGCGGCGGCGGCGTGGCGGTGAAATGCGGCGGGAATGAGGGAGATTGGCGTGGACATGGCCGCCACAGCCGCCACACAGGGCATGATCGAAGCGTGTGCCAATGTGGTCGGGAATGGTGTGATGCCGGACGCCATGTATGGCGTCCCTCCTACTGAGGCAAAGACCTGACCCTTTTGGCGGCGGCACGGATGGCGTGCTGATGTGGTCGCCGGTGGGCGGATATGCGGTTGTTAAGATGCGCAGGGGAAAGAACCCCCTCCGTCTGCCTTCGGCAGCCACCTCCCTAGTAAACAGTGGAGGTTGAATGCAAGTGTGGCGACGCTAGAACTATCATAGCACAAATGAGCGACGAATGGGTTACCAAATGGTCACTATTTGGCGACGAATTTTCTAACCATTTGAGGGAAGGCGA
>JAFLCH010000389.1 GCA_017303775.1 Anaerolineae bacterium | reverse complement strand
AACTGCTCAAGTTCGCGGCCAACGTCCCCGCCCACATTCGCATGAAGAGCAACAAGGTCGTCCTGCGCGAATCCATGCGCGCCCTGCTGCCGGATTTCGCCCTCGAACGTCCCAAGCAGCCCTTCAGCACCCCTATCCTGCACTGGTTCGACCATGACCTCAGCCCGCGCATCCGCGAAGTCCTGATGGACCCCAACAACTTCATCAGCGCCTACTTCCAGCGCGACAACCTGCACACGCTCCTGCATGACCATTTCTGGGGCAAGACCAGTCAGGTCGAGGTGGTCTTCCGCCTGCTCACCCTCGAACTGTGGGCGCAGCGCTTCATGAAAACGCCCGCACCCGCCGCTTCCCTGCCTGCATGAGGGCTTATCATCTCAATTTTCGATATAATCGATACGGAAGGGATATTTAGGTGATGGTGATGAACGAACAAACGATAGCGGAACGAATTGTGGTCTCGCGTGACATCAATCACGGCCAACCACGCATCGCGGGTACACGTATTCCAATACACCTGATTCTGGAACTTTTAGCGTCAGGCAAATCGATAGACGATATTATCTCCGCTGACTATTATCCCGAACTCACCCGTCAGGATGTCCTCGCGTGTTTGGCCTATGCCGGACATCTCGTTCGGAATGAAACTATTATTCCAACATAATAAGAAGGTGCTGTACCACAGCACCTGTCGCTCCCTTCCATGACCGCGCAGCACCATCAATCCGTCTTCGGGAAGTGTGAAATTTCCCAGATGTTACCGTCCGGATCGCTGAAGTAAGCGGTGCGCTGCCCCCACGGCTGAGTCACCGGCGGCTTGATGAAATGGACGCCCCGCGCCTTCAGCCGTTCATATTCTGCGTCGCAGTCCTCCATAAACACCGCGAACAGGGAACGCGGGATGAAAGGCTTCTCCGGTTGCAGCGCCTCCGCCGAGATCATCTCCACCGCCTTCGACAGATCAAGCACCGCCAGCGTCTTATCCCCAATATCAAAAGCCGCGAATCCCGGCTCCACCACCGAGGGCTTGAACTCCAGCACATCGCGGTAAAACCGCAGCGACTCGTCAAAATCCCGCACCATAATCAACGTTGCCGAGATTTTATCAATCATCATACCGCCTTATGAGTTAGAACATTTTTTCCAATCATAAGGCGTAGCGCAGTGGAAGTCAAGCAGAGGTTATTTGCGGTTTAAGTGACTGTCGCGCTGAACGGCTGCCAGTGCAGCACGAACACCGCCACCAGCAGCAGCACATCAATCGCCACCCCCAGCAGCAGCCAGTTGTGCCAGCCGAGGAACAACAGCACCAGAGACGCCAGCGCCGCAGTGACCGTCAGCGGCTGCCACCATGTCTGCGGAACGATAATGCCCATCGTCGCCAGCGCCGCCAGCAAAAACCCGATCGCCGTCAGCGCCGCGAACACCATCCCCAGCAGCCGGATCGTCCCCACATCGATTCCGGTGCTGGCGATCAGCCATGATTTATTCAAGTCGAAGGGATAATTCGGGTCAGCAGGGGCAGGAGCAGCGTAAGCCAGATGAATAAGCCCGTGAAATAAGAGGAAAATACCCAGTATGACAGTCCACATCGTGCACAGCCTTTCGGATTATTGAGCGAACGACTCAAGACCCGAATAGATATTTTAAGACTGCCGCCGGACACCCTCCCAGTGATCTTCATCACCCCTTGGCATGATCAACTTCCCGCTCAACCGTCCACAAACAGCGCGGGCAGGGCATAGCGCACCTGCTGCATGATCGCGTCCGCGTAACGCTGCGCCCCCGCCGGGTTAGGATGCCCGACCGTCGCGCGCGGGCACGCCAACTGCTGCACCGGGTTCAGCTTCGCCGCATGTTCTTCACAGGCACGCGCCCGTCCTTCCGCGATCACCGCCGGATCTTGCGGCGACAGATCCGCATTAATCCCGAACAGCAAACTTTCCGGCGCGCCGATGGCATGTTCCGGCTTGAACTTCGGGTCGGCATAAAACACCCGCGCCCGCATCTCCGGCACCGCCTCCGTCAACTCACGCAGCGCCCGCTGAAGACACGCCTCCGAATAATCATAAAAATGCTCGAACCGTTCGATCAGCCGGTTGGTGATGAACAAATCCAGCAGTTGATCGCTCACCCGCTCCGGCATCACCGGCACATTGAAGCCCAGCGCCTTCAGCGCCGCCTGCGCCAGATTCGCCTCGGAATAATCGCTGAAGAACACGTAATACCCCGTCACCACAATCACCGCGTTAGGGAAGTCATGGTACACCTTCTCCAGCAGCAGCTTCATGCGCCGGTAAAATGCCTCCTCGATCCGTTCATCCAGCCGCACATCCAGCGGATTCACCAGCGTGCCGATGTCCACATCATTGATGCCGCCGCCCACCAGCACCAGATCAGTCTCTGCGTCCACCGCCGCGCCCTTCAGCGCCGCCTGCGCCTGCTCGAACACCGTCGGGTTGCCCACCGGCACTTCACCGCCGTATGCCCCGCCCAGCGGCACAGCCTCCCCCGCATTCTCCGGTGTACCAATCACCGCCCCCGAATGCGCCAGCAGTCGCGCCGTCACCGTCATGCCGCGCTGCCGCAGCCCATCCGCCACCCGCGCATGTATCTTCTCCGCCGGATACAACCCCTGCCCCCACAGGATGCTGTCACCCATGACCACCATCGCAAACGGCTTTCTATCCATCCGCTTCACCCGCTCTTTCGTCTCACCTGCTGCATCGCCCCAGTATAACCCGCCCGCCCACGGCCTCCACTGTTTTTCAGCGCCGCGCTCCATTATCATTCACCCGTCAATCGTCAACCGGAGCACAGGCATGACCTTCAACCGCAGCCGCTTCCAAATCGACCAGCACACCCTTCAGCGCATCTGGGACGCCCATGCCCTCGGCCAGATCACCAGCGTCGATTGGGCCGGCACCGGCATGAACAACCCCGCGCTCCTCATCAACAACACCCATGTCATCCGCTTTGATGGCATCATCAACGACGGCATCTCGCGCTTTCATGGCGAACGCCGCGCCTACGATCTGCTCAATCAGGCCGCCATTCCTGCGCCTCACGTCCTCCTGCTGGACGACACCAAAACGCTCGTCCCCAACGACTTCATGGTCATGACCAAAGTCGAAGGTCAGCCGCTCATCGACTCGTGGCCGCGCCTCACCCCCCCGCAGCGCCAGCAGGCCGCCGCTCAAGCCGGCGAAATCCTCGCCCGCCTGCACGCCATCACCCTCGACCAATTCGGGCGGCTCTATGGGACGCAAGGCGTCTTCAGCACATGGTTCGCCTACCTCATCGACAAACTCACCAACTACGGTCAGCAGGCCGTCACCGGTCACTTCATCACCCCCGCCGTCTATGACCGCATGCAGGCCGTCTTCCACGCCCACCGCCCCCTGCTCGACACCGTCACCACGCCGCATCTCATCCATTGGGATTATCACTTCGGCAACCTGC
>JAFLCH010000388.1 GCA_017303775.1 Anaerolineae bacterium | reverse complement strand
GCTTGGTCGGTTATCCCCGCGCGCTCGACTTGCTGCTCTCCGGTCATGTCATGCGCGCGCCGGAATTGATGAATTACGGGCTGGTCAACCGCGTTGTCGAAATGGGGACCGCCCTCAACTACGCCGTGAACTATGCCCAGCATGTCGCCAAACTCTCGACAGATGTCGTGCGCGGTATGAAAAGCCTTCTCCAAACCGGTCTGCACCACCCTTACGACGATGCCCTGCAGATCGAACGTGAATTCTTTCCACCCTTGTGGGCCGCCGAAGCCCACGCTCAAGCCGTTGAAGCTTTCCTCAGACGTGACCGGGGGACAAACCGATGAGCTTTTATACCACCATCGCCCGCTACTATGATGCCGAACATCAGGACAAAACCGACGATCTCCTCATGTACAGCGAACTCGCCGCCGAATATGATGGTCCCATCTTTGAAATTGGCTGTGGCACCGGTCGCGTGATGTTCCATCTCGCGCAAGCCGGTTATGAAGTGCATGGCATCGACCTCGAACCCGCCATGCTGGATCGTGCCCGCGCTCGTGCCAACCAGATGCCGGCCATCAACAAGCGCCTGCGTTTCATCGAAGGCGACATCCTCAAATACACCACCGACACCCGCTATAATCTGGTGATCTTTCCTTATAACGGCCTCATGCACTTCCATGACGAAGTCGCGCAGTTGCAACTGCTGCGCCGCCTGCGTGCCCTCATCACCGCTGATGGTCTCCTCGTGCTCGATCTGCCCAATCCGGCGGACTCCTTCGCCTCGCAGGACACCGACGCCATGGTCTTCGAGAAAACCTTCCTCGAACCCGAATCCGGTCACCTTGTCATGCAGTATTCCGTCAGCACCCTCGACCGCACCGAGCAAATCATCCGCATCAACTGGATTTACGACGAAGTCGGCGGAGATGGCGCGGTCAAACGCACCGTCGCGCCGGTCAGCTTCCGCTATTTCTTCTACTCGGAACTGCGCCATCTGCTCCGGCTCGCCGGCTTCAGTGTCGAAGCTGTCTACGGCAGTCCGGATCTTGACCTCTATGAAGATGGCTGCGAGCGCATGATCGTCTTTGCCCGCCCGGATGAAGGGTAACACTGGCATGACCGCCCATCATCATAGCCCCCTCAAAGCGCTGGTCGCCATCAGCCTCCTCATCCTCTTGGCGGCCTGCGAAACCATCATTCCACCGCCTACCCTCACACCCACCATCGAACTCAGCGGCCCCACCATCGCGCCCAGCCCCACCGTCAATGCCTCCTTCACCACCAGCATCCCGTTCGATGATCTCGATCTGGGAGCCGGAGCCAGTGACGCCACTGCCGCCGCCCTCGCGCCCTTCAGCGCCATGCCGCCGCTCATCGTCGGCACCGCCAACCCGTCCAGTGGCGGCACAGCCATCACCATCACCGCGCTGGACGACACCTTCCTGCCCGGTCTCTTTTACCAGATTGAAGATGGCGTGCGCCGTCCCGGTGTTCTGCTCTTGGGTTCGAATATAAATGAGTGGGGGGATTTTCCCATCCGCCTGCAAGCCGCCGGATTCACCGTGCTCATCATGACCGTCCGTCCCGATCAAGCGCTGCTCGATTTCACCGTCATGCTTCAAGCGCTCGCCACCGGTGAGGCCGACCCGGCCAGTCTCGCGGTCATCGGTGCGGGTGCAGGCGCGGATACCGCCCTGCTCGGTTGCGCCGGGGAGCTGCTCTGCGACACCGCCATCCTCCTCAGCCCATCCGCTAATCCCGCGCTGCTCGAAGCCATCAACGCCTACAACCCGCGTCCCTTGATGATGGTCGCCAGTGAAAACGACACCGCCTCATTCGCCGCTGTTCAAGCCTTGCAAGCCGCCGTCTCTGGCGAAGTCCTTGTGCAGCCCTTTGCCAGCGCCGGAACCGGAACCGAGATGCTCCTCAACCGTCCCGACCTCGGTGACCTCATGATTCAATGGCTGCTGCGTACCATCGGCTCTTAATGCTGCCCGTTCTTCATCGCGCTCAGCACATGCTGCCGCAGCCGGTTGATCGGCTTCAACTCGCCGTCCGCATCCTCGAAGTGCCAGTGCTCCCACCCGTTGCACGGCCCTTGTTGGATCAACCGTCCGATCTGATGAATCGATCCTTCCGTATCGTGATAGCATAAACGTCCATTCGCAGTGATCTGTGCCGCCTGCTGCCGGTTTCCCCGGAAGTACAGCCAATCTCCCGCCTGCAAGTACGCCTGCCGCACCAGTGTCACGAAGGGGATACGCGCCGGTCGAGGTGCGTCAGAAGCATCCGTAGGCTGCGTCGCAATCGCTTTGATCCGTTTGCGCGCCACCTTGATATACAAAGCATCCCGCTCAATCCCGATCCAGTTACGTCCCAACTGCTTGGCGACGGCTCCCGTCGTCCCCGTCCCGAAGAACGGGTCGAGCACCACATCCCCCGGCTGCGAAGTCGCTAGGATTACCCGCTCCAGCAGCGCCATCGGCTTCTGCGTCGAATGTGCCTTCTCCCCGTTCACGCGCAGTCGCTCTGCGCCGGAGCAAATCGGGATTTCCCAATCACTCCGCATCTGCTTGCCGCCGTTCACCTGCTTCATATAATGATAGTTGAAGTAGTAACGGCTCTTCTCCGACTTTTTCGCCCAGATCAACGTCTCATGCGCGTTCGTGAAGCGCACCCCCCGGAAGTTCGGCATCGGGTTGCTCTTCACCCACACAATATCATTCAGTATCCAATACCCCAGATCCATCATGATCTTACCCACGCGGAAGATGTTATGGTAACTGCCGATCACCCAGATCGCCCCATCATCCTTCAACACCCGCCGGCCCGCCTCCAGCCACTCCCGCGTGAACCGGTCATACTCCTCAAAACTGCCGAACCGGTCCCACGCATCATCCACCGCGTCCACCTTCGTCATGTTCGGACGCCACAAATCCTGACTCAACTGCAAGTTATAAGGAGGGTCAGCGAAGATCAGGTCAACACATTTTTCCGGCAGTGCGCGCAGGACTTCAACACAGTCACCCGGCACAATTTGGTTTAACGGAAGCGTTCGAAAATTCATACCGTATCATATATAGCTTGAATGGAGCGGTTAATCGGGTCATAACATCAGGTAATTCTAGCATAGCACATTTCGTCGCCCGCCTCACATCGTGCCGCGCACTAGGAATCAAAAGGGCAGCTCACCGCCGCCCTTCCGTTACCCTCGGCACACTTACTCGTACCGGAATCGCCACACCGCGAAGCCGAAGAAAATCGCCGTCAGCAGCCCCAACACGCCGAGGCTCGGCAGCACCGTCAGCAGCGTGCCGTTCTCAAAGATCAAATTGCGGAACCCATCCATCGCCCACGCCACCGGCGACAAATGACCGATCACCTTCATAAACCCCGGCACCACATCCAGCGGCCACCATGCCCCGCCCAGCGACGCCAGCATCAGCGCCAGCAGCAAACTTACACTGTTGGCCTGTGCCTCCGTTTTCAACAGCGTCGAAA
>JAFLCH010000387.1 GCA_017303775.1 Anaerolineae bacterium | reverse complement strand
GCAGCAGAATGCCACTGTCACTGCCGCCAATGCCGCCAACACAGCCATTCCTCCCTCACCTATTGGCAGCAGCAGCCTTTAATGGGTCAGGTTCTAATCTTGTCTGCGCCAGTCTCGCCCATTCCCGCCGGATTCTTTGTCGGTGACGACGACGACGACGACAAACGCCCCCCCCCGGCGGCAGCATCGCCTGCTTCCCGCCGCGTTTCACCGCCACGCCGCCGCCGCCGCCGCCAACCCCTCAAACAAAAAGGGGTTCTGCGCCGCTGCTGCTGCTGCTGCAAAACCCCTTCGACCATCCAACGGACGAACCGCTTATTCCTTATAATTCGCCTGTGCGTCCAGCAGCGCCTGCCGCTGAGTCGCCATCAAGTCGTTGTTCTGCAAAAGCTGCCCCATCAGGAGGCAGTAGGCGTTGTACTCCAACCGCTCCACCGCGTCCAGCGCCGCGTCAAGGTCTTTCCCGATCAGGAACAGGCCGTGCCATGCGCCGATAGCAGCGGCGGCGTGCTTCTTGATCCGCTCCTCGTTCCCGCGAATCCCGCCTGCGATGCTTTCCGCCAGCCCGTTCCCGTGCGCCGGCGCGTACTTCACCACCGGCACCGTCCCGAACTTCTGCGTGGCCTCCAGCACCGGCGGCATCGACACGCCCGTGGCCGCGAACACCAGAATATTCTTGGCGTGGGCGTGGATCACCCCCGTGCCGTACTCGCCGAATTCGCGGTGCAGCCGGAAGTGGACCTTCGCCTCGCGCGAAATCTCGCCGCCGCCGTCCAGCAGGTTCATGTCCTTGTCGGCCACCAGCACATCCTCCGGCTTCAACTGCCACTGGCGCTTGCTGCCGGCGTAGCGCGGCGAGATGCACACATACTCGCCCACCCGCGCGCTGATGTTCCCGCCGGAAATATCCGTCAGCCGCCGCTCGAACAGGATGCCGCCAAACCGCGCGATCTTCGCCCGCATGGCGTTAATTTCAGGTGAAGTGCGAATAAACTCCAAACGTTCTTGGTCAGTCATGGTTGTTACCCTTCAAATTGGTGCGTACTGCCCCTGATTATAAACACCCGCCGCCGAACCCGCACCTCTACCATCGCGCCTAGGACTCAGGTCATGAGCATTTGGTTTGCGTATCCAGTCTTCTTGATGTAATAAACAATGAAATGGTTTATAATCTTAATCAACGCTTGTTATATAAATGTTGATTAATCACTTCGTGTTTATTGGTAGATTAATGAGACAGTGAAAATGCGGGAAAAGATGTCTGGTCAGGAGTACCGAACAGACAAGCGGGGCGACCCTCTGCTCAAACGCTATCAGCAGCTTGTCGAAGCCGCCGGTGATGTCATCTTCTCGACAGATGAACGCGGCTACTTCACCTATATCAACACCCCGGTCGAGCGCGTTTTGGGTCATAAGGCGGAGGATGTTGTCGATAAACATTACACCACCTTCATCCATCCCGAATGCCTCGAACCCGTCACCCAGTTCTATCTGCGCCAACTCAACGAACGCATTCCCGAAACCCGCCTCGAATACCGCGCCATCACCGTCTCCGGCAACCCGCTGTGGGTCGAGCAAATCGTCACGCTCGTTCAAGAGGGCGACCATGTCGTGGGCTTCAACGGCTTCATGCGCGACATCAGCCGCCGCAAGATCGCCGAAGAGGCGCTCGCCGCCAAAGAAAACCGCATCCGCCTCTTCGAAAAAATCGTCGAAGCCATCCCCGACCACATCTACGTCAAAGACCGGCAGGGGCGCTGCATCTACGTCAACGCCGCTACATGGAAGAACGATGGTTTTACCAGCGCCGAAGACATGCTCGGCAAGGATGACCGTGAACTCTTCGGCACGGACGGGGAAGCCACTTACGCCGACGAACAGGTGTTGATGCAAACCGGCGAACCCATCATCAACCATGAATTTCGCTCCCCGCTTCAGCATGCCGGACGCGAATGGGTGCTCATCAGTAAAGTCCCACTCTTGGATGACCAAGGGAATATCAGCGGTCTCATCGGCGTCAACCGCGACATCACCGAACTCAAGCGCACCGAAGAGGCACTGCGCCAGAGCCAATGGTTGATCGAACGCATCAATAACACCGTCCCCGATGAAATCTTCATCTTCGATCTGCAAAAGCGGGTAACGGTTTACACCAATCGCGAGCGGCGTATGTGGCTCGGTTACTCGGCTGCTCAGGTGGAAGCGATGGGATCGAGCATGATGGAAACTGTCATGCATCCCGACGATCTGCTGAAGTTTGAGGAGCGTGCGCGCCGCTTCGAGACTCTACCCGATGGCTTCGTCCTCGAAACGACTTACCGCCTGCGGCACGCTGCCGGTCACTGGATGTATATGTACGTCCAGAGCACCATTTTCACCCGTGATGAGGCCGGCAAACCCACTCAACTGCTGGGCATCGCCCGCGACATCACCGAGCAGGTGAAAGCCGACGCCGCCCTCAAAGCCAGCGAAGAACGAACCCGCATCCATTTGCAGTATCTCAAGGCGCTCAACGAGATCAACCTTGAACTGTCGTCCCTCAATTCATTCGATGACCTGTGCCGGCGCGCGATCGGGCTGGGGCGCTCTCGCCTTAGTTTTGACCGTTTGGGGTTGTTCATACTGGATGAAACCCAGCAAATGGTCATGGGGACTTACGGGACGGATATTCAGGGGAACCTGCGCGACGAACGCTATCTGGCGACTTCCATCGACAGCACCGCTTTTGAATGGGTTTCCGCGGCGCTCAAAGAGAAACAGCGCTTCAAATGCCGCGAGGATGCCCCGCTCTACGACAATTATGAGATTGTGGGGCATGGCTGGAATGCGATGGCGCTGCTCTGGTCTGGCGAGAAGATCATCGGTTGGTTGACCGCCGATAACCTGCTCAACCAGCAGCCCCTTCAAGATTATCAGCTTGAACTGCTGTCGCTTTACGCCACCGCGCTCGAACATTTCATCGTGCGCATCCGTTCGGAACACGCGCTGCATGATAGCAACTACCGCTACAATGAATTGGTGGCGAATGTGCCCGGCATGGTGTACCGCATCCATGATAATGGAAACAGCCAGCCGGTCTTTGATTACGTCAGCCCACGTTGTATCGAACTGAATGACCTCGAACCGGAAGCGGTCATGGCGAATCCGGCTCTCCTCTCCGACCACATCCTCCCCGAATACCGTCCGGAACATGACCGCATCGTGCGCGAAGCCTTCAGCCATCTGCACCCTTTCTACTGGGAAGGTCAGGTGATGGTGCGGGGCGAAAAGCGCTGGCGACGGCGCGAGTCCCGCCCGAAGCGGCTGGAAGATGGCACAATCGTATGGGATGGAATCGAGATGGATATTACCGCCCAGAAGCGCGCCGAGGCCGCGCTGCGCCAGTCCGAAGAACGGTATCGCGCGGTGGTCGAAGACCAGACCGAGTTCATCTGTCGCTATCGACCGGACACCCGTTTGACCTTTGTCAACGACGCGATGTGCCGCTACT
>JAFLCH010000386.1:1665-3499 GCA_017303775.1 Anaerolineae bacterium | reverse complement strand
CCGACCCCTACCTCAACGACATTCGCATGGGCGCGCTGCCCGCCGCTTCGGTTGTCATCAACGGAACCGGCATGGGCAAGGACTTGCCGGGGTCGCCCATCACCGCGGCAGGCATCTTCCCGCTGGACGGACTGGTGTGGGAGTTCAACTATCGCGGCGAACTGAATTTCTTGCAGCAGGCGCGCAAGCAAGCTCAAGACCGCCGCCTCACGCTCGAAGATGGCTGGGTTTATTTTATGCACGGCTGGACTCTGGTGGTGGCCGAAGCGCTCGGCTTCGACCTCACGCCTGCCGTATTCGCCAAGCTGGATGCTGCCGCGCGATGATGCCGCCGCATCTGCCAAGCCACCTTCAGCGCTTGCTCGCCGGTTATCAGTGGCACGAGAACCGTGATGGCATGTCAGGCGTCCATGTCTACCGCCTGCACAAATCCGGCGCGCCCGATCTGTTCCTGAAGTGGGCTGATGACCCGCTGCACCTCGACCTGCTGCCGGAATGTGAGCGGATGCAGTGGCTGCGGGGCAAGCTGCCCGTGCCGGAGGTCATCGACTTCGGGCAGGACGGTGCTCACCAGTGGCTGCTCATGACCGCCGTACCCGGCCACGACGCCAGCCAACCGCACCTCCTGCGCGATCCGCAGCGCTTGGTCACTCTGCTGGCGGAAGGGCTGCGGCTCATTCACAAGGTCGATTGGCGAGACTGCCCATTCCAGCGTTCGGCTGATATGATGATTGCGGCAGCCCGTGACCGCGTCCTGCAAGGGCAGGTGGATGAAACCGACTTTGACGATGAACGGCAGGGGCAGTCCGCGCAGTCCCTTTTGGAACGGCTCACCACCACCCGTCCCGCCGTCGAGGAACTGTGTTTTGTGCATGGCGACTACTGCCTGCCCAACATCCTCGTCAACGGGGATCAGCTCAGCGGCTTCATCGACTGGGGGCGCGCCGGTGTCGCGGATCGCTATCAGGATTTGGCGCTGGCGGAACGCAGCATCGTCTACAATCTCAGCCCCGAATGGGTGCAGCCCTTCTTCGAGGCTTACGGCCTGCCGCAAATCGACACCGAACGGCTGGCTTTTTACAAGCTGCTCGACGAATTCTTTTGATCGCTTTATGCCTGCCGCTCTGTGATGGCAGGCGCATGAATGGGAGATTCTGGAGATGGCACGATTTGACCGGTTGACGGTTTACAGCACTTTAATGGACGATGGCATGCTGCCGCTCTTCAACAGCCCCGATGTAGCGCTGGTGAAAGGTGTCGTCGCGACTCTGGCGCGCGGGGGCAGCCGCATCATGGAATTCACCAATCGTGGTGAATTTGCCATCAACACCTTCACCGAACTGATGCAGCATACCACCAAGACCTACCCCGACCTCATTCTCGGCGTCGGCTCGATTGAAGACGCGCCCACCGCCGCCCTCTACATCGCGCAGGGAGCCAACTTCATCGTCGGCCCCAACTTCAATCCGGAAATCGCCCGCCTCTGCAACCGCCGCAAGATTCCGTATATCCCCGGCTGTGGCAGCGTCAGCGAGATCAGCAATGCCGAAGAACTCGGCGCGGAGATCGTCAAGCTCTTTCCGGCGGATGCCCTCGGTGGGGCGGATTTCGTCAAGGCCGTCTTGGGGCCGCGTCCGTGGACGCGCATCATGCCCACCGGCGGCGTCAGCCCGGACGAGAAGAATCTCGGCGAGTGGTTCAGCGCGGGCGCGGCCTGCGTCGGCATGGGCGGCAAGCTCATCCGCGCCGACTGGCTCAAGGAAGGCAACTTCGCCGCCATGGAAACGCTGGTGCGCGACACCCTCGCCCTCATCAAGAAGCTGCGCGCCTGAGT
>JAFLCH010000386.1:0-1565 GCA_017303775.1 Anaerolineae bacterium | reverse complement strand
GTTGGTCAGCCGGATACAGGTCAGATTTGAACCTCGCCGCACAGATGAACTTCGATTCCCATGGCGTTGAGCATCGCCGCTTTCGCCGCCAGCGCCTTATCTGCCGATTCAGCGTCCGCCCCATAAGCCACGTTCAGATGATTCGCCTTGTGCCGCGCCATCATCTGGTCACGGCTCACACCGTGCAGCACCGCGTGCATAATCGGCCACTGCGGTGTGGTGATCTTCCAGCGCCGTTCCGTTTCTTTCTTCGGCAGTGTGACCACCGTCGCCCGTCCCAGATCGGCGTGCAGTTTGCCGTCCATCACATACACCCGGCTCCACACAATCTCACCCGGCTTGCTCACCCCCTTCAGCGTCCCACCGCCTAAGCGGAAGTACATCGGGGGCTGGCGTTCGCTCGAAGCGCCTGCGTATCCATCAATGAAGTGCGAGGCGGGTGCAGCGCCCGAAATCAGGAACACCCACACATAATCATCCACCTCTTTGCCTTTGTAGTGTTCCCCGTAGCGCAAGTCATGCAGCGTCGTGGCCGGGTCTAAGCCCATCGCGTTCCAGATGCGGTTCGTCACCAGCGCGTCCACCGCTGCGCCTTCGTCCACCTCGTTGAAGTGCGGCAGCGCTTGCCCCGCGAACAATTCCTCGCCCGTCGTCGCATGATACACCGGCGGACGCTCCACATTGTTCAGCAGCCCCTCCACCAGATCGGAGGCCGGAGCCATATCCTTCAAACCCTGCTGGTACTGGATGCCCACCGCTGCGCAGCCGAACTCATGCGCGATCCGCACTGCCGCGATATACATCTTGCACTGTTCGAGGATCTGCTTATCGGTCAGTTCGGTTTCCTCGTTCGAGCCGGTCACGAAGCGCACGCCGCGCTGGTCAAGCCACTGGCGCACCTTCTTGGCTTCCGAGTCCTTCACCTGCCGCATCCCCGCCACCAGCGCTGATTGGCTCAGGCGTTCCTTGTAGATGCCCGTCGGGTTCAGCAGTTCGTCGTCGATGATGGCGTTGTACATGCCCATACAGCCTTCATCGAAGATCCCGATGATGGCCTTTTCCTGCTGGAGTTGTGCCGCCAGCGCCTCGCCCAGCGCCCGTTCTGCCTTGGGCAGCTTGCTCTTCTTCAAGTCCTGCACATGGCTGCTGTCGTGCTTAATCTTGCCCGTCTTAATCCATTCGCGGATGCCGTTGATGAAGAACTCGTCCGTGAAGTCTTCGCTCCAGATCGTGCTGTACTCCACGCCCATCTTGGTCAGCGAACCGTTCAGGTTCAACAGCCCCACCAGCCCCGGCCATTCGCCGCTCCAATTGGCGACTGTCAGGATCGGCCCACGGTGCGCGCGCAAACCGGCCAGCACATGATGGCTGTACTGCCACACCGATTCCGCCACGATCAACTTGGCTTCCGGATGGATTCCCCTGAACACATCCATCCCCATCCGCTGATTCCAGATGAAGCCGTGCTTGAGTTCCGCGTCATACGGGTGTCCCCGCCGCACGGTGATGCCCTCTTTCTTGAAGGCCTTGATGACGCGCTTTTCCATATCTTCCTGTGCCGCCCA
>JAFLCH010000385.1 GCA_017303775.1 Anaerolineae bacterium | reverse complement strand
GGCCTGTAGAATGCGGTTTCGTAAATCCATGGTTTCTGGAATCTCCTGTTCGGCTTTTTTGCGTAGAATGTGTCTCAGGCGCGGCTCATCCATGTTCAACCTTCCTTCTCATAATTGTGGAGCAGGTTCCGCAGTTGTCTTTTGGCAGCGTGCAGGCGAGATTTGACCGTCCCGACCGGGATGTCGAGCGCGTCGGCGATTTCGATCTCACTCCGGTCGAGGTAGAAACGCAGCACAATCACCGCCCGTCGCTCCGGCGACAGCAGCGACAGCGCGTCCCAGACCTCATCTTCCTGAGCAGCGGCTTCGACGATGGCTTCCGGCAGCTCGTCCGAGATCAAGAAGGCTGTCGGTTCGTCCGCGCCAGCATCTTCATCGGCCAGCGGTTCGAGCCGTTGGTGACGTTGTGCGATTTTCAGCGCGCCATTCACCACCGTTCGCATAAACCACGGCGCGAAAGGCCGCCGCACATCGAAATGCTGAATCCCGCGATAGATGCTTAAGAAGGCATCCTGCACCACATCTTCGGCGCTTTTCACATCCTGCGTGATGAGATACGCAGTCCGCAGCGCCCGCACCTGATACCGTTCGACAAGGATGCTCAGACCGTTGATGTCGCCCCGTTTGAGGTGATTGATTGCCTGTATATCGTCCATGCACCCTCCCGATTTGATGAGCGCTCACACTCTTTATATCCGCGATGTGTGCAAAACGTTCGCAGATCGGATTCCCATCCTCGTGAGCTTTGTGTTAAATTCAGTCTACTCAGACACAAGGAGCGAACGATGAGTATCATCTCAAAGCAAGATACCGCGAGCTGGATAGAACAGGATCAGAAGCAGCTGCACCCTTTGCAGCATCCGGCGCGCCATACTAATCCCCTCGTCATCGAGCATGCCGACGGCGTTTATCTCTATACCACCGACGGGCAGCGTATTCTGGATGGTATGGCCGGCTTATGGAACGTCAACATCGGCTACGGCAATAAGGAACTGCCGGAGGTTGCCCGCGAGCAAATGCTGCGGCTGCCTTTCACTTCCAACTTTGCCGGTATGACCAATCTGCCGGCGACGGCGCTGGCCGAGAAGCTCTCCGGTTACGCCTATTCCAACCTCAAGACCACCTCGTTCACGTCCGGCGGATCGGAATCCAACGAGACGGCTTTCAAAACCGCGCGCTTCTACTGGCAGCGGATGGGGAAGAAGGACAAGACCAAGATCATCGCCCGCACCTCGGCGTATCATGGCATCGCCCTCGCCACCACCAGCGCCACCGGCATCAGCCGCTATCACACACCCTTCGGGCCGCAGCTTCCCGGTTTCATCCACATTCCTGCGCCCAACCCGCACCGCTATGAAGGAGACATCAAAGCGGGCGAGACCATCGGGCAGGCCGCAGCGCGGGCGTTGGAAGAGGCGATCTTGCGCGAAGGGCCGGATACGGTGGCGGCATTCATCGCCGAACCGATTCAGGGGGTGGGCGGCGTCATCGTCCCGCCAGATGATTACTTCCCGCTGGTGCGCGCCATCTGTGACCGCTATGAAGTGCTGTTCATCGCCGATGAAGTGATCACCGGTTTCGGGCGCACCGGTTTGATGTTCGCGCTGCATCACTGGGGTGTTCAGCCGGATATTCTGTCATTCGCCAAAGGGGTCACCAGCGGCTATATCCCGCTGGGCGGCATTCAAATCACCGACGCCATCCGTGACGCCATCTGGAACGCGCCGGAAGCTGAATCGTGGATGCACGGCTACACCTATTCCGGCCATGCTACCGCTTGCGCCGTCGCCCTCAAGAACATCGAAATTCTGGAACGTGATGGACTGGTTCAGAATTCGGCGGTCAACGGAGCGCGGCTGCTCAAGGGGTTGGAATCGCTGACCGAATTCCCGCAGGTGGATAACGCCCGTGGCAAGGGGTTGATTTGCGGCATCGAAATTGTGAAGGATAAGACCTCGCGCACACCTGACGCGGCCACCGCCACCGGCCTGATGAACGCCGCCATGGCTGCCGGTTTGCGCACCCGTGTGGTGGGGAATGCGCTGGCGTTCTCGCCCCCGCTCATCATCAATGAGGCGGAAGTGGACAGCATTGTGCAGACGATGGCGGATGTTCTGGTGAACTGGAATTCCAAGTAAGGTTTCATACAGAGCAGGGTGGGGACGTTTCCTCACCCTGCCGCAGACATGCGCTAGCCGATCCAGTGAACCCATTGTTCCGGCAGCGGTTTCTTCAGCGCCTTCAGATAGATCGCGGCCTTGCCGTAGAAGATGAGCAGCGCTTCACGATAGATGTGAAGCTGTGTCCCCACCGGAACCGGAAATCCCCGGTCGATGATGCGCCCCAGATCCTCGTCGCTCAGCCCTTCCATGACAGTCTTCAGTTCCGCGTCCAGTTGGGCGAACCACGTGCGCAGTTGGCTGACGCTGTTCGCGACCCCTGTGTTATCCGTGCGGTATGACCAATCCTGCTTGAGGGTTTTGAACGACTCGATATACGAATATTGCACTTCGCCCATCTCGCGGCAAAGCGCCCCCAGCGTGAGGTTGTCACCACCGGGGTGATGGCTCAGGTCGTTGTCGTTCAGCAGGTCAAGCATCTTATCTCGCAGAACCTGTGTCATCTGAAAAACTTCGCCATGTTCCTGTAAAAAGCGGTTCATGATCAAACCTCCGTTTGATGAAATGATCAACATACCTTGATGGTAACACATCTGTTCTGTTTTGTCACGAACATATGAGCGAATGAGCAAGGGTTGACATCGCTCTTAACCCATCCAGCAAGATTGGCGGGAAAATAATAACTACGTTAAGATTAACTATCCGTGAAAAATTTCTCGGTATAGTTGTTTCTTTCAAAACTCATCGTTCTACGCCGTCAAGTTGGGGGGCCATCTTGAAAAGGGTTCTCGTCTTTTTCATTGCCGTTTTACTGCTGTTACCGGTTGCCTATGTGGCAACACAGGATACGACACCGCCGCGCATTAACATCACCGCCATCGACCGAACACAATTTCCGACTGTTATTGTCAACGCCAATGTTGTTGACCGTGTCGGGCAGCCTATTCTTGGTCTGGGGATCGAGGATTTCGCCGTTGTCGGCGAATTGGTTGACCGGATGCGTGTCATCAGCGTTGAAAACCTGATTGATGACCGTTTGGGTTTCTCCACTGTGCTGGCAATCGATACCAGCAGCAGCATGGCCGGTGCGCCGCTCGAAGCGGCCAAGCAGGCGGCTATTGCTTTCGTTCAAACGCTCAAGTCCAACGACTCGGTGGCGCTGGTCGCTTTCGCGACCAACGAACGGCTGGTGCAGGACTTCACCACCGATAAACAGGTGGTCATTGATGCCATCAACAGCCTCTTCTTTTCCGGCCAAACCGCTCTCTACGATGGCAGCACGCTCGCCATTCAGAAAGCCAGCGAAGCACCCAATTCACGCCGCGCCGTCATCATCCTCAGCGATGGTGCCGAGTATGGCGGACGCAGCGAAAGCTCCCGTGAACAGG
>JAFLCH010000384.1 GCA_017303775.1 Anaerolineae bacterium | reverse complement strand
CCAATCGGCGGCGATATCGCGGCGACAGGGCACACGGATGATCTCGCCGGCGCGGGTGGTGACCTCCAAGAAGAATTTCCGGCTGCCAGTTTCGACGGCTTTACGCACATCGGCCAAAAAGACATCATCCCAGTTCATGAACGCCTGATACTTGTTGAAGTTATCGCTGCGGGTGCGCTCGTACTGGTAGGCGATGGTGCTGACGAGGCGGGTGCGGCGGATGATGGTTTGCCTTGTGAGACCCCATTCTTTGACCTGCTGGTTACGGGTGGTATCCGCCGCAGTATCGAGCCAGCGGGCGAAGATGGCGAGGGTGTAGCGGACGGTGGAGGCCAGATATTCCGGCAGGAGATAGGGGGCGTCGTGGCGCGCGCCGAAGGGGATGCCCAGCGAGGCGGAGAATTGTTCGGGCGGGACGAGGCGGAAGAGGCGGGTGGGACGGCCTTTGCCACCGGTACGGTGAAAACCGGCGACGGTGAACAGGCGGCGATCGGTGAGGGCACGGTACACCTGCGCCGAACTGGAGGTGACGCCGTTCTGGTTGAGCCAGCGCAAGAAATCGGCAGCGGTGAAGGTGGATTCGGTGAGGCGGAGACGGATGGCGGCTTCGTAGAAGCGAACGTGAGAAGCCATGCCGGCGCGGACGGCGGCGACAGCGGCACTGAAGGAAAGACCGTAGCCGGGATAATACTCGTCGGTGTAATTGAGATCGCTTGACTTTTGCGAGGGCGCTGTATATAGTTCCATATGTATATAGTGGACGTTTGCTCACGTGAACGTCCAAGACGCAAAGGGATGGTGTGTGCGTCGGCAAAACATCAGCACACCACCCTGCCAACAAACAAGCCGCCTTGAGCGGCTTTTTGTTTGTCGAATCCATTAAATTGCTCATAGTTCTATACTAAAAATCCGGTTTCCGCAAACCCGCGCGCATTTTTTCTCAAGGTTGATAGGGGCAAATGGGCCGGTTGGTGGTGGTTGGTGGCGGGATTTATTCTCAGAGAGTTGACCCCTTATCTTTTGAATCTGAATTTAAGAGTCTTCTTGTATGTATGTATTTGAGATTAAGGGGTCTAAATGTTGATAATTAATGCGGTGGCGATGGGCTATAATGGCGGGATGACGCAACCGCTGCTGAAAAGGCTGCCTGCCCGTGATGGATGAACCGCTGCAAACGACTCCTTTCAACCGCGCGCCCCGGCTGCAACTGCCACCGGTGCCGGAAAGCGAGGTTGAGATCCCCGCGCCGCCGCGCACACCGGACGCCCGTGAACCGAATTTGCTGGTGACGCTGATTCCGGTGATGGGTATCGGGGTGATGGCGCTACTGTATTTGCTGCGGGCGTTCGACAGCCCAAATACGCTGTTTTCGGTGATTCCGCTGCTGTTTCTGGCGGGCTTCACCATCGGCGGGACGCTGCTGGCACAGCGCTGGCGACGGCGGGACAGCACACGGCAGCAGCAGCAGGATACGCTGCACTACCTGCGGCTGTTGGAGCGGAAACGGGCGCAGTTACAGGCGGGCTATGACGCACAGGTGGCGCTGCTGGAGGCGAACTTTCCCGATCCGGCGGAGGTGTTGAACCGCGCGCTGAGCCAGCATCCGGCACTGTGGGAGCGCCGACCGGATGACCCGGACTTCGGGGCGTTCCGGCTGGGTGTGGGGCGGATTCCATCGGTGGTGGGGGTGAAGCTGGCGGCGGTGGAGGCCGAGAACGCGGGCGCACAGCGGGCGCTGGCACTGGCGGAGGCTTACCGCTTCCTCGATCCCGCGCCGGTGGTGGTGTCGCCGCGGTTGAGCGGTTCACTGGCGGTGTGCGGCGGACGGGCGCAAACATTGAAAACCGTGCGGGCGGCGCTGTGCCATCTGGCGGCGACCCATGCGCCACAGGAACTGCACATTCATCTGGTGGCGTCGCAGAGCAGTTATGACGAATGGCGATGGCTGGAATGGCTGCCGCATACGAGTCCTGCGCACCGGGGGGGCGGCGGTGAACTGCTGGCGTTTGACAGCGACGGCATCCATCACCTGTTGAGCAACCTGAGCCAGATGATCGATGAACGGCGGGGACAGCCACAGACGATGGCGCTGCCGCATCTGTTCGTGATCTTCGACGGACCGCATCTGGCCGAGGGCGAGAATGTCTTCAGCACAATTTTGCGCGAGGGGCAGCGGCTGGGGGTATCGGTGCTGTGCCTCGTCAACAGTGTGGAGAACGCGCCGGGGGACTGCGCGGCGGTGATTGATGTGGCGGCGGACGGGCGTTTTCAGTTCGCACGGGTGGGCGCGGGCAGCACGGAGATTGTGGGACGGGCGGCAGATGAGCTGTCACTGCCGGACGCGGAATACATCGCGCGGGCGCTTTCCGGCCTGACGCTGCGCGAGGCGGGCGGCGGGGGACGCATCCCACGGCAGGTCGATCTGCTGGAGCTGTACGGGCTGCGCTACGTGGATGAACTGCCGGAACGGCTGCGGCAGCGCTGGCGCAGGCCGGTGGAACGGGGTGTACTCCCCTACCCTATCCCCATCGGGCGCGAGAGTCTGGCGGTGGACACACAGATGCTGCTGGACGAGGATCATCACGGGCCGCACGGCATGCTGGCCGGTACGACGGGCGCGGGCAAAAGTGAACTGCTGCAAACGATGATTTGCGCGCTGGCGATTGAGCACGATCCGCGACTGGTGAATTTTTTACTGATCGACTTCAAAGGCGGGAGCGCCTTCAATATGTTCGCCGATCTGCCGCACACGGTGGGCATGATCACCAACCTTGACGGCACACTGGTGGAACGGGCGCTGGAGGCGCTGAAGGCCGAGACTCATGCGCGCCAGCAGTTCTTGAAGAAGATGAACGCCCGCGACATCACGCAGTATCACCGCTATCACTCGCGCAGCATCAGCCAGATCGAAGACCCGGCCTATCATCCCCTGCCGCACCTGTTCGTGATCGTGGACGAGTTCGCGCAGTTGGCGCGGGAGATGCCGGACTTCATGGAGGAATTGGTGCGGACGGCGCAGGTGGGGCGCAGTCTGGGGCTGCATCTGATCCTCGGCACGCAGAGTCCGATGGATGTGATCACCGACGAGATTAACGCCAATATGCAGTTCCGCATCTGTTTGCGGGTGCAGAACATCGAGGCCAGCCGCGCCATGATCCGCCGACCGGACGCGGCTTATCTGCCGATTGGTTGGCCGGGGCGCGGGTACTTTCAGGTGGGCGAAAGCGGGTTGTTCAAGCAGTTTCAATCGGCCTATGTGGGCGGGGATTATCAGCCGCGCCAATCCACCGACGCCGAAACCGGCGAGAGCATCTCGCTAGAATTGATCACCAACCACGGCATTGTCGATCTGCTGCCCGCCGAGCCGACGGACGGGGCGGAGGGGATGGGCGATGAACCCTTCACGACAGCCCGTGCCATCAGCGAGTGCATCCGCACCTTTGCCCGCGACAACGGCATCCCCGCCAGCCCACCGCTGCTGCTGCCCCCGCTGGATGAGCGCTTGAGTTTG
>JAFLCH010000383.1 GCA_017303775.1 Anaerolineae bacterium | reverse complement strand
CGCCCGCCCATGCCGCTGGCGAAATCCTGCGGGTTGACGCTGCCGAAGCGGTCATAGGTCGCGCGTTTGTCGGGGTCGCTGAGGACTTCATAGGCCTCGTTGATCTCCTTGAAGCGCGCTTCGGCGTTGGGATTATCGCGGTTGGCGTCAGGGTGCCACTGCTTGGCTGCCTTGCGGAAAGCCTGCTTGATCTCTTTCTCGGTGGCTTCTTTTTTGATGCCCAGAATTTGATAGTAATCTTTTTTCGCCATATGTTTACCTCATCCACAGGAAACGGACGCAAGCATACGTGCCGCGTCCTGCGTCTGGAAGTTGTCGTATCCAGTTACGATAAAGATGCAGTTCCTTTTTCCATTGTAAGGGGGTGCGGGTTCACGGTCAACCAGCGCGGGGTATTTCTTATGCAATTATGATGTGTGAATAGGGAGATGCCCGTGAGCATCTCCCTGTTGCAGACCACAAGGGTTCGTTTAGCTGCCTGCGGGGGGCGCCGGGGTGGCTTCCGGTATGACCGGAGCGGTGAAACCGGGCGTTCCTCCCTGTGTGAGGCTTTCGAAGTCAAACAGGAATGGACTGTTGGACGGTACGAGGATCAACTGCACGTTGTCACTCAGGTTCTGTACGTATTCGTACTGAATCAGGCTGGGATTGGCGGCGATTTGTTCGCTGACCAAGCGCAGCGCTTCGGCTTGAGCGCGGGCACGGATTTCGGTGGACTGCGCTTCACCCTGTGCGCTGGCGATGGCGGCATTCGCGCGGCCTTCCGCTTCGGTCTGGGCACGTTCCGCGTCAGTGCGGGCGCGTTCGAGGTTCTGCTGGGCGATCACCTTCTGCTCGATGGCAGCGGCGAAGTCCGGCGAGAAGTCGATGTCACGCACGACCAGTTCCATCAGTTCGAGGTTCGCACCGGTATAGCGTTCGTCCAGCGCGTCGCGAATATCCGGGCTGAGGGTGGCGCGCTTTTCGGCGTAAAGTTCTTCGGCGGAATAGGTGGAAACCACATCACGCACGACCGAACGGGTGACTGGGCGCACAAAACCTTCACGGAAGCCATCCCCACGCCAAGCGCGATACAATTCATCCGCTTGATCTGGCACGACACGGTAAATGACCGTAACATCCAAGCTCACCTGCTGACCATCGCGCGTTTGGGCTTGTACAGCACCATCGGCTGTGCGATCAGATGCCGAAGGGTTGGCCAGCATGCTGAATTCCTGCTGGCGTAAATCGTAGATGGCGGAAACCTGCTGAACGACGGGAGCGATGATATGGACACCACCACCACGCGGTTCTTCAATCGTACCGTTCAGCGTATTGGTCACAATGGCGACCTGTGTCGGCTCGACGATCAACAGCCCGGAGCTGATGACGCTAAAGATCAAACCAACAACCAGACCGATAACAGACAGCGAGATTCCGCCGCGTGCCGGACGCCCCTGTGAGGCGGATACAACCGCCAAGCCAGCGCCAACCAGAAACACAACGAAACCCACCAGTGCTAGCGTCCCGAAAATTGAGCTAATTGCCATATCGGTTCAGACTCCTTCTTCTGCTTTATGTCTCAACTTTAACTGTAATAATCTCGATTCAGGCATTATAACAACCAGACGGTGTGAATGCCCCTATTTTTCGCCGTACCCCCTATAATTGGGGGCAGAAAACACACTTGCTGCCGCCGGACGAGGAATCACTTTATGCCATCTCTATATACGCAAATCGGCCCATGGACGGTGCAAACCTTCACGCTGGTCACCGCAGTCGGGATTATCGCCAGCGCTTACATCGGGCTGCGCCGCTTTCATTTCGACGAGCGAGCTGCCAACCTGTATTTGATGGCGCTGCTGGCGGGGCTTGTGCTGGCGCGGCTGCTGCATGTCCTGCTGAACTGGGATTATTTCGGTGATCATCAAGCAGAAATATGGAATCTGAGTGCCGGCGGTTTGGATTGGCACGGGGGATTGCTGGGCGGCGTGTTCGGGTTGGCGCTGGCGCACCGCTTCATGCAGATTCTGCGTCCGGCGGCTGCGCTGCCGCCGCTGCCACATCTGCTGGCGGGGTTGGTCTGGGCGCTGCCGCTCATCGGCCTGAGCGGGTGGTACGGCTGCATGGCGGCAGGCTGCGGGTATGGTAAAGAGGTGTGGACTCTGGCGGATTTCCCCTCATGGGTGGTGTGGGAGAGCGCTGATGTGTTCGGCATCGTCGCGCCGCGCTACAGCACCCAGCGTTACGGCTTGATTGTGTGCGGGTTGGTAGGCTTGGCGCTGCTGCTGCGGAGTCGTAGGACGGCTGCACCGGCGGATGAGCGCGTTTTTTGGTTCACGCTGGCGCTACTCAGCGCCGGTATGTTTGTGATAGGGTTCTTTCGGGCTGACCATACCCTGATTTTCGCCGGTCTGCGCGGCGATCAGGTGTTGGATCTACTGCTGGCGGGATGGGCGGGTGTGCTGGCGTTTCGTTCTCGCTACAATAGTGCCTCAGTTCAGTAGTGATTTCTGAAGACGGAAATATGGAGCGACCATGACATCCCCTGTAAACCCTATTCAAATCAGCGGTCTATTCACCTATCCCATCAAAGGCGCAGCGGGGCTTAGCCACAAGACTATCGAACTTGATGAACGCGGCCCGGTTTGGGATCGCCGCTGGATGGTGGTCGATCTGGAAGGGTTATTCGTCACCCAGCGCGAGGTGTCGCGGCTGGCGTTGATCCAGCCGACCTTTGACGGTGATCATTTGAAGATGAGCGCGGCTGGCGCTGGCGAAATCTGTATTCCATTGCAGCGGGAACGGGCTGGTGTCCAACAGGTGACAGTATGGCGCTCGGTGTGTGAAGCGTGGGATGAAGGCGACGAGGCGGCGGAATGGCTCAGCAGTTATTTGAACGCGGATGTGCGCCTGACGCGCATCGCTGACGACTTTCAGCGGGTCATCGACAATGAATACTCGCGCCTCTCAGCCCGTCCGGTGACTCATACCGGTTTCGCGGATGGCTTTCCGCTGCTCATCGCCTCTGAAGAGTCGCTGGAAGCACTCAACCAGCGCATGATCGAACGCGGAGCAGCGCCCGTGCCGATGAACCGTTTTCGCCCCAACGTGGTGGTGAAGGGCTGCGATCCGTTCGCCGAGGATACATGGAGTACGATTGAGATTGACGGTTTGACGCTGGATGTGGTCAAACCCTGCGCGCGCTGTGTCGTCACCACCGTCGATCAAGTGACGGGTATCCCCAACAAGGCCGAGCCGCTGGCGACGCTCAACACCTTCCGCAAGGAAGAGCGCGGCGTGATGTTCGCCCAGAACGTCATCCACCGCACCACAGGACGGCTGTCCGTAGGGGATGGGATACAGGTACAGACCTACAGGGACTAAACATGCCGACTTATGACCTGATCCTGCGCGGGGGGCAGATATATGACGGCAGCGGCAGCCCGCCCTTCACCGCAGATGTTGCCATTCAGGCAGATCGAATCGCCGCCATCCGCCCGCGCATTGATGAACGCGCCGCGCGGGAAATTGATGTG
>JAFLCH010000382.1 GCA_017303775.1 Anaerolineae bacterium | reverse complement strand
CGCTTTGGGGCTGATGCCGCGCCGGTTGAAGGGATTCCCGAATCGCTGCCGGAAGCGCTGCCCGCGACTGATGCACCGGCGGCAGAAACCGTAAACGACTCAATCATCCCCCCACCCCCTGATACCTTACCTGAAGAACGCTCCACGGAGGACGGACAATGACGCAGCACACACCTTTACGCGCCCTGATCGCCTGTTTGATGTTAGCGGTTGTGCTGGTGGGCTGCGACGACGCGAGCGTCGCTCCGCTGCCGACCCGACCTTCCACACTGCCGGAGATGCCGACCGTGCCGGTGGTGACACAAGCGCCCGCCGTGCCGACACCGACCACGCCGCCGCGTTCACCGCTGCTGCAAGGCTGGGGGGCGCAGAAGGGATTCTGGCAGGTGTTCTTCACCGCGCCGACGGGCAGCCGTGACGCGACGACGTATGTGAACGGGATCGACGGGCAGCTCGCGGACGCGATCTACACGGCACAACGAACGCTGGACATCGCGGCCTTCGAGTTCAACAACGTGGTGCTGACGCAGGCCGTGCTGGACGCCCACGCGCGGGGTGTGGTGGTGCGGATGGTGGTGGATGATGTACACGGGGCAAATGGCACCAATTCGTCCATCCCGCAGTTCGTGGCGGCGGGGATTCCGGTGGTGAATGATGGGCGTGCGGCGCTGATGCACAACAAGTTCATGATCATCGACAGCACGATGCTGTGGACAGGATCGTATAACTACAGCATCAACGACACGTACCGCAACAACAACAATATGATGTCGTTCCGGTCGCAGAAGCTGGTGCAGGATTTCCAGAACGAGTTCAATAAGATGTTCGAGCTGCGGCAGTTCGGGGCGTCGAAAACGGCTAACACGCCGGTTTCCAGCTTCACGCAGAACGGTGTGCCGATTCAGGTGCTGTTCGCGCCCAAGGATCGGGTGGTGGCGGCGATGGCGGTGGCGTTGAGCGGGGCGCAGCAGTCGATTCAGTTCATGGCGTTCTCGTTCACTCTGGACGACATCGCGGGGATTATGCAGCAGAAGGCCGCGCAAGGGGTGGTTATACAAGGGGTCTTCGAGACGACGGGCAGCGAAACGCGGACGAGCGAATTACGCCCGCTGTTCTGCTCCGGCTTGGATGTGCGGCAGGACGGGAATCCGTTCGTGATGCATCATAAGGTGTTCATCATCGACGGCAAGACGGTGATTATGGGGTCGTTCAACTTCTCGACGAGCGCGCGTGACGACAACGACGAGAACCTGATCATCATCACCGACCCTGATCTGGCGCTGCAATATCAGGACGAGTTCAACCGGCGCTGGAACGAGGCGCGCGTCCCGACACGGCTGACGTGCAACTAAACGCTACACGCCAGCCGCAGCAGGCATACGATCAACCCCAGATGATCGATTCGGGGGTGCTGTAGGGGAGTTTGAAGGTTTCGGCGACGGCGGGATGGGTGAGGCTGCCTTTGTAGACGTTCAGCCCTTTCATGAGGCCGAGGTCGCCCCGCAGCGCCTCGTGCAGACCGACATCGGCCACGCGCGAGATGTAGCGTAAGGTGGCGTTGGCGAGGCCGAAGCTGGAGGTGCGCGGCACGGCTCCGGGCATGTTGGCGACGCCGTAGTGCAGCACGCCTTCGACAAAGTATGTCGGGTCGCTGTGGGTGGTGGGATGCGTGGTTTCCACACAGCCGCCTTGATCGACAGCCACATCAACGATCACGCTGCTCTTGGGCATGGTGGGGAGCATCTGACGCGTCACCAGACGGGGGGCGCGCGCACCGGTCACGAGGACGGCACCGATGACGGCGTCGGCGGTGGTGATGGCGTCGGCGATGTTGGTTTCGTTGGAGGCCAGCGTGGTCAAGCGTCCCTTGCTGCCCATAACTTCATCGAGATAACGCAGCCGATCCATGTTGACATCCAGCAGGGTGACGCGCGCGCCCATGCCGAGGGCGATCATGGCGGCGTGCGTGCCGACTGTGCCCGCGCCGAGGATGACGACATGCGCCGGTTTGACGCCGGGGATGCCGCCCATGAGGATGCCGCGCCCGCCTTCGGGCTTTTCCATATAATGGGCGGCGATCTGGGTCGCCATGCGTCCGGCCACTTCGCTCATGGGTTGCAGCAGAGGGAGGTGACCTCTGGCGTCTTCTACCGTTTCATAGGCCAGACCGGTCACGCCGCTGTTGAGCAAGGCGTGAGTCTGCTGTTCGTCGGCGGCGAGATGCAGATAGGTGAACAGCAGCAGATCCCCGCGCAGATAGTCGTATTCCTGCGGCTGCGGCTCTTTGACTTTGACGACCATTTCGGCCTCGCCCCACGCCCGTTCCGCTGAATAGACGACGGTCGCGCCGGCGGTGACATATTCATCGTCGCTGAAGGCACTGCCCGCGCCGGCATCCGACTCCACCAGCACACGGTGACCATGCCGCACCAGTTCACGCACCCCACCCGGCGGAAGCGCGACCCGATATTCGTTGTCCTTAATCTCTTTTGGAATCCCGATAATCATGGCGGTTGCATCCTGTATAAAAGAGCTGCTCTTGATTTCATTGTACAAGATGTTTGAAAAAACTCAATTAATTTGGACAGTGTGTACTATTGAGCGGGCGATGCTGGTGAGAGCGGTGGATGATGCCCGTACAATTGAGGGGCAGCCGACGGGCTTTTGGCGGATAATGAAGGAAACGACTGCTGCTGAGGTCGAGCCATGGAACATGATACTGTGATACAGGCTGAGAAGAAAAAGGAACGCACCGCGCCGGTTGAGTTCATCGCGCCGTATGACCTGAAGGAATGTATGCTGCGGCTGCGGGATACGCGCTATCAGGTTCCGGGTTATATGAGCTTCGGCATCGACCCGTCGTTCGAGAAAGTTGATTCTGGCCTCTACCGCTTCCGCATCCGGCGCACGTGGTACGACACGCGCTACCGGCGGCATTACGCGACGGTGGAGATGCGCGGCTATTTGAAAGGAATCGACGAGCAGTCCACCGCGATCATCGCGCGCATTCACTTCTCGTGGGGGTTGATGGCGCTGGTGGGGTTGTTTCTGGCGGGGATGCTGGTGGCGCTGCTGCTGCCGTTGAAGGCTGTCAATGTCCTGATGTTCGTGGGGATCAGCCTGATCGTGCTGGGCATCGCGGTAGGGATCGCGTGGGCAGACCGGCGGACGCTGCTCAACCTCATTTACCGCGTCATGCGCGATGATCTTCTCTGATAGGCCGCATATCCGTTTCTGATGCCGCTCCAATATTCATGGGGTATGCTGACTCCATTGTGCTAGATAGGTGGCGGCCTTCATGCCTGAACTCCATGTGCTCATTATCGCGGAAAATCCCCTCGCACGGATGGGGCTGGCGGCGCTGCTCGCCAACCATCCGGACATCGTCATCGTCGGGCAGTCCGGCGGGGCGCAGGTGGCGGCAGAAGCCGAGATGAGCAATCCGGATGTGCTGATTGTGGATTGGAACGAGAACACCGCGCCCGATCTGCCGGCAGGGTATCCGCTGCTGGCGCTGCTCAAAGATGAAGGGCAGGCGGCGGAAGCATGGGCGGCGGG
>JAFLCH010000381.1 GCA_017303775.1 Anaerolineae bacterium | reverse complement strand
GGCTTTGGGCAGGCGGAAGCCTTTTTGACCGGGGACGAAGGGGTGATTCCAGAAGCCGAAACCGGCAGTGCCGACCAGCGGGGCGGGGGCGGCAAAGCGGGCGGTGACGGTGAGGCGGAGGGGCGGCCGCCAGCGGAAGTCGTGGGGATGTTGATAGTCGGTGATCTGGGCGTCGTGGTAGGTGGGGGATGAATCGGGCGGGAGGATGAGTTCGAGTTCACCGACGCGCTGCTCGACCTGCCCGGCACCGATGCGCCCCTGAAACCACGGGGTTGTGAGGGGGTGTTGAAAGCGGGTTTCGAGCTTCATGGATGGGTAAGCAAAAAGGGGCGACGACGCGCCCCTTTTCGATTGTCGATGTGATTACTGAATGATGGGGGCGTTGGCAATGTCGCCCTCAACAATTTCCACCCAGACGGCAGCAACCCAGCCGGTTGTGCCCTTCCAGACGACCTGATACCACGCGCCGTTGCGAGTCCGCCCGACGACGGCCATAGCACCACCCCATGTCACGCGACCGATTTGCTCGCTTTCGGTGGTGGGCTGGGCGCGAAGGCGGAGGGTGGCTTCGGAGATGGCGACGATGCCGCTGACGGCGGCAGGATCGCCACCGAGGACGAAGTCACTGACGACGGGTGCGTTAAATTCGTTGGAGGCAAAGTAGAGATAGTAGCCAAGCGCCCAACCCTGCAGGCCGTTGGAGAGTTGGAGGAGGAACCAGCGAGCGTTGGAATCGCGCCCGATGACCTGATAGGTTTGCCCGCGCAGAATGCTGCTGACCCGATCCGAGAAGACGGAGGGGGCAGCACGGACGTTGAGGACAGGGGCGCGGATGACGGTGGCACTGAGCGCGCCGGAAGGAATGGGCGGTAGGCCGGTGGGCGCAGGGGTGGCGGTGGGGCCGGGAGTGGGCGATGGGCCGGCGGTGGCGGCAGGAGCGCTGAGACCCCACTGCACTTGCAGAACGGCTTGATCGATGCCCTCAAAGTATTCTACGGTGAGGGTATGGGGGCCGGCGGCGAGGTTGGCGGTGAAGGTATCGGTGGTGAGGACACGCCCGACAAAGCGATCCAGCACGACCGCGCCATCAATGTAGACGCGCACGCCATCGTCCGAGGAAACGGTAAAGGTGTAAGCGCCTCCGGTGAAGTTTTGAACGGAGGTGAAGCGCGCCGAGAAGTTATCGGCAGGGATGCCGGGGACGGCGACGCCATTGACGACAGGCACACCGGTTCCCCAGTTGAAGTTGAGGCCGTTGATGCCGGAGACAGGGGTGCCGACGCCAGTTAGGTTGTTGCTGGGGAAGAATGTGCCGCTCCAGTTGGTGCCGAAATCCTGCGCGTAGATCAGGTTAAACGGCATGCTGACGGCAAGGAGCGCCAGCAGGAAGATACCGATTGCGAAAGTCCATTTTTTCATGGGCCGTTACTCCGTTCACACCCGGCAGCGCCGAGCGCCCATCAGAATGAGTGGATGAATATGCAAGTAGTATACCGTTAATCCGGTTTCCGCGCAGAGGACTTCAGTGCCAGTGCGGTGTACGTTTTCCTGACGGTTAGGCGACTCAGGGTTTCCGGCGGGTGAATTAAGGTGCATAATTGCAGACTTTGACTGTAGACTGAATGAGTGCGAAGTGAGGTCGATGCATCTCTGTGGAGGTGCAGCAGTCGCGGTTGAAAGCAAAGGAAAGCGGATATGCAAGTTTTGGTTCAGGAACGCACCCACCCCAGCTTTGAGAAGACGCTGACTCTGTCGGTGATTATCCCGTGTTACAACGAGGTGAGCACGATTCAACCCGTTCTGAAGCGGGTCATGGCGGTCGGACTGGCGGATGAGATCATCATCGTGGATGACGGCTCGACCGACGGGACGCGCGAGGTGTTGAAGCAGATCGAGGCGGAAAACCACGTGCGCGTGCGGGTGCTGTATCATGCGCACAACCAAGGGAAGGGTGCAGCGGTGATTACGGGATTTGCCGCGGCGACCAGTGATGTGTTCCTGATTCAGGACGCAGACTTCGAGTATGATCCGCGCGAGTACCCGATTTTGTTGAGGCCGATTGAGGAAGGCATCAGCAAGGTGGTGTACGGGTCGCGGTTTTTGGGCGGGCCACGGAAGGCGATGAACTTCTGGAACATGGTGGCGAACCGGTCGCTGACGCTGGCGACGAACATTTTGTACAACGCGATTTTGAGCGATATGGAAACGTGTTACAAGGTGTTCCGGGCGGAGGTGGTGCGGGGGATGTTGATCCGCGCCAAGCGATTTGAGTTCGAGCCGGAGATCACGGCGAAGGTGTTGAAGCAGGGCATCCGCATTTATGAAGTGCCGATTTCGTACAACGGGCGGGAATGGCACGAGGGCAAGAAGATTAAGTGGACGGACGCGCCGATCGCGCTGTGGACGTTGCTGAAGTACCGTTTTGTGAATTAACCTCGCAGGGATGTGGGGGCACACGATGCGTGATTTGTGCCCCCGCTTGCATGATTGACGGCTAGTAGTACCCTTGCAGCAGGAGGGGTTGGCCGTTGATGGTGGTGAAGTAGTAGGGAATCCAGCCGACCCCGAATAACTCGATTTGAATATCCTTTTTGTAGGGCGTGATGGTGTAGGCTTGCACATCGACGGCGACCTTGGCCCATTTGTCGGTGCTGGCCTGCACATCGGCCTGAAACTGCTGCTGAAGGGATTCGAGCTTATTTTCCAGATCGACAATGGTTTTCTCGCTGGACGAGAGGGCTTCTTCGCCCTGTCGACGGTAGCGGGTGACACGACTGGAACGCGAGAGGGTGTAGGTGGTGCGACCGCGGAAGAGGTTGAGGAGCGATTCGCCACGGGTGAAGAGTTCTTCACGCTTGAGGTCGGCGACTTCTTTCTTCTGGGCGCTGAGGTCGTTGATTTCGCGCTGAAGTTTGTCTTCCAATAAGTCCATCTGTTTCTCGTATTTGACGGCTAGCGCGTCGGCTTCGGCATCGCGTCTTTCGCGGGCGGCCTGCTGCAACTGGGCGTGGAATTCGCTTTCCTGCGCGTTGGGGTCACCATAGAGGTTGAGGGCAGGGTTGAAGGGGATTTGCAGGCGGGCGGTGTTGAAGAGCATGTCGACGAATTCGTTCTTGAGGGCGGTTATGCGCTTGGCGTCGCTGAGGCCGGACGAGAGGTCACCGAAGATGGCTGCGCCGAAGGGTTCGCCGGAGATGCGGCGAGGATCGACGGGATTGACTTGAAATTCTTCCCAGTGGATGAGGCCGGCACGTTCGAGATTGGGGACGTGGAAGGCGTAGGTGCGGCTGGTGAAAAGCTGGGTTTTGCGATCTTGATAGCGGATGCCGGCCTGCGCTAAGAGCATGGGTTTATAGGCCAGCATGACGTTGGCTGCGCCGGTGAAGGCGATGCGAGTCTGCTGTTCGTAGTATTGGATGGCCTGTTCGGCGGTGACGGTGGCCGGAATGAAGAATTGGGAGATGGCAGAGGGCAAGGCGGGCGCGCTGGCATTGAAGCCGGGGGCGGGTTGTATGGCGCGGAGGGTGGCCTGTGTGCTCTGGGGTGGGACGGCGGCCTGTGAGTAGGACTGGGTGATTTGTTGGGTG
>JAFLCH010000380.1 GCA_017303775.1 Anaerolineae bacterium | reverse complement strand
TCGCCGCCATGCTCGGCACCGAAGGCGAAAGTGGTCGCCTCAGCGCGCAGGGCATCCTCGCGCAGGCCGAAACCTTCAAGGACGAGAATAAGCCCAAGCTCGCCCCCAAACGCGTCAAAGTAGATAAACCGGGCTAACCCGCCAACCACCGTGTTGGCGAAATCGGATGGAGGACACGGAACAACAGGCGCGCTCCAAGGTTCGACATCTCAACCGAGATAAGTATCATCGCATTCGAATCAGTCCAGTTGGCCGGATTCCCGTTGATAGAGCTGCATCGATTGTGGCAGACGAGTCCGCCAACAACCTCTCCAAGCGGATTACTGTTTGGAAGATCGGTAATTCCGAATATCGTGTTCGACAGCATAGGTCGCAGCCTCCACCCGATTGCTGACATGCAGCTTATCCAGAATCACGCTGATATGGTTGCGAACCGTTTTGTCACTTAACACCAACGCTTGAGCAATCTCCGCGTTACTCTTGCCTTCCGCCAGCAGGCGCAGCACATCCAATTCGCGCTCGGTCAGCTCTTTGAATGGATCGGGTTTGTTCTCTCCCTGCTGGCGCATCATCGCCAGTACCCGCCGCGTCACTCCCGGATCAAGCAGCGCCGCACCCTGTCGCACCGCGTCCAGCGCGCGGACGAGTTCACCGGTACCACCCTGCTTGAGGACATACCCTACCGCACCCGCTTGAATAGCGTCCGCAATCAGTTCATCGTTGGCGAAGGAGGTCAGCATAATCACCTGCGTTTTCGGCCAGCGTTCAACAATCGTTCGGCAGGCATCAATGCCGCTGCCGCCGGGTGGCATCCGAATATCCATAATCACCACATCGGGCTGATGAAGACTGCATAATCGGATTGCCTCATCGCCTGATCCGGCTTCCGCTGCGATAGTCACATCCGGGGCTTGCTCAAGCAGCATTCGCAGCCCCATTCGCACCACTTCATGATCGTCTACCAGCATCAATTTTAAAGCATTCATTACGGTTTCTCTTCAGGCACAATTAAAGAAATTTTAGCGCCTTTGCTCGGTGCGCTGCTGATGTCCAACTGTCCCCCGATCAATCGGGTGCGGTCACGGATAGAACGCAGCCCGTAACCGGCTTCAACCGTCTGGGGTGAAAAGCCGCGTCCATCATCCTCGATTTGCAGCTTCTGCGCGCCATTCTCCTGCCGCAGCGTGATCTTTACCTGACGCGCATGAGCATGACGCAGCGTATTAGACAGACTTTCCTGAACAATTGCGAGGACATGATGCACCTGCATCGGCTTCAGCATGGGTTCACCGTCATGTTCAAATTCAATGTCCAGCATCCCCTGAAAACGAGGATTCGCCAGCAGTTTTTGCAGGCCGGGAATCAGGGGATCAGCAGGCGTTTCAGCCCGCAGTGAAACCATGTAACTTCTCAGATCGGTGTTGACCGCGTTCAGGACGCTTTTCGCCTGCTGGAGTCGGCGTCCAGCCTCTGTATCTGGTGCCACATGCGCCTCCATCGATTCCAGAATGAGACTGGCAGAGTACACTCCCTGAATAGCCCCGTCATGAATCTCCTGTCCAATCTGTTCGCGCTCGGCAGCCTGAATCCGTTCAATTTCCATTTGCTCGATGAGATGATCCAATTCAATCTCAAAGATTTCCAATGCGCGGATGATGGTCACTGCCAGAATCAAGCCTGTGAAAGAACGTAAGACCTGAACCGGAATACCCAGCCCATCTTCAAATAACCCATAGTTGAAGAGGCTGGCGGGGAAAAAATCAGCCACTGGAACAATGACTCCGCCAAAAAACGCATACGCCATCAGCGCCCCGCCTGCAACGCGCAATGTCTGGTAGATATAGCGAATATTCAGCGGGGCAATATCCGTCTGTGTTTGGTAGCGCAAACCATAAGCCGCCAGCAAACTCCCCGGCAGTCCCAGCAGATAACGCGCCCAGATATTCGAAGCGTTATGCCAGTCCATAATCGTCGGCTGGAAGTAAAATGCGAGCCAGAAGCCTATCCCCCACATCACAGTGACGACCATGACGAACTTTTTCAACCGGGGGTAGCGCCGCTCCAGTGTCACCGCCCCAAACATCATCAGACAGACGAAAGATAATGCCAGCAGAATCACCTGAAGCGTTTGCAGCAAATCGATGAACACGCGCGGTGTATAAGAAGCCTGAATCGGAATAAACATCGCGCCCCATTCGTGAATGCCATGCAGGATTCCGAATGCCGCTAGCCAGTATAAATCGCGTGCCAACCGCAAGCGGCTGTGACGGCGAGATTGTAAGAAAACAGCGAATCCCATCACAAAGAAGGTCAGCCCATACACAAACAAAACGATAGGGCGATTGACAAAGAAGAATTCGCGCAGCGACTCGATCACAGCTAACGCTCCAACCAACAGCAAAGAGTCTACCTCAGTAGACCCTTCACTCTATTCTATACCGGTTGTGAAAAGTATCAGCCACCAAACGACATAAAGACCGGCGGGAAGGTCAGCAGCAGTCCCAGTACCACCAGCACCAGCGTAACGACAAACGATGTCGTCAGGCTGATTGCTTTGCGCTGGAAGGCATAATGCAGGATCACCCAACTGATCACAAAAGCGATAATCGAAACGCCTGTTTTGCCGCTGAGCGGTCCAACACCCGTATTCCATGTCAGGAATGTTTTGATGTCCGCATTGACTTCCGCCAGCACGATGGCGATCCCCAGCACCAGTGAGCCGATACCGCTGGCGATCATCGAAGCGCCCATTGCCCGATCTGCCGCACTCACTTCTACCACTGCCTCAGACTTGCTCTGCCCTCTTTCAAGATCAACTGTTTTTGTTGCCATGATCATCTTCTCCTTCATCCATTAGGGTTATTCAAAGTTGTGCGGTTGATTAGGTGAGCGGTGAAGCTTTGGTGATCAAAGCACCCAGCGCCCCGGCGATCCCTGCGACAGCGAATGAGAGGAGGAACAGGGCGATGATGATGTTGCGGGCACGTGTTCGGGTTGCCAGTTCCTTACCGTACCGGAAGATCCCGTAGGCCACGACGGTTGCCAGCAGCGGCGAAATCCAGGCGACATGCTCTTTCCATTCCATGCCAAAGTGGTGATATTCAGAGGTTTCCTCGCTAGCAAGCAGCCAGTAACGCGGATACTGTGAGAGTTCTTCCGATTGCACAGCTCGGTCAATGCCTTCGGGTGGTGCAGCCCGATACCACGGATAAACAGTGTAAGTGCCGACGATGACAGTCAGCCAGACGCACGCTGCCATGACGACCGTCCCCCAGCGCAGGCGGCTGACACGTTCGGTAATGCCCTCTGCCGTCACGAATTGCGGGCGCAAACTGTAGAGTCCGGCGAGTCCGCCAGCGAATGCCAGCAGGAACAGTGCGCCGAAACCCATCCCATGAATGAGTGTCCAGAGTTCACGATCGGTGATGTTCATATAGCCTCCCAAAAAATACTTGCCATGTGAGTTGAAAAATCGACTTGCTCTCACTTTATACCGGCAGCTAGTGTCTCAGAAGGTGCGAATGTCCCTTCTTTGTCGGGACAATGTGGAAGGCTGGGGATGAGTGGCTTTAGTTCTGCAAACAGACTGCGAGGCGCGAGGTACGG
>JAFLCH010000038.1 GCA_017303775.1 Anaerolineae bacterium | reverse complement strand
CTGCGAAAGGGCAGGCTGCTGTTCAGCAAGAGTGCAATCGACATGCCTACAATGAATTTGACGATTAGCGAGGCAATCGTAAAGAGGAATGTGTTCCCGACTGCGCTGATGAAGTCACTGTCTTGCAAGAGACGTTCATAGTTGGCCAACCCCACAAAAACATCGCTCCGGGTGACTACCGATCGTGTAGTCATGCTCAAGAGAATGGCGTTGATGAACGGCCAGAAAATCAATAGCACCATAAGGATGGCAACAGGCAGGACGAATGGATAAGCAACCCGCCAGTCGCGACCAAGGAATGTATCCCAGCGACGGCGGCGCATCGGCGTAGGCGGCGCGTGTGCCACTTCCAAGTGCGAAGTGGTATTCACTGGACCCGTCATATAAACCTCGCAGTCTCTTAAGAAATTAATCTAGGAATATTCTGGCAGCAGGGCGTATTCACGCCCTGCTGCAAAAAAACAAAGGCAAGGGCTACTGAGGTGCGCCACCCTCTTCAAAGATCTGGACGATCTTATTGTGGGCATCTAAAACTGCTTCTTCGGAGGTCATCGCGCCTGTGGTCACGTTTGCCATCATCTGACTGGTGATCGATGCGGCATTGATTTGATCGACAAGTGCGTTGGGCGGTGCGGGGTGAGACATTCCGTAGAAGACATCCGGGTTCAGCAAAATTTCGCGGAAGACTTCGAAATTCTCGTCAGCACCCATGACATCTTCGGTCCACAGGTTGGAATAGGCCGGCAGGAACAAGCCGCCGCCATTCTGAACCATTGGCGTGTAATTTGCCGGGGCGAGTAGTTCCAGAATGAGCGATTTGGCAAGGTCAACATTCGGAGCGCCCTTGAAAATCGTGATCCAGCCGCTGCCACCTGCTTCGGGCAGAGACCCGTCAAGCCACTTGGGGGCATGCAGCACAGCGGTCGCCTCAAATACCGGGTTCTTATCGGCCTTAGCCTTGGCATAAACGCTTGGCTGGTTGAGCGTCATGCCGACAGTGCCTGCCAGATAGGCTTCGTTATTGTTGGTGTCAGTCCAGCTCTCAACCCCCGGAGGAAGCATCGGACGGTACTTTTCGCTGCTGTAAGTCTCCTTAAGCCATTCGACCGCTGCAACCGTTTCCGGCGAGTTAAAGGTTACCTTGAACCCGCTTTCGTCCACAAATGTGCCGCCGAAGGATTGAATCACGCCGGAGATCAACCCGTGACCATCACCACTGCGGTTGATCGTCATACCCCAACCATAAAAGTTGTTCGATGGGTCCGAAACTTCCAAACATGCTTCGCGGCGGTTTTCCCACGTGTCGAGGCTGTAGACGTCGATGCCTTTTTCCTCGAACTTGTCCTTACGGGCGAACCATGCGCCGGTATAGCTCATGAACGGCACAGCCCACCAACGACCGTCAATCTTGGCGTTGAATTCTGCCAGATTCGGTACTGGTGTGCCGTATAACCCGATCAATTGCTCGACCACATCAGTGACATCTTCAACAAGATCCAGTGAATACATCTGCTGAATACTGAGTTGATGGTAGCCCAGATCAGGCGGATTACCGGCTTGGACTGCCGCCAGCATCTTAGCAGTGAAATCACCAAAGATTTCGGGGTTTGCCAGCGAAATGTCGAGTTCGACATTATTGGCGCTAGCAAAATTCACGACGAGTTCGCGGAACCTCTGCTGAACGACTTCAAAGTATTCTGTGCGATGGATGACGGTCAGCTTGCCTTCTGAGCCTTGCGGCAAAGGCAGAGGAGTAGCGGTAGGATCCTGAGCAAACAGAGGATGAGCGATGAGACTACTGCCCGTCGCCAAAAAACCAATGCCGGCGGCGCGCAATAGGTCTCGACGGCTCATTTTTTTCGGATTCATGCTTTTTACTCCTAATTTACAAATAATTTCAGCAAGTTTGTGTTTAGCTGTTGACCGTTTCTTTACGTTAGGCTCCCTCCTTATGGCTCATCAATCAACACAGCGGAATACTTTTAAAGCGAACAGGCAGAACCTACCCGCCAGAATCCCCCACATATTTAAGTAGAATCGGGCTATCAAATGCGTAGACGTTCAAGATGCGAGAAAATCAGGTGGATGTGATGTTGAATACATTCCACCCCTGCGTCACCATCATGAGCGCGAAGCGCTTGGACAATCGGAGCATGACGGGTCGCGATCTCGACATAGTCGGTATACGCCTCCGAATGTGTTTGAACGACAAAACGCTGGATCTGATTGCCCATCGTTGACCAGACACGCAGAAGCGTCTCACTCTCGGACCAGATGATGATGTTTTGATGGAACTTCATGTCGATCTGCGCGAGTGTCATGATGTCATGATTGGTGGCTGCCTCCGTCATCTGTTCAATGAGGTTGTCTAATTCGTCGCACTGTGTATTGGTAATGGTTTTCGCAGTACGACGAATGGCAAACGTCTCCACTGATGAGCGGATGTCCACCATCTCGCGCATTTCATCCATCTTGAGGAACGTAACGAAGCTGCCGATCCGCGCGCGTCGTTCCACAAGCCCATCATGTTCAAGGCGTTGCAGTGCCTCGCGTACCGGCCCCTGACTTGTTCCCATTTGCGCAGCAATATCTAATTCCACCAATTTCTCCCCCGGTTTCAATGCAGCGCTGATGATTGCAAGTCGTAATCGTTCGTAGACTTGGTCTGAGAGTGACGTGAGTGTTGCGGGTGCGAAAGGTAGGTTGTGGTCTGCCATGAACTCGTCTCAAGTTTTGATTGATTATCGATTATTGATAATCGATAATAGACTCAAAATTTACATCCGTCAAGGAAATCGAATTTCCTGATGTGAATGCTTCTTTAATGCTTGGTTGACCCTGCTTCAAGCAGGGCGGGGGATAGACCAATAGCGTTAATAAGGGTCAATGAATTCGAAATACTAAAGCACTTACAAATGTCACTAGGAAATCATCATTTGTTTGTTAGAGTGTAGTAAAAATATAGGCGCTATGATGATTGATGGTAAGACACTACGCATTCTGGAGCATATTGTGGACATGGGCAGGCCGAGTTTCTCTGAGACAAAAAATCATGGGGATTATTGTCGCACCACTCTTGATCCTTGGCTTCACAATCGCTTGGTGGGTAAGTAGTCAGCTCGGTGGATGGCTTTCATACCTGCTTAGTGAAGATCGCGTCGCGCAGGCGATGGCGGTCGGTATGCGCAGTGTGGTCATCATTACGGTTTTTTCAGCCTTGGCTGGTCTAGGAATTGGTTCATTTCTCACTTGGTTTCTGACCCGTCCCATTATTGATATGACTTTTGTTGCGCGACATGTACGTGATGGTGACTTGTCGGTGCGTGCACCCGTATGGGCAAATGATGAGATCGGCGAATTAGGAAGAGCCTTCAATGATATGATCGCCAGCCTCGATACGTCTCATCGTGAACTGGAACGTTCGAATGAACTGCGAACTGAACTCCTGCATAAAGTAGTTTCCGCCCAAGAAGATGAACGCCAGCGCATTAGCCGTGAACTCCACGATGAAACCGGGCAGGCGCTGACCTCGCTGCTAGTTCATCTCAAGATTCTGGATAACTGTACAACAGTCGAAGAGGTGCGTGATCAGGTCAAGGGTATTCGGCAGCTCACGTTGCGCACGCTTCATGAGGTGCGTCGCCTCGCCGCGGATTTGCGACCGGCTGCACTTGACGACCTCGGCCTGATTTCGGTTCTAGAAGGCTATATTGACGACTATGCTAACAAATCGGGTCTAAAGGTCGATTTTCAACCGCGCAATATGGAACAAGAACGTTTGCCTCGCGATATGGAAATCGTATTGTATCGTGTGATTCAAGAGGCACTGACGAACATTTTACGGCATGCCAATGCTGCGCATGTAAGCGTTGTGATCGAACGTCAAACTACCAGACTGCATTTGTCCGTTATAGACGATGGATGCGGTTTTGATATGGAGCGAATGCTCGGCATGAAGAATCGCGGTCTGGGGTTGCTGGGCATGCAGGAACGAATCGAACTGCTGGGTGGTACATTAATGTTCGATTCGCGCCCGGGGCAGGGCACTCGCGTCTCAGTCGAACTTTCTCTACCTGTGGTGTTGCGTGAAGGGAATAGCGCATGACTGATCCGGTAATTCGTATTGTTTTGGCTGATGATCACGCGGTACTACGCGCTGGATTGCGGGCGCTACTCAATGCTGAATCGGATATTGTTGTTGTTGGCGAGGCAGGTGATGGCGAGGAAGCTTTGCACGCAATTGCTGTGCATCAACCGGATATCATCGTGCTGGATCTCATGATGCCAAAGGTCAAAGGACTGGACATCATTGAGCAGATCAGCAAATCATATCCCCACACACGCGTGCTCGTTTTGACGATGCATGCCGATACACAGTATATCCGACATGTCGTCAAGATGGGTGGCGCAGGTTACATCCTGAAAAGCAGTGCAGATACCGAGCTGATCAAGGCAATACGCGTTGTGGCCAGCGGCGGTTCTTACCTGACTCCCGAAGCGACACACGTGCTCATCAGTGATTATCGAGGGGATGAATCGCTGCTTCCGTCCCATCCTAAAGGGTTAGAACTCCTAAGCGAACGTGAACACGAGGTGTTGGTCATGACGGCTCTTGGCTACAGTAGCCGGGAGATTGGTGAGTTGTTGTTCATCAGCCCTAAATCTGTGGATACCTACAGGCAGCGGCTCATGGAAAAGCTTAAACTCGAAAACCGCGCCGAACTCGTGCAATATGCGCTCAAAAATGGACTACTTGAATCCAAATGAACAATTCTCCGAATCGTGACTATTTCACTCGAACGCCACCACGCTATCATCATCTGCGTATCCGGAAGCGTGTATTGACCGAATGGCTGGGATGGTTGTTATGGATTTTATTATTAGCACTCCTCTTTGAATACACTTTGACGAGTATTCAGGAAGGTGAGCATCAGGCTGCTGTGCTGGCCGGTGGATTGTCTGTGGGTCTACTGGCTGCCGGTTTGATCGTCAATATCATGCGTGGTATCGACGCACACAGTCATCCACATTACCGCCTTAGTGCGCGTGCTAGTGACCTTGATGCCGAGGATCCTTCTCGGCCCGAGAATCATCTAGCCAAAGAAAAGTCACTAACTCGCCGCCAATTCATTCAGACGTTAGGGGTAGCTGGTGTCACCACAGGTGCAGTTGGCACAGTCGCACTGGTCGCCAGCGGGCATTCTCTAGGCGCACGGATGTCAGGAGGTGTCTACCGTCGTCCATGGTGGGTGCGGCAGGTGGATCAACCCACAACAGGTATTAATTGGGAAGTGATGCAGCGTGTTGATGCGGCGCACAACATACTGGCAGGAAATCCTGCATTAGGACGCTTTGGCAGTGCTGAGGAAAATACCTATCTCGAAACTGTGCGCCTCCAAAATCAATTCACACGCTTGACTAATAACGAGCCGGGATTCACATTGAAAGATCTTGCTCTAGCGAATGCATTTTCAGCCGCTGGAGATGTGTTGCCCCGCAGCTTTTTAGGGGCTGGCCTAGCTCCAACTCCCAAAGACTTGGGTGTTTCCCGCTGGGAAGGTACGCACGAGGAGAATTCACGCCTGCTCAAAGTCGCCATGCAGCAGATGGGCGCTGCCTCGGTTGGAATTGTTGAGTTGGACGAACGCACCCGCAAATTAATATATGGTGTAGATAATGATGGGAAGCGTATAGAATTCGAGAATATCGGGCACGCCTATGAAGACGACGAGAAACGTGTAATCCCGTTTAGTGCGCGCTGGGTAGTTGTCTACACCGTGCAGATGTCGGACATTGCCATCAAGCGTGCCCCTACTAAAATCGCGCAGATGACCACCAGCGAAACCTATCAACGTGGGTTAATGATTCAGAACAATGTTCAGGAATTCTTGCGTGGGCTGGGTTATCAAGGCTTAGGCGAAGCGAACGTAAATGGCTTAGGCATCGCGCCAGCCTTTGCCGTATTAGCTGGCTTAGGCGAACTTTCACGTTTGAACCGCGTGATCACACCCGAATTCGGCCCGATGGTGCGAATTTTCAAACTCGTTACCGATTTGCCCCTTGCACCCGACAAACCCATTGATGCAGGCATCGCACGTTTCTGTAGAAAGTGCAAAAAATGTGCCGAAGCATGTCCCCCAAGTGCGCTCAGCTTCGACACTGAACCAGGCTGGGTTCCAGCTGGTGAATGGAGTAACGCCGGACATCAAGCATGGTTTGAAAACTCGATTCGCTGCCGTCGTTATTGGTATGAGGAACTGGGTAGTAACTGCGGCATATGTTTCTCTGTGTGCCCGTTCTCCAAGCGCAATCGTAGTTTCATGCATGATCTGGTTCGAATGCAGATTGCGACCTTTCCTGAGCTTGACGAACTTACACGTAATATGGATGATGCATTTGGTTACGGCGTGCAAAAAGACCCCGGTGACTGGTGGGATCTGGATCTCCCTGAATTTGGCATTGATACTCACAAAGATTGATTTGTTTGTAGGGAATTCCCCTACAGATGGTTCTATGCATTTGCTGTGATTTTCCCGACAGACAGCTTACACCAAATCTGACACAATTTGTCTAACTAATGATGGTGGAAACCGGTGTAAATCCGGTGCTGAGCCGCAACTGTAACACAGCACCTTGGCTGTGAAGCCAGAGAACCATATTGAACCAGCCAGCCCTACGAGTCTTAGGGAGCCGGACATCACACATGTGTGACCGGCTCTTTTTATTTACTGGTAGAGCAGCAAGGAGGTTTGAAGTGCCCATTTACGATTACCATTGCTCACACTGCAACACCACATTTCCTGTTCGCAAATCTATGTCGGAAATAAACGACCCGAGCGCCTGCCCCGAGTGTGAATCGCTAGACACGCAGCGGCTAATCAGTGTGGTGGCGATTTTTTCTCGCAGCAGTGCTGGCGAGCGGCGGAATCTGGCCAGTGCTTCGGCCTGTGGAGGGTGCAGTGCTGCGGGCAGCGGCTGTGCGAGCTGTCGTCCACGCTGAATAAGCGTGGTTTAGAAGGATGTTTGCAGGCAGTCCCGCTCGTGGGAATGCAGAATAAGGAAGGGATTACTATGCCATCAAGTTTGACGAGACGTGAGTTGTTGAAGGATATGGGGTTGCTCAGTATGGGAGCTGCCACCATAACCGCCTTAGGGCCTATCGAGCAGTTAGGCGAAAGCTGGGGCGATAAGCCCGGTATTCTGGTACGCCCGCCGTGGGCACGCACGGTTAGTAAGCCGACGGTAGAAATCGACTGGGAAGCCATCTATCGCTTCGACGAGCGTAATACCGTGCGGCGTGGTTGGAGCAAGTATATGGACGAAGAAGCGTTCAAAGCAGTGCAAGAACAGAACGCTGTCGCTGCCTATGAGCGCAATCGTGCCGGACAGCCCGGTTACTCGACGCGCGATATCGCCCTGTATCGTGCCAGCGGCATCGGTGCCTCACAATCATTCCTTGGGCCGGAGAATGTTGCCAAGCCAGAAGAGAACAACATTCCTCGCTGGGAAGGTACACCAGAGGATGCCTCCGAGATGATCCGTTCTGCGCTGCGTGCATTTGGTGCGGCGACAGTCGGCTTTGTCGAACTGGATGAAAATACTGAAAAGTTGATTTACGCAATTGATCCGGACGGTAAAGAACTGGTTATCAGTGAAGACACGGAAGTGCCGGAAGAGACCGAAACACAGCGTATTATCCCTAAGAGTGCACGCTGGGTTATCGTGTGGACAGTGCAGATGTCTCAGGAAGGTATGATGCGCAGCCCAACTCCAGTTGGCGCAGCTACAACCGCCCTAACTTATGCAGAGAATCGTGCTATTCAGAGCCGGTTGCAGGGGTTCCTGCGTGGTATCGGCTACTATGGGGTGGGCGAAGCCGAAACCAATGCGTTGGCAATTTCCCCTGCCTTTGGTGTGTTAGCGGGTCTTGGCGAACTTTCGCGTTTGAACCGCATGATCACACCCGAATATGGCCCGATGGTGCGTGTCTTTAAATTGATTACCAATCTACCACTTGCTCCCACCAGTCCAATTGATGCCGGTATCATGAACTTCTGCCGCTCTTGCAAGACGTGTGCAACCTACTGCCCATCCGGTGCGCTGAACACCAACAGCGAACCATCTTATGAAACACAGGGGCCTTGGAGTCGTGGTGGCGTCCGCACTTGGTATGAGAATTCGCTCGCCTGCCGCAATTACTGGGCCGAAGTCGGTACGAACTGCGGCATTTGCTTCGCTGTGTGTCCATTCTCGGTTAAAGACCGGGCACTAATCCACAGTATGGTCAAGAGTGTAGTTGGCACAACAACTCTCTTCAATGGTGCACTGGCCGAACTCAGCCGTACCGTCTATTCACCGGGCCTGAAAGATCAACCACAGAAGGATCCGGAAGAGTGGTGGAGCTTGGACTACTCGGAATTTGGTATCGATACTCGGCAAGGACATCGGGACGCCTAAAGCACAGGCAGAATATAGAAAGGATAAGCCCATGTTGTTCTGGATCATTGCAGGTTTTCTGCTCGGCGCTGGCGCACTGTACCTTCGCAGACACCCGGCCATTAAGTTGATGTGGTTCGATTGGTTGTTGCTGCTGGTTGCGATCATTTTCTTCATGCTTGCTATTGAGAATTATAACGGCTCAATGAGCGAGTTGGAACCGCGCGCGGCTGCCGTGTTGCTGGCCTCGTTCGGGATTCCCGGCCTGATTCTGACCGCAATTGTCGCTGTCCGCGCTTGGCGCGGTATGCAAAAAGTAGGAGCAGGTGCCTCCGCCAAGGCATAAGCTAGTTTCGCATTACAGGTTTACTATTCCGGCAGAAAATCGCCTGAGATTTTCTGCCGGAATCATCGTTCAATCAAAGCAGAACGGTTACTAGGCTTATTATGGATAAGGCAGCACTTCAGAATACGATCCAGTTCCGCCGCGCTCGCCAGCGGCGGCGGCAGGCACTGGTTAGCCTATTGGCATTCTTGATTCTGGTAGGGGCATGGATAATCGGTTATTTCGGTCAGAACACCTCTCCACAGCTTGACTCATACCTCAAAGAAGTGTTGCCAGATGCGGAGCGCGTCGAAGCTGGGGATGGGGGTCTCTTCACCGGATTTGCTTCCGCTGTTGATGAATCGCCTGTAGTTGTCGGATATGCAATGGTCGGCGTCGCTTCCGGTTATGGCGGCCCCGTTGCCATGTTGGTTGGAACTGATCCGGAAGGCAGTATCATCGCGGTATCAGTCATACAGCACGCAGAAACACCGAATTTCTTCCGTCAACTTGAACGTTCTGATTACTACAGTCAGTTTGTCGGTGTCCGCTATGATGCTGCACTAACCTTGGGTGATGACATTGACGGTGTAAGCGGCGCGACGCTTTCCGCCGATGCTGTCGCACAGAGTATCCGACAGGCTGTACACGGCATTGCTGAAAGAGCCATTGAAGGTGCTGTCATTCCCCCGGATACCCGTCCCATCAAATTTGGCGTACCGGAAATTACTCTGATCGCCTTGTTTGTAGTCAGCTTCTTTTTGCACCGGATACGCTCGCGTTCATCGCTTAAGAAATATGGCCGCTGGGCGGTGATGGCCGTTGGTGTGTTGATTCTTGGCTTTGTGCTCAATAAACCGCTCACAATAGCCAACGTGATTTCGTTGCTGGCCGGGTATCTGCCAGATTGGCGCAACAACCTCTACTGGTTCATCTTGCTAGGTGGCATCATCATCGTTACATCCGTACAGGGCAAAAATCCCTACTGTTCATGGTTCTGTCCCTTCGGCGCAACACAGGAATTTCTTGGCTCGCTGACCGGTGCAAAGGCTTACCAACCGCGTCAAATCTACAATAAATTACAGTGGTTGCAGCGGGGGTTGTCGTTTACCGCGATCGTACTTGGTCTCGCACTCCGTCAGCCGGGGGCAGCCAGCTACGAACCGTTTGGTACGCTTTTCAACTTGGAAGGTTCTTGGCCCCAGTGGGTTCTGCTCATCATGGTGCTCTTTGGTTCTCTCGTCATTTACCGTCCGTTCTGCAATTATCTCTGCCCGCTTGACCCGGTTGTGTCCTACGTCGGGGAAGTGCGGCATTGGGTGAAACAATTATGGGCAAAGAGGAAATCAGCCATAGCGTTGACAAACGACAGTATCTCCTAATCGGTTATGTGGGCGTCGCGGTAGTCATGGTTGTCATGACGCTCGTGCTGGCATTTTCTTCGGAAGATCAAACATCAGCTCAGGTGACCCCAACGAATACCCGCAATCCAGTTATACTGACGGCGCAGGCAGACTATTCAACTGTGACCCCTGCAGCGACGAGGAACGGATCATGAATCGCCAACCCGCACGTTTATCACGCCGCCAATTCATTCGCATAACAGCGATGGCTGGATTAGCGACTGCCTGCGGAGCTGGGCTGTCCAGTTTGGCGCGATCGCGTCAACAAGTACGAGAGGTACAGGAAACGCGTATGCTTCTGGGTAGCATCGCTCACCTGAACATCATCAGCGTGGATCAAGATCAGGCGCGCGCAGCTATCAACGCCTCATTTGATCGGATGGCTGAACTTGAGGATGTCTTTAGCCGCTTTCGTCCGTACAGCCAATTGAGCCAGTTGAACATCATGGGGACATTGAGTGATCCGCATCCTGAACTGAAAACTGTTCTGACCAAAGCAATCGAATACGGAGATCTGACCGGCGGCGCGTTTGATGTCACAGTCGAATCGTTGCTTGAGAAGTATCGTCACTCAGCAGTGTCAGGTACGCTGCCGGATGATGCACAGATTGTCGCTGCTAAACAGTTGGTTGATTACCGCCAGATCGAAATTACTGATCGTGTCATCCGATTAAAACTACAAGGCATGGCGATAACACTCGATGGAATCGCCAAAGGCTACATTATTGATGCGGGTGCCGCTGTTCTGCGTGAATTCGGCTTTGAACAAATACTGGTGGAATTGGGGGGCGACTTGCAAACCTATGGCAGTGATGTGGCGCATACGTGGCAAGTGGTTATTCAACAACCGCCGGGAACCCACAACATCCCGCCCATCACTGCACAACTTGTCAGCCATGCAATGGCGACATCTGGTGACTACCAATATACCTTTACACCAGATCGGCGCTTAAATCACATCCTGAACCCGCATACGGGCGCATCCCCCGATGAGTTGAGCAGCGCCACTGTAATTGCCCCGACTGCCTGCGATGCTGATGCACTTTCTACTTCCCTAATGGTCATGGGTGCGGATGCCGGTTTGACAATGATCGCAGCCCAACCGGATGCTGAAGCGTTGGTGATCAGCAAGACCGGCGTTGTGCGGCGTTCCGCTCATTTTCCGGCGAAATAATTGAGGCAGATGACGATGAACTGAGCAGGATCTCATCATAAAAACACAGTATCTTGCATGAGGGAAGTCCGGTGTAAATCCGGCGCTGTCCCGCAACGGTAACGGTGGTTATGCCGAAGCCCGATGACTCATCTGGATATTGTTCAGTCTTAGTGTCCTTCGTGGAGAAAGGGTGCGAGCTAACGTATTAAACGACCGTTTGCCCGCCCGAGAGCGGGTTTTTATTTGACCGTATAGCATCAGCAAAAGGATGTTCGATGAATACAACGCACAAAACTTTCGTCAGTGTCTTCCTATTAGTCTCCCTTCTTTTCAGCGTAAACACCATTGCCGCGCAGGGCGAACCAATGGAAAATTTCCGCGATGGCTGTGTCGAAACCTATGATCCGAATATCGATTATTTCCCATCGAAAGTGACAATCGATTATGCCAAAAACCTCGCCGTAGAATACTTCAATAATTATAAACTAGTGACCATTCTGCCTTGGGTCGGTGCGGAATCGCCAATGCAGTACATCCTTATCCAGTGTGGTACTCCCGCGCCCGAAGGATACGAAGGCATACCCGCATTCGAAATTCCGATCCAACGTTTTGTAACCATGTCTACCAGCATGCTCCCGCATGTTGATGGTCAAGGGCTGCTTGGTCATCTGGTCGGGGTTGATACCTCATTGTATACCAGTAATCAGGCAGTGATTGATCGGGTCATAGCAGGCGACATTGTCGAAATCGGCGGTGGGGGTACGGGGGGTGAAATCAACATCGAATTGTTGTTTAGTATTGAACCCGATCTGGTGATGGCACAAGAATTTTTTGCGGGTGGGACAACGCTCGCCCAGCTTAACGATGCTGGTATTCCCGCTGTACTCAATGCCGACTATACCGATACTTCCCCCTTGGGGCAGGCGGAATGGGGAAAGTACATTGCGCTGTTCTTCAATACCGAAACCCTAGCCTCCGATCTGTTTGCAGGTGTTGCAGAACGCTATGAAGCACTCAAGTCTTTGACGGCCAATGTGGAAACTCACCCGTCCGTGATCACTGCCAGTCCATATAGTGGCACTTGGTATATGCCGGGTGGTGACAGCACCATCGCACAGTTACTAAGTGATGCAGGCGCAGCTTTTCTGTGGGCGGATGCACCCGGTACCAGCAATCCGTTGGATTTTGAAGTGGTGCTCGAACAGGGTGCTGAGGCCGAGTTCTGGGTGAATATCAATCAATTCTGGCAAACGCAGGAACAAATGCTCGCCGATGACTCGCGCTTTGCCGTGTTTGCTGCCTTCCAGAACGGCAATCTCTGGAACAATAACCTGCGTATGAACAGCAATGGAGGTAGTGATTATTTCGAAACAGGTGCGGCGTATCCAGATCTTATCCTTGCCGATCTAATCGCGATTTTCCATCCAGAACTGTTGAGCGATCACGAATTCACCTTCTATCAACTGTTAGGCAAAGGTCGTTAAGATGCGTTCACGGATAGGGCGGTCTTCCGCCCTATCTCCACGCAATCAGAATTCGATAGTAAAAACCACTGTGAAAGAAACGCGGATCGAGGAGATGTATATTCATGGCACAGCGCTTATTACTCACACAGACCGTCATCCACACAACGCGGACTTCTTCTGCGATGCCTGCTGCTAAGCCGCTGTTGCTCATCAGCCTCAGCATGCTGCTAGTTGCCAGTTTATTAGTGAGTCTCGTGCTTGGCTCGGTGACCATCCCGCTAGAAGACGTGTTTCGCGTGCTATCTGGGGAACAAGCTAGCAAAGCTATCTGGACGACTATTATTCTTAATCTTCGCTTGCCACAAGCCATCACCGCTATCTTGGCTGGTGCTGCGCTCGGTGTAAGCGGACTGCTTATGCAGACGTTTTTCCGGAACCCGCTGGCTGACCCATTCGTCCTCGGTGTAAGTTCTGGCGCTAGTCTCGGTGTGGCTTTGGTGGTCCTGACGATTGGTTCGGTTACGACCACCTTGCTCACAGGATTGGGATTATTTGGCGATCTAGCGCTGGCAGTCGCCGCTAGCATGGGATCTGCTGGCGTTATGGTGATCGTCCTGTGGGTGGCGCGTCGTGTTGCTAGCGGAACCACGCTCTTGGTGATCGGTCTGTTGTTCGGTTATCTAACGAGCGCAGCCGTCAGTGTGCTGCTTTATTTCAGCATTCCGGAACGCATCCAAGCTTATATCAATTGGACGTTCGGTAATTTCAGTGGGGTGACGTGGGATCAGCTCGCGGTTATTATGCCTATCGTAATTGTCGGGTTGGTGATCGTGTTCCTGTTGAGCAAGCCACTCAATGTTCTCCTCATGGGGGAAGCCTATGCTTCCAGCATGGGGGTTAATCTACGACGCGTGCGTATATCCCTCATCATGATTACCGCTCTTCTTGCCGGGACGATCACAGCGTTTTGTGGCCCGATTGGTTTCCTTGGAATTGCCGTGCCACATTTTTGCCGCAGCTTATTTAATACCTCTGATCATCGCATATTGATCCCGACCACCATTTTGATGGGCGCCACTGTTGCCTTAATTGCCTCAATTATCGCTGATGTGCCGGGAAGCTCGCTCGTACTTCCTCTGAACGCTGTTACTGCGCTTATCGGTGCTCCTGCCGTCATTTGGGTCATCCTTGGTCGCCAGAATATGAAGGAGACATTCGCATCATGAGCGTTCCTTTACTGCAAATTCAATCCTTAAGTGCGGGCTACCCTCAACGGGGCATTTTACCCCATGAAGTTGTCCACCCCTTTACTACTCAAATTCACCCCGGCACGGTGACCTGTTTAATTGGCCCCAACGGCGCTGGCAAGTCCACTTTGCTGACGACGATTGCCGGGATGCAAAAACCGCTTCACGGGCATGTCTTGCTTGAAGGCGCTGATATTCATCAAATGAGTATCACAGCGCGTGCGAAGCGCTTAAGTGTGGTGCTCACCCAGAAAATGGAGGTAGGTTTATTTACGGGATATGCTTTGGTTGCTATGGGGCGGCATCCCTACACTGGCTTGATGGGTAAGTTGACTGGACAGGATCACGATGTGATACGCCGTTCAATCGACTGGGTAGGTGCTGGCCAGTTGGCGGATCGCCCATTTAATCAGATGAGCGACGGCGAACGCCAAAAAATTTTGATCGCCCGCGCTTTAGCGCAGGAACCCAATCTACTGATACTTGATGAACCCACTGCATACCTTGATCTACCGCGTCGTGTCGAATGCATGGCTCTGCTGCGGGATCTCGCGTTACGGACAGGCTGTGCTGTACTGCTCTCTACGCATGATCTCGATCTCGCACTGCGTTGTGCCGATCAGATGTGGTTGCTGCCTTATACAGGACAAGTTCAGGTTGGTCTGCCTGAAGATTTGGTGCTCAGTGGAGCATTCGAATCGGCCTTTCATAGTACATCTGTTTCCTTCGACCGGATGACCGGTGCTTTTCATCTACCTGAGAAGCGTTCGAAGGTGGCTGTATTGGAAGGGGAGGGTACCCATTTTGTGTGGACGAAGCGTGCGCTGGAGCGACAGGGCTATGAAGTATTAACAGCCCGACAGCCACATACACCCGTGATTCGGGTTGATCCTGCAGATGAACCCCACTGGCAGATCATCAATGATGAAACGTGTGTCGAGTGTCACTCTGTAGATGCGCTGCTAGTAAACCTGCGAAACCACTAAGTCTAGATGTCATGATCGCGTGCGCAAAGCGGTAACATAACACGAACAAGAAACCCCTTAAGCTCTGAGGCTGGTTTATATTTGATGTCACGAAATCAGGTGTCTATCCCATGAAGCAGCATCCTGACGTGACGTCGTTCGTCAGATCATCTGCCTCGGAAGCTGGAACACCACACCCATTATTGGTTGGCTCGCCATATCCTCGTCAATCGCGGATTCATCATTGAATACCACTCGTGCGCCCAAGCATCACCAACTCTGTGATCGTTGCCCGACGCTACTGATCCCCTAATCCAGCTTCTCGTGCGCGGAGGATTGCTTGTGCCCGATCAACCACCTGTAGCTTACTGAAGATGTTCGAAACGTGGTTGCGCACCGTCTTCAAACTCAGGCCAAGGCGTTCGGCAATCTCAGCGTTATTCTCATGACTCGCGATCAGGTCAAGGATTTCGCGTTCACGCTGTGTCAGATCCGGGAAAGCATATGGTGGTGTGGCGTTCGTAGGACGCGACTCGGCGAAATACTGGATAACGCGCCGGGCGATGCCAGCGCCGAAGATCGCCTCACCACTGGCCGCCGATTGGATCGCCCGCAGCAAATCTGCCTTCATCGTGCCTTTCAGCAGATACCCCCGCGCTCCCGCGCGCAGCGCTGCAAAAACGAAGTCATCGTCCTCGAACATTGTCAGGATCAGGATGGCAATGTGTGGGCTGGTGGCGAGAATGTGTCGGGTAGCGTCGATGCCATTCATCGCAGACATCTGGATATCCATCAGGATGACATCTGGTTGGAGCTTTGCTGCCAGCCGGATCGCTTCATCCCCGGAACCGACATCCCCAACCACCATGAGCGCTGGTGTGGATTCCAGCAGCGCGCGCAGCCCGGTGCGGAAGGGGAGATGATCATCTACAATGAGTACGGTAATCGTATCCATTCATTATTCCTAACGTCTCGGCAGCGAGACTCTGATGCGCGTTCCCATTCCCGGATGTGACTCGATCTGGCATGAGCCGCCCAACTCATCCACCCGCTCATAGATAGACTTGAGACCAACGCCCGCACGATAGGGTGTTGGAATGCCGACGCCGTCGTCCTCAATCGCGATATCCATATGCCCGTTGATGGCGAGCGAAACTTTGCAGGTGCGTGCTCTAGCATGACGAGTCACATTCGTCAGCCCTTCTTGGATGATTCGGTATGTCGCCACTTCCACCGCTGCTGGCAGGACGGGCAGGTTTTCCGGCGTCTCAATCACAATCTTCAGGTCGTTATTCGAGAGCTTGCGTGCCTGCTCTTGGATGGCCGAGAGTAGACCGAGATCATCGAGCGCTGGTGGTCGCAGCGCATAGACAATGCGCCGAATTTCTGCCAGCGTGCTTTGCGATCCTGCGATGATTTCGCCCAGCAGGGCATTGCTTTTGTCAGGGTTTGTCGATAGCCATTCGCGGGCGGCTTCTGCTTGCAGCGTCAAGGTTGCCAGCGCGGGTCCAAGGCCGTCGTGTAAATCACGGCGCAAGCGGCGGCGTTCTTCTTCACGGGTGGTTAGGATTTCCTGACGCGACACCTGAAGATCGTGGGTGAGGCGCGCAGCATGGACGACAGCGCTAGCCTGACGCGCTACCCCTTCCAGCACCAGCCGATCCGCTGCGTTGAGCGTCTCACCCGGCGAGCGTGAGCTGGCGATCAGCCCACCAATGATTTGCCCCTGATAGACCAGCGGAAATCTCACTGGCTCGTCCCGCAGATTTCCCACCGCCACACGCTCGGTCGTATCAGCACGCTCGATTCCAACATACGGCAGCCGCAGCGTTGCTGCCGTCATCTCGATAAGGTGCAGCAGCGCCGCATCGGGCGAGAGCATCTTCTCCAAACTCGCGCCCAGTTCGGTCATCACGGCCAGCGGTTCGTCGCGCCTGCCAAACATCAGGCGGTTGATAATATTCTGAAGCCGCTGCCGCAGGGGTTGAAACAGCACGGCGATGACGCCCGCGCCCAGCAGCGAGACGACGAAGTTTCCATCATCCTGTACAAGTTGGCTGAGCGTGGTGACGACCAGTGCATACACCGCGATCAGAATGCCCGTCAGCGCGCCGAACGACAACGTCCGATTGATGATGACATCAATATCCCACAGGCGATAACGAAGAATACCGATGCCAATGGATAAACCAATTGGCAGGTAAACCATGCTGGCAAGCGTGCCATTGAGGATGGGATGTACTTGATGCGCTGGAGTGTCGCCTATCAGTACGCCCGAAATGAAAAGTATGACAACAGGGACGCTAAAGCCGAAGATGATCCACTTAGTTTGCTGGCGCTCGCTATGGGTATACATTTTCCGATAGCGGATGATCTGGACAAGGAAATGACTCCCAAAAACGATTGTTAACCACATGCCCGAAGCTGTGGGAGACCAGTATTGAATGTTCAAAACCGGGTTTGGTACGATCCAGAAGAAGGTGTTCAGGCAGATGAGGATGAACGGGATGAAACTCCAGCGCCCATAGAACCTTCCATTGGGGAAAAGCAGGAAGAACAATGAAAGAAACTGATACATCGGGACTGTCAGTAGTCCAACAGTGATCCCCATCCAATCTGGTAGATCGGTGAAGGTTAACCCGCTGATGAAGACCAGCGAGGTGCCCCCCATACCGTTCAGGATCATCAAGTGGGCGGCCAGTAGGGTGAACCATCGGTCACGGCGGTAGTGATAGATGAGCAGACCGACGATCCAAAAGACCACAGAGACCGCTGTGAATAATCCGATCAGATAAAGTGCTGCAGCTTGCAGTGATACACTCGACTGCTCCAATATTGCAATCGATTCGGGGGTTGGATATGCCCAACTCCCACAATCACGGGATTCTAGGAGGCACGGTGTTTGCAGCATTTCATAAGTTGCGGGGATTGCGAGCAGGAAGATTAGGAACAAGAATCCGGCAAGCAGCAACCAGAGTCGGCGAACCCATCTCAGCAAACGCTGGTTGTGTGTGTGTGTAGGGGTGGCATGTGACGCAGAGGACATGGCGACTCTCCGAGGAATTACAAGTGTGGAAAGCATATCTCAGCTTTCCACATTTGTCGTTTTCATGCACCTAGCAGCGGTCTACTGACCCATCGGCGGCATGATCCCCAAGCCGATGAGCAGCGGAGTAGCATCGCCCTCAATCCACTCTTCGACAATCTTCCCGTCGGCGTCAAAGCGGTCAATCGCTCCAAACTGCCACGTGATCGTTTCACCGGTCGCGGTCAGCGGCATGCCGAAGAAGTTGATGTCCTCGGTGAAGGTGCCGCTCAGGACGATGAGCGTCGCGGCCCAATCGCCCTCTGCCACCGTCACCGTCTGTTCCACCGCAAGGTCAGGCATTGCGGCTGCCAGCATCGCCGGGAATGCGGCTTCTTCAGCAGTTTGCGCCGCTGTCACGGAATACGCACCGCCGAAACCCCATGCCACATACGGATCGGTATAGAAACCGGAATTGTCGCCCCCAAATCCACGCCCAATCATCTCCCCGAACACCCCCGGATTGCGCGCTTCCATGCCGCTGGTGAATGTAGCGGCAAGTTCGTCGGCGCTCAACGTCTGATAGCCCGCTGCGCCTTCAATCGGCGTTCCGCTGCGCGTCCCTTCCGATGGCGGGAACATGCCCATTTGCCCGAACAGCAGCGTAGGTTCACCCAAGAGCCATGCCACATCCACCAGCCCCTCTGCATTGAAGCGCAGGAAAGTCATCTCTGTCCATGTGATGGCTTGATTGTTCGGGGGGAATGCGTCCGGCCCAAACGGAGCAAAGCTGAACGGCTCGGTGAACGTCCCCGTCCATGTCACATGCACAGCCACCCAATCACCCTGCGCGATGGCCACGGTCGGGTTCATTTGGATGTCAGGCATGGCGGCGGCGAGCGCATTGTCGTAACCCCGCACGTCATCTGGGGACATTTGGGCAAGTACGGTGTCACCTTGGTTCATCATGAAGGGGTCGGCGATCATGTTAAAGAAGGCTTCACGATTGCCCGCGTTGTATTGGGTTGCCACATCGAGATAGATTTGTTTATTGCGCTGTGCATTGTCTTCTTGGGCGGATAAACTCAAGAAGCCAGAAACAGTGAGTAGTACGAATATCAGTATGAGTCGAATCATTTGTTTCACAGTAATTTTCTCCTAGAGTACGCTTGACAATTTCTACTCTAGGAGAATGCCCGTCCTGCTGTCATGGGACTTGTTCCCGATTAGATCGGGAAATCAGGACTCACCCATCAAACCACATGACGTTCAATAATCTCGACCGCACGCTGTATGCCGTTTTCCACTGCCATCGCATCGCGCAACTCAACAGCCTGTCGCTGCATGTCCCTATTTGTGGTCATTATCTTAATCGCAGCCGCAAGGTGATCAGAAGTCAGCTTCGCAAAGGGAATCGGAGCGTGCCCGACGCCCAGTTCACAGGTTCTTCTCCCCCAGAACGGCTGATCCGCTGTGAAAGGGACAACCATTGATGGCACACCGGAACGCAGCGCGAATCCGGTTGTCCCCGAACCGCCATGATGGATGATCGCCGCCATGCGCGGGAACAACCACCCATAAGGGGCGTAATCGAGGCAGAAGACGCTGTCAGGGAGTTCAACGCCACCCAATCTCGCCCATCCCGCGTGCAAAAGACCCCGTTTACCACTCCGCTGAAGCGCCTCAAGGATCAGGCGTGTCGTTGCTGCTGGGTCAGGGACGGGCATACTGCCGAAACCGATGAACACGGGCGCATCACCGGCCTCCAGAAACCTTAGCAGGGCGTCGGATGCTTCCCATCCGGCTTCATCCAGCATCCAGTAGCCCGTCGTATGCACATGTTCGCCCCATTCAGGCTGCTCCGGAATGACATGCTGGCTGAATCCTTGTACGACGGGGACGCGCTCACGCCTCATACGGCGCATATTCCCCCACCAGAAGGACGCGTGCGGCAGACCGAGCTGTTGTCGAAATTCATTGATCGAGTTGCGGAACGGATGCCATGCCAATTGTTGACCCATGTAGTAAGTCAGACGGTTGTACCACGCTCCGAACGAGGACTGTACCGGCAGCAGCGATAAAGGATATGCCCCTGTGATTTCCTGTGGGATGACCGAAAGCGCGATATACGGCACGCGCAGATGTTCCGCCAGATCATAGCCGTAGAACCCTCCCGGAAGCTGGCTCAAAATCGCGTCGGAGTCGCGCAGCGCGTCGGCGGCAAACGTTTCCTGATAGCTTTGCGTCATCGCGCCAAACGTCCGCATGATACCGCGATACATCGACAGCAAATTGAGTCCATTTCCTTTCATACCGGCCAGCATCATTTCATTGGTAAGAGCCTGTGCGTCGCCCGCGACCGGGAAGAAATCCAATCCCTGCCCGCGTACCATCGGCTCGAAGCTCGCCATCGTGACCATCTGCACCGCGTAACCCGCATCCAATAGTCCGCGCCCCAATGCGACAATCGGCTGCACATCCCCCCGTGATCCAATGGCAATGAGTGTGAGTTTCATGGGTTACCTCACTTCCAAAAGAACATAGTCTGTCACTTCTTCGACCATCTTTCGCGGATAGTCGTAATCCAGTTTGGCTGAAGTTTCCTCCATCAATCGCCTGAACAGACGGATCGAAGCCAACAGCGCATGCCAACTGTCTTCAGCGTCAAAGTGAGCAAATACACTGTGCAATTCCTGCCACGTAGTCTCGCTCACCCAATCGCGCATAAAATCGCCCCGACTGTAGGTGTCCACCGGTTCATTGTGGGTCGCGTGAGCGTGCCATTCCAGCATCTCCAGCAGCATCCTCTGTTGAATCTGATCCGCCCATTTGACCTTCCACAGGTTGCCGCGCACAAGTTGCTTAGCCAGATACACCGTGCCATAGTAAAAACCTTCTACACACGTGATGAACTGTGCCTGTGTCGGTGGCGTGTACGGCGGCGGATCAAATAGGGTAGGGGCTGGGAGCTGTGCCGCGATCCCATCTTTGTCCAGCAGGATTGTGTAGCCGCGCTCCTGTTCGCTCCTCAAGCGCTTTTCATGAATCACTCGTTGAAGCCTGCCAATAGACTTAACGGAGAAATCGACTTTGACACCCCCCTGATACAGGATCAGCCAACCCTTTGTCGCCTCACCGTGATCCTCAACAATCATCCAGACCGGGGCAAAATCGCGCAGCCATTGAAGATAGTTCTCGCTTTTTTGCTCGAATCCCTCCACGGTATACAGCACCACATCCAGATCGGAGTACTCATCTGCTGGTTTGACCTGTCGTGCCTGTGACCCCACGACGAGGATCGCCCGAATCTCCGCGATAGATTCAGCCCATGTGACCAGTTCGGATTGCAGTCGTTGGTAGAAGGGTTGAGTATTTATGATCGCTTATCTTTCCCAAGTCCAGCGTCCCGCGCTCGAATAATCGCCTGCGCGCGGTCAGCGACCTGCAATTTGCTGAAGATATTGGAGATGTGGTTGCTCACCGTCTTGACGGTGATATGGAGCTGTCCCGCGATCTCATGATTGTTCAGCCCGCGTGCGATCTGATCCAGCACCGCGCGTTCGCGTTCGGAAAGTTCCGGGAACGGCGCATCAGGTGCGTTCCGCTGGCTTGCAGCGCCGTTCAACCTGCGAAAATAGTCGGACACGCGGTTAGCAATCGCTGCCCCGAACAATACATCTCCACTCGCGACGGCTCGAATCGTCCGCAGCACTTCGGATTTATCTGCCCCCTTGAGGACATAGCCTCGTGCGCCTGCCGTCATTGCCGCGAACAACGACTCGCTGTCTTCCATCATCGTCAGCATGATGATCTTGGTATCCGGCAGCCTTTCGAGGATATACACCGCCGCCTCAATGCCGTTCATCCCCCCCATCTGAATATCCATCAGGATCACATGCGGCTTCAATTGCGCTGCTTTCTCGATTGCTTCCTCGCCGCTTGCTGCTTCACCCACCACTTCGATGTCTGTGACCGCGAGGAAGATCGCCCGCAGTCCCTCCCGGAACAGCGTATGGTCATCGACGATCAATAACCGGATCACGTTTTCAGTCATACTTCATGACCCCCTTCTTCCAGCGGCAGTGAGACCATAACACGGGTGCCGCCCATCCTGCGCGGCTGGATTTCAAACATCCCGCCCAACTCCTCAGCTCGTTCTCGCATCGACCGCAGCCCGACGTTCGCCCGTACTTTCTCAGGTAAACCCACCCCATCATCTTCTACGGTGATCAGCATGCGCGCTGGGTTCTGCTGCGCGTCCACATCTAATCGAATCGTACAATCATGTGCCTGAGCATGCTTGACGACATTCGTCATCCCTTCCATGATGATTCGATACCCCGCCGCTTCGACCGCCGCCGGCAGTTGACGGGGCACGCCCTCCGCCTTCAGGTGAAT